>ONCB01000080.1 GCA_900316175.1 uncultured Succinatimonas sp.
AGTGTGTAAAGAAATTGATTTTTAAACAACAAATACGGTGCTAGACCGCATCACTAAGCCAATTGAGGCAAAAATTTGAACTGCAAAAGTTCAGTTATTAAATAAATGTTTTTTATTCCTGATTGTTTGAGGTTGTATGGAGAATTTTGATTATTGCGCACCTACACGTTATTTGTTTGGTCAGGGAATTAGTTCTAGGACAGGCAAAATTGTCAGAGAATATGGTTTTAAAAAGGTTCTGCTGGTGTCTGGCAGAGGCTCAGCTTACGCATCCGGTTTGATAGATTCTGTAAAGGAGCAGCTTGATAGAGAGCATATTCAGTTTTGTGAGTTAAAAGGCGTAAAACCAAATCCCGAAGCAGCTCTTGTATATGAAGGTATAAAACTTGCTGTATCTGAGAAGGTTGACTTTGTGCTTGCTGTTGGCGGTGGCTCTGTGATAGATACAGCTAAAGCTGTTGCAATAGGAGCTAAAGATCCAGATACTGATTTTTTTGATTTCTTTTTGAAAAAGAAAACACCAAATGACGCGCTCAAGGTTGGCTGTGTCCTTACAATTCCAGCAGCAGGTTCTGAAGGCTCTAAAAGCTGCGTGGTGCAGAATAATGTGGATGGTAAGGTATTGAAGCTAGGTCTTAGCACTCAATTGAATGTGCCTTTATTTGCTGTCCTTGATCCTGAGCTTACCTACTCAGTTAACAGCTATCAGACTGCATGTGGCATTACTGATATGATTGCACATATTCTTGAAAGGTACTTTACCAATTCCAAGGCTGTATCTGTAACTGACAATCTTTGTGAGGGTCTATTAAAGTCAATTATCGAAAACTCAGTAACAGCCATCAATGATCCAACAAACTATGATGCAAGAGCAAATCTGATGTGGGCTTCAACACTTGCACACAATAATCTTTTAGGTGTAGACAGAGAGCAGGACTGGAGTTCACATCATTTAGAACACCAGCTTTCAGCCTTATATGACATCGCTCATGGTGCAGGTCTTGCTGTGATTTTTCCTGCATGGATGGAATATGTTTACAAGCATGATGTAATGAGATTTGCCAGATTTGCTGTAAATGTATTTTCTATAAGGATGAATTTCCATGATCCTGCTGCAACCGCACGAGACGGCATCGCAGCTTTCAGAAGATTCCTGCACTCTATTGGTATGCCAATGAGCTTTTCAGAAATTGGAGCAAAGGCCGAAGATATTCCGCTTCTGCTAAAAATGCTCGATGTTGACGATATCTCCAAGTACGAAGGTCATTTTATGAATCTGTATCTTAGAGATTGCGAGCGAATTTATGAGCTTGCTGCCAATTTTTATGATGAAAGATTCTAATAAAACAGGTAGCGTAATATGATTTATTAAATGTAGTTTATAAACCATATTTAATAAATAAACTCTTAAAAAGCCTTATATATAAGCATTATGCGCTGATATAAGGCTTTTTTTGATCACATTTTTTTAGATATTCTTTAAAAAAATGAGATCTACATTATAATTATATTGTCTTAAACGAAGCCCTTTACAAAAGAGCTTTTCAACCGTAAAAGTTTTCTGCATATATAGCAGTAAATCTAGGAGTAATCAATGAAAGAACAATGGCGCGGATTTGCTGGTACCCACTGGCTAAAAGACGTTAACCTGAGAGACTTTATTCAGAACAACTACACCCCTTATGATGGTGATGCTTCATTCTTACAGGGCCCAACTGAGGCTACTTCAAAACTGTGGAACAAAGTAAGTGACTTAATGTTAGAACAGCGCAATAAGGGCGGTGTTCTTGATATGGAAACTGAAATCGTTTCTGGTATCACTGCTTATGGTGCAGGTTATATCGGTGAAGACACCAAGGATCTCGAGAAGGTTGTAGGTCTTCAGACTGATAAGCCATTAAAGCGTGCTTTCATGCCTTATGGTGGTATCAAGATGGCTCAGGAAGCCTGCACCACCTATGGTTATACTCCAAATCCAAAGTTTGACCAGATTTTCAACGAGTACCACAAGACTCACAACCAGGGCGTTTTCGATGCTTACACCCCAGAGATGAGACTTGCTCGTAAGAACAAGATTATTACCGGTCTTCCTGATACTTATGGCCGTGGCCGTATCGTTGGTGACTATCGTCGTGTTGCTTTATACGGTATTGACTTCTTAATCGCACAGAAGAAAGAAGATTTAGCAAATACCGGTTGCGGTACTATGACCGACGACGTAATCCGTCAGCGTGAAGAGCTGTCAGACCAGATCAAGGCTTTAAATGCTATGAAGGTTATGGCTGCTTCTTACGGCTACGACATTTCACAGCCAGCAAACAATGCTCGCGAAGCTGTACAGTGGTTATACTTCGGTTACTTAGCAGCCATCAAGACTCAGAATGGTGCTGCTATGTCAGTTGGCCGTGTAGCAACCTTCCTTGATATTTACATCAATCGTGACTTAAAGGAAGGCACAATCACTGAGTCTGAGGCTCAGGAGTTAATCGACCATCTCGTAATGAAGTTACGTATGGTTAAGTTTGCTCGTATCCCTTCATACAACCAGTTATTCTCAGGTGATCCAGTATGGGCAACCTTAGAGGTTGGTGGTTTCGGTATGGACGGTCGTCACATGGTTACCAAGACCGATTACCGTTTCTTACACACTTTAGAGAACATGGGCCCATCACCAGAGCCTAACCTGACTGTTTTATACACCAAGAAGTTACCAAAGACCTTCCGTGATTATGCTGCTAAGATCTCTGTTGATACTTCATCAATCCAGTACGAGAATGACGACGTAATGCGTGTTGAGTGGGGTGATGACTACTCAATCTGCTGCTGCGTATCAGCAACTCAGACTGGTAAGGAAATGCAGTTCTTCGGTGCTCGTGCAAACCTCGCAAAGGCTCTGTTATACTGCATGAACGGTGGTATCGACGTTAAGACCCGTATGCAGGTTGGTCCTAAGTTACCTAAGATCACCTCAGAGTACTTAAACATCGATGAAGTTTTAGCAAACTACGACATCGTATTAGAGTGGTTAGCAGATCTTTACGTAAATGTTCTGAACCTCATTCAGTACATGCACGACAAGTACTACTATGAAGCAGCTCAGATGTCACTTATCGATACTGATGTTCGTCGTACCTTCGCAACCGGTATTGCAGGCTTCTCACACGTAGTTGATTCTTTATCAGCAATCAAGTACGCAAAGGTTAAGCCAATCCGTGATGAAGACGGTATTGCTATCGACTTCGAGATTGAAGGCGACTTCCCACGTTACGGTAACGATGATGATCGTGCTGACGATATCGCAGTATGGTTATTAAAGACCTTCTTAACCAAGTTAAAGAAGCGTCACACCTACCGTGATTCAGAGCCTACTACCTCAATTCTTACCATTACTTCAAACGTTGTATACGGTAAGGCAACTGGTTCATTACCAGACGGTCGTAAGGCAGGTGAGCCTTTAGCTCCAGGTGCAAACCCATCATACGGTGCTGAGCAGTCAGGTTTAATCGCTTCATTAAATTCTGTAGCTAAGCTCCCATATGAGTATGCATTAGACGGTATTTCAAATACTCAGACCATCAGCCCAGATGCTTTAGGTAAGACTGATGAAGAGCGTATCAACAACTTAGTAAACGTAATGGACGGTTACTTCGAGCGTGGTGCACATCACCTCAATGTTAACGTATTCGGTACTGAGAAGTTATTAGATGCTATGGAGCACCCAGAGAAGCCTGAGTATCAGCACTTCACTATCCGTGTTTCTGGCTACGCTGTTAAGTTCGTAGAGTTATCTAAGGAACAGCAGATGGACGTTATTAAGAGAACCTGCCACAAGGCAATGTAATCTTAAAATAAGCGTTTAGATGAGGGCGCCTTCGGGCGCCCTTTGAGTATGTGTCCATAAAAAGAGATTTAAATATGACAAAAGGCTACATTCATTCTTTTGAATCATTCGGTGCAGTAGACGGTCCTGGCGTTAGATACGTTATTTTCATGCAGGGTTGTCCAATGCGCTGCAGATATTGTCATAACCCTGATACCTGGAAATTAAATGCAGGTGAGGAGCATGACGTGGATGAGATTGCAACCAAGGTTTTACGTTACAAGAGTTACTGGGGCAATGGTGGTGGAGTCACTGTAAGTGGCGGTGAAGCTCTGGTCCAGATGGAATTTGTAACAGAATTATTTAAAAAATTAAAAGAAAACGATGTAAATACCTGCCTTGATACTTCAGCAGGTCCATACAGAGATACTGATGAGTACAAAGCAAAGTTCGATGAGCTTATGAAATACACTGATTTGGTGCTCTTTGACATAAAGCATGCTGATCCAAAGGCTCACAAGGACTTAACCGGTATCACCAATGATAATATTCTCAAGTGTCTATATCATTTAGAAGAGCTTAAAAAGCCTGTGTGGATTAGACACGTGCTAGTGCCAACCATTACTGATTCAAAAGAGAATCTTGAGGCTATAAAGAAAATTATTGATTCACTGACAATAGTAGAGAGAGTGGAAGTTCTTCCTTATCATAATTTAGGTGTACACAAGTACGAAGGTTTAGGTATTGAATACACTCTTAAGGATGTTCCAATGCCTGAAACAGAACAGGTTGATGAGGCCAGAAAGATATTAGGCGCTATCTGATTTAAGAGGTACTTCGGTACCTTTTATTATTTATCATTCCATTCAAGTTTTCCGTCCTGAAGTCCTTTCTTTTGTTTGAATGTGCCGGTAAAACCATCTGGAGATTTTGATGCTGGAAAGCACATGTACAAGGCATAGAAACATCCAATTAAAGGAACAATAGCTAGCCATGCTAGGTATGGGGTTCTGCCTGAATCCTTAAGTCGTTTTGCCATACAGAAGTAAAGGAATAAGATTGAAGTGGTTAAATGTATAAGAACTATATAAACATATATTTCTTCAAATCCATCACTCATTACCTTATAGCAGAGATTGAAAAACATTTTGACAAATGTCATTAATATAAAACAAAGTGAATACGGCAGTCTTTTCATATCAATTTACATCAAAAAAAGAGGTCTGATTTATAATTCAGACCTCATTATGATTTAAGCTGTTGGACACAGCAGCATTACAACTGAATGATCCTTTACTTTAATAATATCTCCTGCTTTATAGCGGGTACTCATATAGTAACGGGATACATCTTTTGAATTACCAAGTGCTGTGTTTACAAACTGATACCAGTGTTTCTTTAACTGACCTGGAACTGGAGGGATCTCAACCTTAAGATCTTTCCAGAATGCGTTTACGAAGATATATGCGTAAACTGCCTCTTTAGGATAGTACAGCAAGAAACCAATAGAGTGTGACATATCAGACCAGTCTGGCTGGAATGGTTTGGTACCGTGCCACTGGATTTTTGCTGAACGCAGAGCATCTTCAAGACAGCGCTTTTTGATGATATTGCGCTGTACGTTCTGACCTACATTTGAATACTTGATTAAGGCCTTGGTAAACTGGAACATTTCTTCCTGCATAGGAGTATGATCCCAGTTTAAGTAACTTAACTCATTATCCTGACAGTAGGCATTGTTGTTGCCATTCTGTGTTCTTAAAACTTCATCACCCATGCAGATCATAGGAGTACCCATAGAGAGCATTGTAATGAGCATGAAGTTTTTAGCCTGACGAAGTCTTAAAGATACGAGATTCTTATCGTCATTAGGTCCTTCAATACCGTAGTTGGCTGAATAATTGTTGTTATTGCCGTCGTTGTTGTTCTCGCCATTGTCATAGTTATGCTTTTCAGCGTAACATACCAGATCATAAAGGGTAAAACCGTCATGACAGGTAACGAAGTTAATGGACTTCTGAGGATCAACGCTGTGCTCATTATAGATATCAGGTGAACCTAATATTCTGTTGACAAATGGCTTTACCATAGCGCAGTCACCACGCATGAAACTTCTGACGTCATCACGGAACTTACCATTCCACTCACGCCATTTGCTGCCTGAAATTGCGCCTAACTGATAAAGTCCGCCGGCATCCCATGGCTCTGCGATAATTTTTGCGTTGGCAAGACGTGGATTTGCATCAATGGACAAAAGGGTAGAATTGTCATTCATTGGTGCACCGTGCTTGTCACGGGTCAGGATAGATGCAAGATCGAATCTGAATCCGTCAACATGCATCTGTTCATGCCAGAAGATAAGAGAGTCAATAATCAGATTGCGTACAACCGGGTTGTTTGCGTTTAGTGAGTTACCACAGCCAGAGAAGTTCTGATGATAACCGTTATTGATGATGTAATAACCATGCTTGTCAAGGCCTTTGAAGCAGTAGGTAGTACCTCTGTGGTCACCTTCTGAAGTATGGTTGTAAACAACGTCAAGAATTACTTCGATACCATTGCGGTGGAGAGCTTTTACCATATCACGGAACTCGTTTAGAGGTCCCATGATGGAGCGGTCAGAGCTGTATTGTTCGTGTATGGCAAAGAAAGCCATTGGAGAATAGCCCCAGTAGTTGCTCAGGCCCGGGCGTGCGTCCATCATGTCAAACTGATAGATTGGCATCAGTTCAACTGCGGTAATACCAAGTTCTACAAGGTAAGGGATTTTTTCAATAATGCCCTTATATGTACCTCTGATGGTGTCATCAAGACCTGATGACCTGTCAGCAGTAAATCCCTTGACATGCATTTCGTAAATAACGGTTTTTTCAAGAGAATGACGAGGGTAGGTATCAATACCCCAGTTATAGTCATCCATATCAATAACCACGCTTTTAAGCGCATTTCTGACAAGAGACTTTTCATCAGTCTCTTCCCATCTGCGATAGCCGTCAGGGAATAATACACGCTTACCGTACGGATCTAATAAAACCTTGTTAAGTTCAATTGATTTCTCTGCAAAACGAGAGTTTTTGATGCCTTTGGTAATTCTGTAGGCATAAATCTGCCCGGCACCAATCCCAATTACCTTTACGTGCCAGTAATAGGTGGATTTAAAAATTTTTGATTCTAAAGAAATTACGTAAGGTGAATCGTCATTTACATCTTTGAACAGTAGCAGTTCAATAGCTGCAGCTTCAGGGCACCAGAGTGCAAAGTTAACGCCATCCTTTTCGATGGTTGCACCTAATGTATGACATGTGCCAACTGAAATAATGTATTTTTTTTCTGTCATTTTTTGTCTTTTTTTGAAACAATTTTGAGCAAATATGGAGCAGATCTAATCTCGCATACCAAAAATGTGCTATTTTTTTCAGATAGTTCACTATTGAGGTAGAAACATTATGTCTGATTTAAATTATTTTGTTGCAGGTCGCATTAACACAACCCCTCTAGATTTTAACGGAAATTTAGAAAAAATTCTCGTACTTTGTGAAAAAGCCAAGCAAAAAGCGCATAAATTACTCGTTTTACCAGAATTATGTCTCTCAGGTTACGGCTGTGGTGACATGTTTAATCACCCTGAACTTTTAAAGGCAGCAACAAGAGCTTTGCTTACCATCAAGTACTCATTGCCAGAAGATCTGACTGTTGGTGTGGGTGCTCCTTTATTAGGAAATGACGGACGTGTATATGATGGCTATGTGATGATTAAAAAGGGCAGAATCTTAGGTGTATCTGTTCTTCACTCCTTATATAATTCAAAGGATGCAAGAATTCGCTATTTCTCAACCTCTTTTAATTATGACTTAACCTTTGCTATTGGTTCTGAGATTTATTCTTCACAGAATCTCTTTGAGGTTGACGGACACAAAGTATGTGTACTCTTTAATGATGCTGACAACAAGCTTGCAATCGGCTGTGATCTTGCAATCTGTCCTGAGGCAAACCGCTTTGAGCTCTATGATGCAGTAGAGCGTGAGCAGAAGCTTGTAGTGTTGTCCAAGGCTATTGATGCTGCTGTTGTTTCTACCAATCTTTTAGGCTGCGAAAGCGGATCAGACATTTTTGACGGCTTATCTATCATTGCCAATAAAGGCGTACTTGTAGCAAGAAGCTCATTCCTGTCTTTCAAGCGCTGTGATCTCTTTAATGCAAATTCTGGTGTTTTCAATTACCTTTCAGAGTATGACACCATTGTTAGAGCTGTAGCTTTAGGTCAGTTTGACTGGATGTTAAAGACTAAAGCTCATGGCTTTGCTCTTTCCATGTCAGGCGGTGCTGATTCAGGTCTTTGCGCAACCTGTGTTGCCTACGGTCAGTTAGCAGCCCTGCATGAGCTTGGATATGATGAGTACAAGTCTTTAATGGAAGGCCTTAAGTTCGAAGTTCCTCCTATGGACTGTGATGAAGAAACCTTTATCAAGACCAAGATGATGAAGGAAGTTTTAATCACCGTTTATCAGGGATCTGCTGTATCTGGATCTGTAACCAGAACCGCTGCTGCAAAAGTATCTGAGAATATCGGTGCAAGACATCATGAGTGGTCAATTGCAAAGCTTGTAGAGGAGTATGTATCCTTAATCAACTCAACTACTCCAGGTGATGATCTTTCATGGGATAGGGATGATTTAACTCTTCAGAACATCCAGGCAAGATCACGTGCACCTGGTATCTGGATGATTGCAAACCGTTACAACAAACTTTTAATGTCAACCTGCAACGCCTCAGAGGATGCTGTAGGCTACTGCACTATGGATGGCGATACCGCAGGCGGTCTGTCTCCAATTGGTGATATTTCAAAGAGCAGAGTTTTAAAGATCAATCAGCATATTGCTGATGACGGCATTGAGGTTGTATCTGGCGGCTTAAAGCTTAATGTTCCTAATATGTCCTATATCTCAGCACAGGCTCCAACTGCAGAGTTAAGACCTGGCGGAGAGCAGACTGACGAGCGTGATTTAATGCCATATGTGATTTTAGATAGAATTCATGTGCTGCATCAGGAATTTCTAAGAACTCCACAGGCAATTTTAGATACTTTAGTTGATGAGTATTCTTCATTCTCAAGAGAAGAACTTTTAGGCTTTGTTAAGAAGTACTTTGGCAAGTTTGCGGTAAATCAGTGGAAACGTGAGAGAGGTGCTACCACTTTCCATATTGAGAGATCTGATCTTAACGCCAAGTCAGGCTTTATCTTCCCACTCTTAAATGACGGATACAGTGCTCTTTTAAGCGAACTTAAATAGTTTTGCATTTGAGCTTGTTTTAAGGCTCTCAGAGGAATTTGAGGGCCTTTTCTATTTAAGTTACATTAGACAAAAATACTTTTTGTTTTTTCAGAAAACTTCTGCCTTATATTTTTAAATTTAAATTATCGGATTTTTTAACTTTTTCTCAATTTGGTGCAAATAGAGAAGTTTAATACATTATTTTTTATCTTGTATTTGTTTTGATAGAATAAGGTGCTTTGCTATTTTAGCATTTATTAACTTTTTACTTTTTTAAATACTATGTTTACAACAACTACTACTTTTATCGTTTATATCTTTGCGATGATCGTAATCGGTCTGTATGCAGCCCGTTCTACTTCATCCTTAAAAGATTATGTATTAGGTGGAAGAAGTCTTGGTAAAGTAATTACCGGTCTTTCAGCTGGTGCATCTGATATGTCTGGCTGGCTCTTAATGGGTCTTCCTGGTTCAGGCATGGATCGCTATTGGTCTTACCATTGGTTCATGGTGTAACTGGAAGTTCGTGGCAGCTCGTCTGCGTTCATTCACTCAGAATGCATCTGATGCCTTAACTCTGCCAGATTACTTCTCAGCCCGTTTTAAGGATAAGATGAGAATTACTGCTGTGATTTCAGCTTTTGTTATTCTGATCTTCTTTGTGGTTTACTGTGCTTCAGGCATGGTTTCAGGCGCCCGTCTTTTCGAGCAGACTTTTGGACTTGATTATCAGAATGCTCTGTTAATCGGTGCTGTATCAACCATTCTTTACGTATGTATCGGCGGCTTCCTTGCTGTAAGCTGGACTGACGCTGTGCAGGCTACTTTAATGATCTTTGCTTTGGTAATCACACCTGTAATCATCATTGCAGATGTTGGTTCAATTTCAGAGGCTAATGCTCTTGTTGCTGCTAAAGGCCCTGATATGGCAAATATCTTAAAGGGCACAACCTTTATCGGTCTGATTTCATTAGCAGGCTGGGGCTTAGGCTATATGGGTCAGCCTCACATTCTGGTTCGTTTTATGGCTGCGTCTACTGTTCGCGGTATGGGCGGTGCCAGAAGAATTTCAATTGCATGGATGATCTTCTGTCTGTTAGGTGCTGTTATGGTTGGCTACTATGGTGTAGCTTTTGCTGCAAAGCATCCAGATATTTCTGTTGATAATCCTGAGCAGATCTTTATTATCGTAACTCAGACTCTGTTTACTCCATGGCTTGCAGGTATCCTTTTATCAGCAATTTTAGCTGCTGTTATGAGTACCTTATCATGCCAGCTGTTAGTATCATCAACAACCTTAACTGCAGACTTCTATCACCGCTTAATCCGTAAGAGCGCATCTCAGACTGAGCTTGTATGGGTTGGCAGAATCATGCTCTTATTGGTAGCTGCTGTTGCATATATCATCGCAATGGATCCAAACTCAGGTATCTTAAAGCTCGTATCCTATGCATGGGCAGGTTTTGGTGCTTCATTCGGTCCTACCGTTTTAATTTCTGTTTTCTGGAAGAAAATGACGCTTCCTGGTGCAGTTTTTGGTATGATATCTGGTGCTGTAACAGTTATCGTATGGGAATACTTCAACTTCCTTGACCTATACTCATTAGTACCAGGCTTTATTATTTCATGTGTTGTAATTTTTGTAGTAAGCTTACTTACTCAGAAGAACAACAAGGATGTAGAAGAGCTTTATACTTTCCTTGAGAAGAAGTTCTGGCAGGAAGTTAAAGGCAACTAATTTTTGGGAGACAGATTTGAAGGACTTACCACCAAATGTATATAAGCAGTCATACCTGTTAAAGGCAGGTGTGCGCTTTAATCCGAATCTGGTGGATACATGTGTTAAAAGAGGCCTCAATCTGTCTTTTTATGTTGTCAGTGCAATCTTAATATCCTGTATCTGTTTATACCTTGTCCTTGATGGCAGGGTATATATATCACTTCCTACCTTTTTCTGTCTTACCATAACCAGTTTTCTTTATGTTACAGCTTATCTTGTCAAACTGTTTTGCTTTACGCATATTAGAAAGAGACTGCGTATTGATAACCCTCCAATCGCTGTTGAGGCTTATGCGGTTGTACTTTTTGATATGGTTGGAGGCAATCAGGACAAGCTACTTGAAACTCCTAAACGTTGTGCTGTTCTTTATAAGGAATGCGGTTCAAAGAAACCAAGATTTTTTACAGGTCCTGTAAAGCACAAGAAGCACTGCAAGCTTCATAAAGATCTAATGGCTTTGGTCTTCATTGACAGGAAGAATGAAAAACTCTACACCGTAGAAGACGATAAGCTCTACAAGACTGCTTCAGAAAAGAAAAAGAAGAAAGAATATTCATTGTCTTCTGTTGAGGCTGGTGTTCAAAAGGTATCTGAGTAAGATTATTCCTTCCAGGAAACAATCTTAAGTTTATCAATATCCTTATGCTTTCTTAACACTTCGTTTGGATTTACTGCAAATTTGTGTGTGCAGACAGACAGCATTGGCAGATCGTTTACTGAATCACCGTAACCATAGCTGTCATCAAGTGTAAGTGAGAGTGATAAGAGAAGTTCTTTAATTCTTACAACCTTGTCCTGCTGAAAAGGTATAACACCGCTAACTTTTTTTACAAGGTGGTCATTTTCAATCACCACATTTCCTGCAATGTAGTAATCAAAACCAAGTTCTTTTGCGATGTGTTTTACCACGTAGTCCATAGTTGAGGTGACTATAACTGTGGTATCGCCTCGCTCTTTATGAAAACCAAGCGCTCTTTTGGCTCCTGGCATGGTCAGAGGAAGGATCGTTTCCTTTACAATTTTTGAAATGATATCATCAACCTCTGTGATATTAAGATGCATTAAAGGCTCAATGGCGAAGTCATAGAAAGCTCTTATATCAAGTGTTCCTTTGTAGAACTCTTCTTCAAGGTCATTCAATTTATCAATTGTCTTTGAAGTTATAAGACCTAGTTTTAAAAATTCATTAAAGCACAGATCGTTGGTGTCACCATTGATAATGGTGCCATCCATATCAAACAAAGCAACAGCCTTACTCATCTTCACCTTCAAAGATTTCAGAAAAATCAATTTCTTCTGTTACAACATCAGGCTTTTCTTTACCAATGATTACATTGAGGGTTTTCTTCATCTCAAGATTTGGGAAATTAAAGCGATATCTCCAGGTAGTAAAGCTCTCCGCTGTATTTAAAAGTACTTTTTGTCTTGTTGCAAAACCAAGCTGTACAAGCAGAGTACCAATGGATTTTCCTTTTACGCCGTTAGTATCGATAAATCCAGAGAAAACCGGATCCTGACCGTCTTTGTTATAAAGCCAGTCAAGGCTTTCTTTACTGTTTGAAAGAACCTTCTGCAAAAATGCGTATTTTCCTGCTGCAGAATAAGGAAAGATCTGACCATTGTTATTCATAACATGGTAGATGCTTGCAGGGCAGATCATCTTGTTAAGGCTGTCTGAAAAACTGAATCCGCCATAGCATTTATCAAGAATATCAAGATACTCATTTGCGGTTAAACCATAGTTTTCACAGTACTTTTCAATTTCAGTTTTAAAAATGTTGCCAACCTCTTCTTTGCTGAAACCAAAAAGGGTAGACAGATCTGGATCTGAGGACAGGTCGTAGGCAAGAGGAAGGCCTTCTGAAAACTCAGTTGCAAGTGAGAATTTGATATGACCTGTCATTAAAACCCATTTGATGCTGTCTCTGGCATACTTAAGAGCATTGAGCATATCAAGATAAATTGAGGTGGCTTCATTTACCATCAGAGGATCTGAAAAGTTTGATGCAACCTGAAGAGGTACATCATAATTATCGATGATAAAGCACATCTCCTGGAAATCTTCAGAGCCAGCCATATCCATACCTATTTTTTTAAGACCCTTTATCAGTCTTGTAAAATAGCTTTTTGGAGTCTCATACTGTGAGAACTGACTTTCAATGTGATTCTTCCAGAAAATATCCTGAAGCATTTCAAGCAGGTTCTGCGTGAATTCATTGATGTTTTTGGCCTTGAAATGCTTGAAATCTATGTTATAGGTTTTGCGTCGAGGAACACCATCTAAAAGAGCAATATCATCGAGCTTGTTTATCTGATCATCAGTAATTGCTCTGGATACGAGTTTTTCAATGGCATGACCTACAATAGAAAGACCAAAGCCTCTTGGTCTGTTGATAACAAAAATACCAGGCATTGCAAAAGAAGGAGTATGCTCCATCTTTAAAATGAGTTTGATGATTTTTACAGATTTGTCTTTAAAAACCTGTTTTGATACAAGAAGTTCCTGAAGACTTGAGTAGACGGGTGAATTAGTATCCATAGCAAATACCATCTTTTGGGAGGGGATCCAACCACATCGCGGTACCTTGAGTAAAAGACCTGGCTGCTTCCTTCCGAACCTGACCAATTAATCCTTTATCAAGTACGCGAGGACCGAACCCCCATAAAGCAGGTTTATTCTATAA
>ONCB01000012.1 GCA_900316175.1 uncultured Succinatimonas sp.
ATTTTAATTTTAACTCATTATTCAAAGTATGGTAGTGATATCATGTAGTTTTTTTCAAATATTTGATTTATCGCATTTATGTATAAAAAATAGTGATCAAAGTTAAATTAAATTGAGATAAAGTCGTTATAATATATAAAGAATAAAAAAATTAGAATTTTGAGTTAATTATGTTTATTACCGTAGCTGTTATCTTTGTACTGTTGGCAACATTTCTGTTGATCATATTCAACATGTACTCAGATTATGTAAACCGCAGAGAACAAGATGCACGCCTTATTTCAAATAAGGCTAAAAACATTATTGGCGAATGCGAAGAGCTACTCTTAAACCAGTCTCAGGTTGCCTTCTCAAAAACTCTGGTTCTTGTTCTCCATTACAGAATTATCCGTGCTTTAAGAAAAAGAGCAATTGATCAGAAGTCTCGCGAAGAAATTAAAGATCGCATTGCTTCTGAGGAAAAAATTATTGCTGAAATCAAAACCAATTATCAGGAAAACAATACATTCAAAACTCCTGATAACGATGCGATGGCAATTGCGCAGTTAAGAACAATCCGTCGTCTGCGTGGTATCTTAAAATCAGAAATGGCCTCAGGTATTCCTTTAAATCCTACCCTCTTGAACAAGGAAGACAGAAGACTGTATATTCTGGCGCTTAAGGTGAATATTTCCAACCTTATTCAGAAAGTTCTTGAAATGAAGCGTATGCATCAGGTTGGTTCATGCAAGCAGATGATCGACAAAGGTCTTTCCGTTATTAAAGCTGCCGGTGTAAAAGACGGTTGGCTGACAGAAAAAGAAGATCTCTTAACTAACATTCTCAATGGACTTAATGCAGAAAATCAGGTTGCCAAAAAAGCCCCTGCTAAAGATGATAAAGCAGGTGAAAGTGCTGATAAGAAAGATCTTGATGAAATCTTTGGTGATAAGAAAAAGTGGTAAAGTCCTCATTGCAGAAACAGAAAAACTGGCTAATGCCAGTTTTTTTTGCTTGATTATTATCTAGAAAATGTATTTTGCACCAAATGCTGCAGTGGTTTTGGTGTTTAATTCAAATAAATTACACAAATCCTCTTTTTCATCCGGATCTCTAAATCCAGTAACTTTTAATGGTATATCAAATTCAGCGAACAGATACAAATTCTTGTAAGAATAATTTACATTCAATATCAGATGTCTGATATAAAAATCAATATCGTCGATTACCCCATCAAAATAATATTTGTAATTTGATATGTTAAAACTTGCGACTGTCTGAATACCATTTTCAAAGGTGTACACGGCTGCCAGATCAAGACCTCTAACATCCATCCTTGCACCAATCTTGGAATAGAATGAAGGATCAACATCAACGTCGTTATAGTAATCTTCAATATCATCTATAAATTCACTGCTGTAGATATTATCAGGATAGGTGTAACGCAAAATATATCTGTCCACTCCAGCAGCTAAATAAAGACCTTCTGTTTTTCTGCCCCAGCTTATACCAGCACAGATCTGTTTTAGTTTTGAAAATTGAAGGTAATCTTCCTCCCCCCATTTTTCATCATCAAAATCTTTTGAATTGAGTAATGAATAAGAGGTCTTAATAGCCAGAGGTTTACCATGAACATCATCAAAAGTATATCCAAGCAGAACTGAATATCCTGATTTGACATTATCCTTTACACCAACAACAGGAACGGAATCAGCAGATGTCTGATAACCTAAGCCGAAAGTATATCCATTATTATCATAAAGATATTTTATCTGACCAGATCTGCGATCACCAGATGTATCGCCACGATGTATTGAGCCAAAATCGTCATTCACACCAGTCATTCCTAAGACAGTTGTATTAAAATCAGTGAACTTTCCGACTATCAGCTTACCGTACTTTTTAGATGAGATACCAAGATACTGATCGCGGGAACTCAGACTCTCCTTTGAACCACGACCGTTTGGCATATTCCATTCAGAAAAGGCAAGAAGAGAAAAATCTTTATAAAAACGATGCTGTCCAGAAATATTAAATCTTGAGCTGTTTACAAGAGTATTGGCGTTTCTGCCAAGATTCTTTTTATAGTTATTTCCATCATACATGACCGCTTTGACAAAACCACCTACATTCAGAGAAGTCTCATCATGATCGTAAATAACGGCAGCCTGGGCACAGCCACCATAAACCAGTAAAGACAGAAATAA
Organism: uncultured Succinatimonas sp.; assembly: GCA_900316175.1. Taxonomy (GTDB): domain Bacteria; phylum Pseudomonadota; class Gammaproteobacteria; order Enterobacterales; family Succinivibrionaceae; genus Succinivibrio. The sequence continues at coordinate 2,187 of ONCB01000012.1, forward strand.
CTTTTTCAATTTATTTTATTCAGCAGGTATTTCAAAACAACGATTATCAACATTAAAACATTGTGCCTTATCAGCCATAATCGCATCAAGGACAGTTATGGCAAGCATTGCTTCAGCAATAGGTACTGCTCTGATGCCTACACAAGGATCATGCCTTCCCTTAGTCACAATAGAGGTAACATTGCCATCCTTGTCAATGGTATTACCAGGAACAAGAATTGATGAAGTTGGCTTTAATGCCATACGAACCTTAATCTCCTGACCAGAGCTTAAGCCACCTAAAATTCCACCAGAATGATTTGAGGTAAACTTCTCAGGAGTAAGTTCATCACGAGCCTGTGAACCTCTCATTCTAGCCATTTCAAAACCATCACCAATTTCAACACCCTTAACAGCATTGATCCCCATCATGGCTTTAGCAATTTCAGCATCAAGTCTGTCAAATACCGGATTGCCGATACCAGCTCTTACTCCATGAGCTCTTACCTCAACTACAGCACCAACAGAGTCGCCGGTGGCAGCAAGATCTTTAAATAATGCCTTTAAATCATCAACTTTGGATGCATCAGCAAAATTAAACTCATTTTCAAGAGCACATTTAGGATCATACTTATCGGTATTTACATCACCAATTGCGGTAACGCAACCATCAATAGTTACATTGAAAAGTTTTCTTAAAACCTGCTTGGCAACAGCACCTGCAGCCACTCTCATGGCTGTTTCTCTAGCTGAAGATCTTCCACCGCCACGATAATCACGAATACCATATTTAAACAAATAGGTGTAATCAGCATGACCAGGTCGGAAAGAATTCATGATTGCTGAATAATCCTGAGAACGCTGTGAAGTATTCTCAATGATAAGTCCAATAGGTGTACCAGTAGTTTTACCTTCAAAAACACCTGAGATAATCTTAACCTGATCTGCTTCATTTCTTGGAGTTCCGTATCTGGTTGAACCAGGACGGCGTCTGTCAAGATCTGGCTGAATTACACTTTCATCAAGCTCAATTAAAGGAGGAACTCCATCAACAATAGCAGCTAAAGCTTTACCGTGGCTTTCACCACAGGTGGTAACTGTAAAATACTTACCAAAGGTATTACCGCTCATCTGACACCTCATTTAAAGCCTTGGCAAATACTTCATGATATGCTCTAAGCTGTTCTACAGTAAGAATAAATACACCGGTTCCGCCACGCTTTAAATCTACAAAATGGAAAGGAACTGTTGGGAACAGATCAATAAGGTTCTCTTCAGAGTTACCTACTTCCATAATCAGAATGCCGTCATCATTTAAAAATTCCGGAGCTTCAACTAAAAGACGTCTTGCAACATCAAGACCATCATCACCAGAACCTAATGCAAGATCAGGCTCACAGTAAAACTCTTCTGGCATGGTAGCTAAATCGTAGCTGTCAACATAAGGAGGGTTTGCTACGATCACATCATACTTGTCACCCTGTGGCAGGTTTTTGAAGAGATCTGACTTGATTGGAATAACCACATTCTCAAGGCCGTAGCCCTCAATATTGATATTGGCAACTTCTAAAGCCTCATCAGAGATGTCTACAGCATCAACCTCAACCTGACCCTCAAAATGCAACGCAATTGCAATTGCAATACAGCCAGAGCCAGTACACATATCAAGTACACGCTCAGGACGCTTGTCAATATATGGGTCAAAACCAGATTCAATGAGCTCAGCAATTGGTGAACGAGGAATAATCACTCTGTCATCAACATAAAACTCCTTACCGCAGAAGAAGGCTCTGTGAGTAAGATATGGGGTTGGAATTCTGTTTACGATTCTCTCAATAGCAATATCTGCAATTAAAGAACGCTCTTTTCTGGTCAGTTTTGAATTTAAGGTAGATTCATCGCAAGGTGGCTGAAGATGAATAACAGCCTGAACGATCTCAAGTGCTTCATCCCAGTAATTATCTGTTCCGTGACCTACAAAAATTGAGTGGGCTGAAAAACATGAAACGAGATACCTTACAACATCCTGAACTGTAGAAAGTTCGTTAACGATATCCTCTTTGATCTGCTCATTAGAAGGCAATTCATCAATCATCTGATGAATTTGAGCTACTGCCTGATTATTTTCTAATTTCGACATATAAAGCTTTTATTTAAAATTGGTTTACAAAATTATATCATAAGAAACATATCAGACTGAATAAACGATATTTACTCTTTGACTTACTGCAAATTGCATTATTAGGATGCAGAAAATCAAAAACCCAGCTGTATAGCCGGGTCTTTTCAAAAAATGAGTTTAGCTTAAACGTACTGTTCGACTGGTACTCTGTGTGCCATAAGAGATACATGATCATTAATCTCCTTGCACATCTTCATTGTGTTTTCATCCATTTGAACTGTGATAACAACTTTACCGCAGTCAAACTCAAAAACTCCCTTTCCTTCAATTGTGAACTGTCCCTTAAAGAAAGAAACAACATAATTGGCGATTTGTCTAGGTGCGTATTTCTTAAATACTCTCATTTTTTGCCCTCTTTAAAATCCATGCTTGCTGCGACATAGATAAAAGAAAAATAGTTATAATAATTAAGATATTATAATTATAGGTCAAAAAATCAGTAATAATATAACATCATTGTCATTATACTATACAAATCAAATTATTTAATTTAAATACAAATAAAATAATTTTATGTGTATAAAGAATATCTTAATAATTTTTAATAAATCAGACAGTTTATAGTGATTTAGATCATGTTGTTGTGTCATTATATCAGATATTCAATGCCGAATTCAGGAGATACAAAGGCCTCATAATTGGCATTTTTCCCATCATAGTCAAGGACTAAAGCACATGCTGTATCAAATAAAGGAGGAGCCTTCATCCGCTTGTGCAATTCGTATGCAAGAAGCTCTACAAGGGGTAGATGTGACACAATTAATAGATTTTTATCTTGTTTAATAATTGCATCAAGATAAGACACCAGTGAAACTGGATCGCCTGAAGGTGTGAGCATTCTCTCAATTTCAACGTCACAATCAAACACTTTGTATTTGAGTATGCCTGCTGTCTGCATGGCTCTGGTTTTAGGAGAACAAAGACATCTGTCAATTTTCACGATGCTAGAGAGATAAGAAGCTATTTTTTCAACTTCTTCGATTCCCTGTTCAGAAAGGATCCTGTCAGAGTTTGAAAATGTAGCATCGCCGTGTCGCATAATTACTATCTTCATGGGATATCCTGCATTAAATCTGATATATTATGTATATCACATTCGTAACACGACAAATATGATATGGACTACAAATACTTAAAAAATCCAAGAAATTTGAAAGCATTTTTTAAAGAGGCAAGTTCTTCTGAAATTTCTTCTATTCTTGAGAAGCTTGCTGCATTAAGAGATGAAGTAAAAGCTGAAGAAACAGCAAAAGAGCTGGCAGAAAAACAAAGACAGGAGTTTTTATCTGGACTTTTAAACGATCTTGATAATCACAATTTCACAATTGAAGATCTCGCCACCTTAAAAGGCATTCAGACAAAGCTTAACCGACCAAAGATGAAAGCCCGTTATGAATATGAGGGAATTGATGGACAGATGTATCTATGGTCAGGTCAGGGTAAAATTCCAAAGGCAATGGCTGAAGTGATGAAAAGAGATAACATCACAGATAAAAACCATTACCTTATCGACAAAGAGTAAAAAAATAAGAAGCTTTAAAGCTTCTTATTTTTTTGTTACAGAGTTGAATTTATCTCTTCCAGAGTCTTTACAGGATCATCAGATCTGGTGATAGGCCTTCCAATCACCAGATAATCAGAACCAGCCTTTACAGCTTCAGATGGTGTCATAACTCTCTTCTGGTCGCCTAATGCAGCACCAGCAGGACGAATGCCAGGAGTTACACAGATAAATGGTGAAGCTACAGCCCCTTTAATTAAAGACACTTCCTGAGCTGATGAAACTACACCGTCAAGACCTGAGTCCTTAACCAATTTTGCAAGTCTTAAAACCTGATCTTTAGGTTCGATATCAAGACCGATAGAACCTAGCTGTGATTTATCCATAGATGTTAAAACAGTAACTGCAATGAGCAGCGGACGGTTTTCATATTTTGATAAGGCTTCAGCTGCAGCCTGCATCATAACAGGACCGCCAGATGAATGGACATTAACCATCCATACTCCCAATTTTGCTGCAGCCTCACAGGCTCTTGCCACTGTATTAGGAATATCATGATATTTTAAATCAAGGAAAACCTTAAAGCCCTTATCGCAAAGCTTTGAAACCAGAGATGGGCCTGCAGTTGTAAACAGCTCATTTCCTACTTTTAGTTTACAAATATCAGGATTTACTCTAGATACAAAATCTAAAGCACTTTTCTCATCATCATAATCAAGAGCAACAATAACTTTTGGATCTGACATTAACTAGTCTCCGTCTAGGCCTTTTTTAGGTTTCATACTTTCCCATCTGCGGCATGAAGGACAGTTCCAGAAAAGGATCTTACTTTCAAAACCACAATGTGGACAGACATATTTGTTATTTAATGAAATCTCAGCATCAAGCAGTGACTTAATCTGCAGAATTGACTCATTTGCTACAGAATCAGCCTTGTGGGATCGCAGATCAAGAAGTTCAGAAAACAGCTTGAGATTTGATTTTATCTTGGTAAAGCTCATAAGCTGAGCCTGGGCATCATCATTACCGGATAAGAGCTCAACTGTTCTTACAAGCTCAACCATGGCTTCTGCTGAATTAGTTCTGTGTACCAGATCTTCAAGTGCAAATCTGTAATTAGGATCGGCCTTGTTTGGGAAGCAGTTCTTAAGTTTTTCAAGACAAATCATACCAGAATCAGGATTGATTGAACTTACTTCCTTAATAAGCTTATAGGCACCATTAAAATCACTGTTTCTGATATATAAATCAGCCAGCTCAAGACGTGCGCGGACAGACTTGTCATAGCAGGATACTGCTTCTTTAAGTTCATCTTCTGCCTGATCTTTCATACCCTGCATAATAAGGGATTTGGCAACTTCACAGTGATACTGGCTTAAGGACTTATCGACAGAATTACCAAGAGAATCAGAATACTCGTTGGCTACATCAATAGCCTTTTTAAAATCCTGCTCTTTTTCATAAACACTTAAAAGGAGTTTTGCTGCAGTTTCTCTTTGTCTTGGAATTTCAGCTAACTGCAACAGAATCATCTCTGCTCTGTCAAGAAAACCTGCTGAAATAAAATCACGGCTCAATTCAAGCTGAGAAATCTCTCTTTCTGCATCCTCAAGATCTTCAAAGGTAGCCATCTTTTCATGAACAGCGATAGCTTTATCAACTTCTCCGCGCTGTCTGAAAAGATTACCTAAAGCCAGTGATGATTCAAAAGATGGATCTTTACTGTTTAAAAAAGCAATGAACTTATCAACAGCTTTTTCCTGCTTGTTATTAAGCAGATAGTCAAAACCCTTTAAATAATTGGCTGACTGCTGAGTTTTACTCTCCTGCCTCTTTGAATTTAAAGAGTTTTTACCCATATAATAGCCATAAATGGCTGCAACAGGTAAAAGTAAAAACAATAATTCAAACATCTTTTATTCTATGTATAGCTGTTGTAAATTGTGAAACGCTGTTTATAAACATCTAAACTGATGCGCGTCATATTCAGAATTAAAACCTCAATGACACTATTGTACCAAAAGATCCTTATGGAAAACTTATAATTAACCAACCTCTTTGCTGGTATTTTCCTGTTGCTTCTTAAGCTTGTTTAAAGATACCTGAGTTAACTTAGCCTTAAACCAGAGCTTGAGGCATAAAAGTAAACATGCATAGACACCCAGCACAAAACCAAAACCAACACCAATAACAAGTACTGTTGCAACAGATATGTTGGCTTTTACTATGAGAAAATCAAATACGATCATTGAATCATTGGCGCTTCCTACTGTAAGGCCAATGAAAATCAGCAGCAACATTACAATTGCATAAAACCAGAATTTAATCATTTTATATCCTTAGTAACCGTATATCTATAATAACACAGTGCACAACAAAGCATACGAAAAATAACGCATGCTCTGTTGTGCACTGTAATAATCAAGTCAGTTTAAACTAATTAAGTTTAACAGAATTTACTCTGTCGCGAAGCTCAACACCAGGCTTGAAGTGAACCACTTTACGACGTGATAAACTTACCTGCTCACCAGTCTTAGGATTATGAGCTACACGTGGCTCATGAATACGAACTTCAAAACTGCCAAAGCCTCGAATTTCAATACGATCACCAGCAGAAAGAGTTTCAATCATAATTTCAAAAATCTCTCTTACTGCATTGTCAACTGTTACAGGATTCTGATATGGAAAAGTCTTAGCGAGTTTTTCAATAAGTTCAGCACGAGTCATAGAAAGTCTCCAATAAAATCTATATGCTATATATATTAGCAAAGATGTATATTTTCTTATTGTAATTAAAGGACAAATTTGCCTATTACGTCAAGTTTTTTAATAAAATTTTGACATGTGACCACTTTTTTGTAATATTTTTAGTGTCAAATATGACACTTATCAAGATTTTTTTCGATATAAAGACTATGAGCAATGATATCTTTGACAATAATTTCAGTAAGTTAAAAGCATTTAACAGTAATCTTGCAATTGCACTTAATGCTTTTTCTTTAAAAACTGAATATGAAATTTTTATCGATGAAGGCAAAGAAATTGGACTTACCGTAGATGGCAGACAGCTATGCTCCCATCATAACAGAGACGGTTATGCTCAAAAACGCATTAATTTATTGAATCTAAAACAGAAGATTACCATTTATGGATTTGGTATCGGTGATGAAATCAGAGCTATATTAAATAAAAATCCTAAAGCATCAATTGATGTAGTTTTATTAAACCCAGCCCTTTTTTATGCACTTTTGGGTATTGATGATGAAATTTACAAATTATTCGTACCAAATATAAATTTCATTGTTCCCGAGGACAGACTTAAAGTAGTTAATAACGCTGTTATCTCATTTCCTGAACTTTATATTGATCCCAAAACCTTTAACTCTCTAAAGATGCGACTTATGAATTATCTTGATAATGATTTTTCAATCAAGGAATTCAACAGAGTCTTCAAGGGGCTGATTGAAACTGCCTTAAAGAATAATTATGAGCTTTTAAAAAACGAAAAGTTATTAGATACTGATGATTTGAATGACATTACAGATACTGTAATCGTAACAGCAGCAGGACCTTCGCTTGAAGACAATATAGAGACAGTAAAAACATTAAAAAAACAGGGCCATACCATTATTGCAGTAGACGCATCTCTAGCCTGCCTTGAAAAATATCACATTATCCCAGATTATGTTGTAAGCTGTGATATATGGGTATACAAAAACCTAAAAAATTCAATTTTTAAAGATTTTGATTTTTATAAAAATTCCACACTTGTTTACTCTGCAACATCAGAAAAAGAACTTATTACGAAGTTCACCGGAAAAAAACGTTTTATATTTAAACCGGAAAATACAGAAATTCTTGATTTTCTGCCTAAGGAAAAAGCAAACTTTCTTATCTTCTACGGTTCTGTATTAAACGAGGCGGTATCCCTGGCTCTGAAGGCAAAGCCACACACTATCAAACTGTTCGGAGCTGATTTTGCCTTTAAAGACTCACAGACACACTCTACCATTACAGATAAAGCTGTTATCAGCGTTGGTGAAGTTAAAGTTAATGTTCTTTGCAATGACGGTAAAATTCAGAGCAGTCAGCGAAACTTCTGTTTCTACAGAGAAGAACTTGAAAAGGAAATTGAACTTCATAAAGAAGTCAGATTTGAAAACTACTCAAAGACTGGAGCAGTGATTCAGGGTGCACATTTTATTAGCTGATTTACCTGATTAGACGAAAAAAGGAGGTGCAATTTAGCACCTCCTTTCTTTTATGTGTAACTAATCTTTAGGAATTAGTTCTTTGCTGACTCGAAAGCAGCCTGCATAGCAGTCATAGTAGGCTCCTGAGCCTTCTGATTAACTGTATCTAAAGCTTCCTTCTCTTCAGCCTCATCCTTAGCACGTACTGATAAGGTGATCTGACGGGTCTTGCGGTCTACGCTTACGAACTTAGCTTCGATAACGTCGCCTTCCTTAGCAACAGTAGTAGCATCATCAACACGGTCACGTGAAAGGTCTGAAGCCTTGATGTAACCTGAAATGCCTTCTGCTAACTCTAAGGTTACGCCCTTAGCGTCAACTGCAGTAACCTTACCGGTTACAACTGAACCCTTGCGGTGTGCTGCAACGAAATCTGAGAATGGATCCTCAGAGATCTGCTTTAAGCCTAATGAAATACGCTCACGCTCAGGATCTACCTGTAAAACGATAGCGGTGATTTCATCACCACGCTTGAAGTTGCGAACAGCTTCTTCGCCAGCCTGCTGCCATGAAATGTCTGATAAGTGAACTAAACCGTCGATACCGCCATCTAAGCCGATGAAAATACCGAAGTCAGTGATTGACTTGATCTTACCAGTTACCTTCTCACCCTTTGAGTGTGACTGAGCGAACTCAACCCATGGGTTTGGCTTGCACTGCTTTAAGCCTAAAGAGATACGACGACGCTCTTCGTCTAACTCTAATACCTTAACCTGTACCTGTGCGCCTACAGAAACGATCTTTGATGGGTGGGTGTTCTTGTTGGTCCAATCCATCTCTGATACGTGTACTAAGCCTTCAACACCATCAGCAATCTCAACGAAGCAACCATAATCAGTTAAGTTGGTTACCTTACCGTCGATGATTGAATCTACAGGGAAGCGAGCTGCAATGTTTGCCCAAGGATCTTCACCTAACTGCTTTAAGCCTAAAGATACGCGTGAACGCTCACGGTCGAACTTCAGAACCTTAACAGTTACTTCCTCACCAACATTTACAATCTCTGAAGGGTGCTTTACACGCTTCCAAGCCATATCGGTGATGTGTAATAAACCGTCTACGCCGCCGAGGTCAACGAATGCACCGTAATCAGTTAAGTTCTTAATGATACCGGTTACAGTCTGGCCTTCAGCTAAGTTAGCTAATACGCTCTCGCGATCAGCTGAATTCTCAGTCTCGATAACAGCACGACGTGAAACAACAACATTGTTGCGCTTCTGGTCTAACTTGATTACCTTGAACTGCTGCTCCTTGCCTTCTAAGTGAGCAGTATCACGTACTGGACGTACGTCAACTAATGAGCCTGGTAAGAATGCGCGGATACCGCCTAACTGTACGGTGAAGCCACCCTTTACCTTGCCATCGATTAAGCCAACAACAGTTTCCTGCTTGTTGAATGCGTCTTCTAACTTGATCCAAGCTTCGTTACGCTTTGCCTTTTCGCGAGATACCTGAGTCTCACCGTCGCCTGATTCAACAGACTCTAAAGCTACGTCAACGCAATCGCCAACCTGAACTTCAACTTCACCCTGAGTGTTTAAAAACTGCTCTACAGGGATTGCTGACTCTGACTTAAGACCAGTATCAACAATAACAAAGCCGTTGTCGATAGCTACTACAGTACCTTTAACCATTGAGCCTGGACGGGTCTCAACATTCTTTAAGGACTCTTCGAAAAGTTGTGCAAATGATTCCATTAAGGTTTCCCATTTAGCCCCGGAGCTTCATGCTTTTGGGGAGTTGATAAAAAATAGTGTTATCTTCCATGACAACACTTGTAAAAAAACTTTAAAACTTTAATCCGGTCTTCTGAGTAATATAATCAGTAGCCATCTTGAATACTTCTTCAATATTCATATCTGAAGAATCAATAATTAAAGCATCATCAGCAGGCTTTAAAGGTGCAACCGGACGGTTTCTGTCTCGGACATCGCGTTCCTTAATCTCCTGTAAAACAGAGTCAAAGTCACAGCTTTTGCCTTTTGACTGTAACTGCAGAACACGACGATTTGCTCTTACTTCAGCGCTTGCGTCAAGGAAAATCTTTACCTGTGCCTTAGGGAACACTACAGTGCCCATATCTCTGCCGTCGGCAACAAGGCCAGGTTCTTTTAAGAACTCTCTCTGTCTTTGCAGAAGAGCCTGTCTAACTGATGGATATGCAGCAACCTTGCTAGCATTGTTTCCTGCCTCTTCAGTTCTGATGTCTTTTGATACATCTTCACCGTTTAAGAGCACATGAACACCATCATCCATGCATTCAAAGGATAAATTCAGAAGTTTGGCTTCCTGAACTACAGAGTCTTCATCAAAAAGAGCAAGACCAGCTTTACGAACAGCATAACCTAATACTCTGTAAATTGCACCTGAATCTAAAAGGTCGAAATCTAAAACCTCGGCAAGACGACGGGTTAATTCACCCTTACCTGCACCAGCAGGACCATCAACTGCAATCACAATAGCTTCTGACATAATTAAATTCCTTAAAAATACAAAGCAAATTATTATAACAATAAATCTAATAATTTTCAAAAATATTAAATACATTTCTGCTTAAAAAAGCGTTTTTTGAAGTAAAAAAAATGAAATATATATAAACTAATCCCAAATTGTAGCAAGTTAAAATTTATCTTATTGATTAAAAGACAATTTTTTTTGATGAATTATTTTATTCCAAAACTTAACTCTTTTTGAATGTCATTAAGTTTGTGCTAAAATATTTAAATTATTTAGATTTCATAAGATTAGGAATCAAAATTGACTACAAAACTAATTCAGGGACCAGTTGCAGCTCTTCCTACAAGATTTGGCAACTTTAATATAACTGTATTCAAAGAAAACGATTTTTTAGATCATGCTGTAATTTTTATAGGTGATCTTAAAACCGATGAACCTGTATTATGCCGTATCCACTCAGAGTGTCTGACAGGAGATGTATTTGGTTCAATGCGTTGCGACTGCGGTTTTCAGCTCAGTGCTGCATTAGAAGCTATTCAGAAGGAAGGTCGTGGAGCTTTACTGTATATGAGACAGGAAGGTCGCGGCATCGGTCTTTTCAATAAGATTAGAGCCTATAAGCTGCAGGACAACGGTGCAGATACTGTTGATGCAAACGTGCAGTTAGGTTTTCCTGCTGACGGTCGTGAATATGAAGCTTGTGCCCAGATTATGAAGAATATGGGCTTTACCAAGGTTATTTTAATGACCAACAATCCAGCAAAAATCGAAGACATCACTGTTCACGGTATTACTGTAACAGAAAGACGCCCAATTGAATTTGGCAGAAACGCATACAACGAAGAGTATCTGAATACCAAAGAAAAGAGGATGCGTCATCTTCTCCATCATCAGGATTAAATACCTATACATTAAAAACATTAAAGGCCTGAACAAAAGTTCAGGCCTTTTTCATAAAAACAGGACGTTATAAAACGTCCTTTAAATTTCTGTTAAACAATTATCTGATAAGATCTGAAACCATAGTTTCGCTTCTTCTTGTTCTTGGACCAATTGAGCTGTTGAGATCAACAATCTTTGCACAGGCTTCATAAGCATTATCAGAAACAGATTCACATACTTTCTTGTAATAACGCTTTGCTTCTTGTGGGTCAAAAGCGATGTTATAACCGTAAAGGGCCTGTGATGAACCAGGCTTTACACCGTATTCATAAATTCTTGCGGCTCGCATGCAGGCATCATAATTATTAAGCTTGCAGCCAATATCAAGATAATATAAAACCTCATACAGGGTCACACGAACTTCACTGCCCTGAGACTGCGAACCATGCATTGAAAAATAAGTTGAATAGGTTTTATAGCAGGAATCAGAATCTTTGAATTTTTCACAAAGAGTTCTTAAATATGAGAAAGCCTGTTCGTAGTCTTCATTCTTTAAGCTGATATCTCTTGCCATCAGACATTTTTCAAGATCATCATTTTCACAAGGGTTATTGCCTAACTGAGAAACTGAGGAAATAGAAACACTCTGTTTGCTCTCTTCACCCTGACAGATGACGATAACCAGAGGGACACAAAGGATCGCAGAACATAAAATATAGAAAAAAGTTTTTAAAATATTCATATATTGCAACGACTCTTTGGTTAAGAATGAAACATAAAGATATGCTATGACGTTATTATAAAATAAGGTTTTTGTGATGTAAAGCATATCTTTACCGTGCATACATCATAAATTATAGTTATATTATGCATTTTTTGCACGTATCTGACATTTTAGTTTTACTTACTATTTGATTTTTATTAAGATAATTTTTATATACATTATTGTATTTGTTATATAAATTATTTTGTGACCTATTTTTTGATATTATTTATGCAAAGAATCATGCAAAAAAAGGAAAATATAATGATCGTCTTTAAAAATAAAAATATAGAAACTGACGAGGAAGGATATCTTCAGAATCAGGGAGACTGGTCTATAGAACTGATGCATTTTATGGCTTTAAATGACGGTCTTACCCTTACAGATGATCATATTCTTGTGATTATGACCGTAAAGAATTATTTTGAGGAATACGCCACTACTCCGCCAATCAGAGGTCTAATCAAATACCTCAAATCATTAGGACATGAGAAGCTAGCATCTTCAATTGAACTTGCAAAACTGTTTCCTGATGGAGCTGCCAAAAGCGCATCAAAGTATGCTGGTTTAAAGAAACCTGTAAAGTGTATTTAGTTAAACACACTCTTTAGTGTTGAATGCTCTGATATGGATCCTGTCCGTATAGTTAAATCCATACTCAATACATTTTTCAAGAACAAATGTGCAGTTTGACTGCAGCTCTTCTCTGTCTTTGCCCAAAGGCATCAGATATACAGGAATGTCATTTTTTAATGAGGAAAGGATCTTGGAAATTTCTTTAATGTCTGATTCAAAGTTATCTTTTGAAACAACAAATTTCAGATAAGAGTCTTTTGAATTTTCATATAAATAATCAATAAGTTCTCTCTTAACTCTTTTATCAAAACTCTCTCCTGATGAGGCAAGCTTTACGCTCATCGAGAATGTGCAATCTTTAATAAGCTTTAAAATCTCATTTTCATATATGTAAGGCTTATCTACAGATGCATTAGTTTCAATAATGACACGATGAGAATCATTTATAAAATGCTTTACAGTTTCTGTTAAAACAGGATTGTTAAAGTGCAAAAGTGGCTCTCCGCCAGTCACAACAAGATCCTGTTTTCTATGTGGAGTTAAAAGATAAACTCTCTTATGAGCAGTAAGTGCTTTTATAAGAGAATCTGAATCAGAAAAGTAATCCCAACTGTCTTTGAATTTTACAGAGACTGCTCTTATGGTATCACAGCCATAAACAACAGAGCCATCAGGAGCAGGCAATGAGCAGTTAAAACCTTTGCATGATAAATTGCATAATGCTGTTCTTAAAAAGACTGCCGGATGAATAAATGGCCCTTCTCCCTGCACAGAGTCAAATATTTCAACAACAGGTAAAGCTTTCTTATCCGGCATAATAGGCACAGTGTGATTTTGGTGTTTCTGAAAGCTCGACGCAGCTTACAGTTACATTCAGATCTTTTAACAGATCACAGCTGATATCAAAAAGCCATTTACAGAAGTTTTCTGATGTAGGAACGAAATCTACAATAACATAACTCTCATACATCTCTAAAATAGCATCCTTAACTTCAGGCAAAAGTGCTTTTGAAGTATTAACACTATCAAGATCAACAACCTGATAAAAGCCCTTGTCTATTAAAGAACCTACTTTTGAAAATTCATATAAAAACAAAGGATCATTCTTGTCGATTAAAAACTTATGATCTAGCACATCATCAATAAACTTCTTAATGCAGTTTAAATGCTTGAAGTCTGTTACCATACCGTCTTTTAGTTCGTCTGCTTTAAGGTGGATTTTCACAATGCCATGATGACCATGCAGATGACGGCAGATGCATTTATCATCCAGCGAAAATGCCTTATTCAGAGTCTGGCTCCATACACGGTGACCATATTCAAATTCAAAAGTTTTATCGATACTGTAACTCATGGTGCTTCCTATTAATTTTGACAGATTATAACATTATCTTATCTATTTCAAAATCTTAAGTGATTAAAGTAAAAATGCAGATATGACACAGCCATATCTGCATTTAATATTTATCAGTTAAGAGTTGATATTATCTCTTAATCTCAAGAAGCACCGCGGTGTCAGACTGAGCATCAACCTTGCCATTCTGAACCACATAGGTTTTACCTGATACAGCATCCTGAACCTCTGTACCGTCAGCAAAACACTTGCCTACCAATACAGAATCAGTCTTGCCATAGTGAATTACAACAGCGTTATCGATATTCTTTGATGGATCTTTAAACTGTCTGCAGTAAGACTTGTCTTCAAGCTTGGTCTGTAAACCTGCACCTACAGCTGGATTACGTAATCTGAACTGCCCCACCTTCTGCCAGGTTGACAGAATTGGATTTGATGAATAACTTGTAGACAGAGTTGCAACATCCTTTGCCCACTCTGAAGCTTTATCAATATCCTCAGGGAAGTTCATGTCTGATCTGATACCCATCTCAAGATCTACACCACCGCCCATATCATTTTCACGAGCTGTTTCATCACCGTAATAAATCTGAATTGAGCCTGGCATCAGTTCAAACTTATAAGCTGCTGCAGCCATATCCTTCTTGCGGCATAAAGAAGTATCGTGAGAAGAAATATAAGTCATATTTCCTAAAGCAGGCTTACCTTCAAGTCTTCCATAAAGCTTTGCATACTTCTCCCAGTCGCTTTCATCAGGAAGCAGACAGGTATTTAAGTTAACACCATCAGGATTGAAGTAGAAGTCGATTAAGGAATCAAAACCGCCAACGCTGGCATAACCAGACTTATCCTCAGGATCATTAGTAAATGCCCATAACTCACCGGTCATATAGAAATTATCTGTCCAGTCAGCTGCAGGATCTTTTCCCTTGTTCTTAGCACGCCACTTCTCTAAAGCTTCCTGTGAATATTTCTTTAATAATCCCCAGTTTTCCTGTGATACATACTTAACAGTGTCGCAACGGTAGCCGTCAATACCAAATTCCTCAACCCAGGAAGCAAGCCAGTGTGACTGGAACTCTGCAACACTCATATCACCCTTTCTGTAAGGGATTGCAGCAGGGATGTCATGATCTTTGTCGCCCTTAGCCCACTTCTCCTCAAGGAAAGTTGGAACTGATACAACAGGAGCATCAAGGCTGTAGTTCTTTAAGTCAGGAAGATATGCAAGACACTTGTCAATGGCATCATCTGCACCACAACCCTCACCGTAGCCGTCAAACTTAATCCAGTCACCGCCCCACCAGCGATTCCATGAAGGATCTTTAGAGGCATTGATTGGCTTGTTGTGGTAGTTTTCGCCTGCCTTGGCATTTGGGATCCATTCAGCACAAGGATCAACTCCATCATTAGTTCTGCCGAACTTGAAGTCGCACATATCCTTTAAATTTGCATAACCGGTGTGATTTAAAACAACATCGATTAAAACACGAATACCTCTGCGGTGAGCTTCATTTACGAAGGTTCTGAAGTCTTCAACTGTTCCCATATTGGCATCAATTGAAGTGAAATCAAGAGCCCAGTAACCGTGATAAGCATAGTACTGAAATAAGCCCATAGGGCCACCACCCATCCAGCCGTGCTGCTGCTCAACAGGAGCTGATACCCAGATAGCATTAACACCTAAAGAACGAATGTAATCTAATTTTGAGGTAAGACCTTTAAAATCTCCTCCATGGAAAGTACCAGAGGTATAGCCAGCTGAATCTACAGATGGTCTTCCATAGCTGTTATCATTTGATTTATCGCCATTAAAGAAACGGTCAGTGATAACAAAATACAAAGTGGTATTCTGCCAGGTAAATGGCAAATCAGCACCCTGAATGCTGGTAGTAACCTTCTTTCCGCCACAGCCAACAGCAAATGCCGAAATGGCCAATGCAGCTGATGCTGCCAGAGCAAGTTTTTTTAATTTCATCTGAACCTCTAAATTCATAAATATGATGGTTTATTCTATGAAAATAATTGTACTTAAAGAATTTTGTAATCTTATAAGAGTGATATTGCTCACATAATGATTTTGAATCGATAAAACAACTCATAAGAAATTATATGAATATAAAATTACTGGTTATGAATTGAATGTATTTTAAGCTACTAGAATAATTATTAGATTTATAAAAATCTAAAATTGAGCATAAATAGGCAGTATATAGGACTTAACTGTATACTGAGATGTCATTACAAGATCTTGAAGAGATAGCAATAAATACTGTTTATCTTATTCAAATACAAAGAAAAATTTAAATAAAAACTATTGGCAATAAAATTTGTAAGATTGATCACACATTTCTTGATAAATGTGAATTTCAACATTAAATTTAAACGCTATTTAGACACATATCTTATTGTATTTAAAGTAATATTTATATTTATACGACATATAAATATTAGACAACGTGAAGATTATCCGACACCTTAATGTGACATATATCACATACAATAGTCACTAAACGAATTATACAAACTGAAGATACAAAAATTCTATATCTCAAATTATATAAACATGGGAAAAATTGAAAATTTGAATGGCGGATGGGGTGAGATTCGAACTCACGGAGGGCGTAAACCCTCGACGGTTTTCAAGACCGTTGCATTCAACCGCTCTGCCACCCATCCAAAAAAGAAGTGTGGTTTCGTGAAAAACCAGCTGTTTTCAAAGTGGCGGATAGGGTGAGATTCGAACTCACGGAGGGCGTAAACCCTCGACGGTTTTCAAGACCGTTGCATTCAACCGCTCTGCCACCTATCCTCTGAAAACGAAATACATTATATATAGATATTTTAAAAAAGCAAATGTTTTTTTAAATTTTTTTCTTTTATTTTAAATAAAAAAAATCGGAAGTATTTTTTTTACCTCCGATTTACCTGCTTTAATAAACTAAAAAAAGCTTATTTATCCTCTTGCATATATTCCCATCCAGCTTTGAGGTACATAACCATTGACCAGATGGTAAGAACTGTTGCTATGACAAGCATGGTAACAGCAGCATAAATCATCAACTCATTGAAACGCCAGATAAGACCTGAAATAGCAACTAACTGAATGGTGGTCTTCCATTTTCCAACCCAGCTTACAGCTACATTTGCTCTCTTGCCAAGTTCAGCCATCCATTCACGAAGTGCAGAAACAATGATTTCTCTTGATACGATAATCATTGCAGGTATAGTAATAAACTTTCCTAAATGAGGATAAAGAACATCTCGGTAAAGTGAATAATGCTCAACAATCAGTACTAAAGCTGTACATACGATGATCTTATCTGCTACAGGATCTAAAAATGCACCGAATTTGGTGGTCTTCTGCAGTTTTCTTGCAAGGTATCCGTCAAGCAGATCTGTAAGGGCTGCAATAACGAAAACAATTGCAGCATAAAAATTTGACATATCTGTAGGCCAGTAAAACAGAACTACAAATACAGGAATGAGACCAAGTCTTATAAGTGTCAAAATATTTGGCAGATTTAGCATAAGGTATCCACAATGACTTTAGTTTGTTCGTAGAAATTATATATTTTAATTATTGTAACATTTATGGCATCCAAATTGGACCTAAACACTCACGTTTTGGTAAATTAAATTCGTTTGGATAAGTTACATCTATCAGATACAGACCATAAGGTTTAGCTGTAGGACCTGCAAGATTGCGATCTTTTGCTAAAAACATTTCCTGGAACCACTCAACAGAATTGGTTTTATTACCTACGGTTAAAAGTGAGCCCACGATATTTCTTACCATATGCATTAAGAAGGCATTAGCAGCAATATCAAAAACAATAAACTGTCCTATTCTGAAGATCTTCACAAAATGAACACATCTGTTTGATGAGCGGGACTGATCATCGGCTGCTCTAAAAGACGAGAAATCGTGTTCTCCAATAATAAAATCAGCAGCTTTCTGCATCAGTTCAATGTCAAAATCTCCCTGGTAGATGGAAACACCCTTGCATAAAATGCCCGGACGATTGACAGTATTCTGAATGATGTAGCGGTATCTTCTTGCTCTTGCTGAAAAACGGGCATGGAAACTATCATCCACATGACGGGCCCAGGTAACAGCAATATCATTTGGCAGATGGCCATTGGTACCCATGATAAAACCTCTGTCAGGTCTGTCATGATCAGTATCAAAATGGATAACCTGACCAGTTGCATTTACACCGGCATCAGTTCTGCCGGCACACTGAAGTTCAATTTTCTGATCAGCTACGATGGAAAGTGCTCTTTCAAGCTCTCCCTGAATGGTTTTAAGTGTTGACTGACGCTGAAAACCTGCATAAGCGCCACCTTCATATTCAATACCTAAAGCTATTCTCACTTCTTTTCCTGTTTATTATTGTCGATATTTGAATTATATGAAAAACCAACCTCACTTTTTGAAAGGCCGGAAGGAAGTTTTGCAGATAAAGGTCCGTAAACCTCTTTTGCAATATAAACTGGTCTTTCTTTTGCCTCAGAAGATAGTCTGCAGATGTATTCACCAAGTACGCAGACTGAGATAAGCTGAACACCGCCTAAAAAAAGAATCGCACACATTATTGATGAATATCCTGGAACTTCCTGACCAAAGAGCATGGTTTTAACCATAATTAAGCCCATAAACAGGAGTGCAAACACACCAACAACTCCGCTTATGTAGGACCATACTCTAAGAGGCAGCGAGGTAAAGGAAAAAATTCCGTCAAGAGCAAAATTCCAGAGTTTCCAGTAATTCCACTTGGTTCGACCTGCCACCCTCTCTGGTCTAGAATAGCCGACTCCTTTTGATGAAAAACCAGGCCAGGCATACAATGCCTTCATAAAACGCTTTCTTTCTGAAAAGTGTTTTAAAACATCAATAATCTTTCTGTCGATAAGTCTGAAATCGCCGACATTTTCAGGAATATGGATTCTGTTGGCCAGTTTATTGAATACGTAGTAGAAAATTTCAGCTGAAAAACGCTTGGTTACAGTGTCTTTTGATCTGTCTGTTCTTACACCATAAACATCATCAATGTTCTCATCTCTCCAGATGCGGATAAACTCAAGTATAAGCTCAGGTGGATCCTGAAGATCAACATCAATAGGCACCACAGCGTCAGCCTGTACCAGATCAAGAGCTGCAGACATGGCCGCTTCCTTGCCAAAGTTTCTGGACAGACAGATCAAACTGATACGATTGTCTTTTTCCTGTTTTTCTCTGATGATCTGAACAGTATCATCCTTAGAACCGTCATCTACAAAGACAATTTCAAGATGATTAAGTTCTGAGGCTAATTTTTCATATACTGTATCTAAAAAAGTGTCTATGGTTTCGTGTTCATTATAAACAGGAACTATCAGAGCAACCTTATAGTCTTCTTTACGCATAAATGCTTCTTAATCAGTTAAAAACTCGTGTCTAGAGGACGGATTTGACTTAAATAAACCGCCTAAAGCTGTAGTTGTAGTCTGAGAAGTCTGATCTTTAACACCGCGAGCCTTAACACAGTAGTGAGTTGCTGTAATACTTACAGCCACATTTTTGGTGTTTAAAAGAGTCTGAAGCGCCACTTTAATCTGCTGAGCAAGACGCTCCTGAACCTGAGGTCGATGTCCGAAGAACTGAACAATACGGTTAATCTTGGAAAGACCTATGATCTTGTCTGATGGCATGTATGCGACTTTTGCAAATCCATCCATAGTCACGAAATGATGTTCACAGGTAGAAGTAATAGTAATGTTTCCTACCTTTACCATTTCATCAAAGTGCATTTTGTTTTCAAAAACACTTACTTTAGGGAAATTGCTGTAATCAAGGCCTGAGAAGACTTCGTCAACATACATTCTGGCAACTCTAAAAGGAGTTTCACTTAAAGAGTCATCATTTAAATCAAGACCTAAAGTCTGCATGATCTTGCTCATGCAGTCGGAAATAACTTCTTTTTTCTGAGCAGTTGTAAGTCCGTTATCGATCCATGGTGTTTCAAGACCGTGTGCGATCAGTGCGTCACGAACCATAATCGCTTCTTTGGATAACTCTGCTTTAGATACTGGATTTGTCATAGATCTTAGCTGCCTTCTCAATGGAGAAATGTAAATGACGGTGTTCAATATCAAAGTGACGAGATAAATGATCGCCTAAACGCTTGATACCCCCCTGCTCAGAAGCATGGTGACCAATTACAAATACAGGAGAACCGCTTTCCTTTGCAAAATGATATGTCTGCTCTTTTACATCTCCGGTTACAAGAGCATGGAAAGATGGTTTCATGTTCTCATCAACAAGGAAAGAACCAGAGCCTGAGCATACAGCTATATCAGAAATCAGAAGCTGCTCATCACAGTCTCCTAATACCTGAACTCTAGTATCAAGGGAATCTGATAAATGCTCAGCAATCTCCTTAACAGTCATTGGCTCAGTTAAAATACCCTGCATGGCAATAGACTGAGGTCTGCCAGGAACGATATAGTCAATATCGGACAGTCCTAAAACATCACACAGATAACGGTTGTTTCCTACTGAAAGGTGTGCATCTAAAGGCAAATGATAAGCAAGAAGATTTATATTAGCTTCCAAAAGAGAATTTAATCTGTCTTTAAAAGCACCAACTACAGGCATTAACTGTCCTTTCCAGAACAAACCATGATGAACAATAAGAGTATCAACACCCTCTTCAACAGCCGCATCAATTGTTTCTAAAGAAGCAGTTGCCGCAGTTGCAATGCAGGTACACTCTTTAAAGCCTTCAACCTGAAGGCCGTTTAAAGATGGATCTGAAAACTCTCTTACATCCAGATAATCGTCGATATAGCTTTTAAGATCAGATAACAGCATCTAAACTCCTAGATCTCTTTAATCAGGCATTTTGTTTTGGTTTTGTCAGAACACTTCTGAACGATAGCCATAGCTTGCTTTCTGTCCTTGCTGACACCGGCATAAACCTTGATAACATCCTTACCATTGACATTTACTCTCTGAGTTACAGGAGCAAAGCCTAATTTCTTTAAATTTGCTACAGCAGTATCTACGCCCTTCTGCTGAGAGAATACGCCGTACTGAGCAGCATATGAACCAGATGAAAGCACATTCGATGAAGTCTGCTTTTTGGGTGTGTTGTTTCTGCTATTAGTGGCAGCTGGCTTCTGATTGTTTTTTGAATTGTTTGAACGTAAAACCTCAGTATTGCTGTTGTTCTGAGCAACAGTCTGTTTCTTTGAAGTTAAAGTTTCCTGAGTTTTTAAAGCCTCGCTAGCATATGCTGTATTTGTAGGAATAGCATCTTCCAGCTCTGGTACAGCAAGTTCAAAGTTTTCCTGTTTTTTATTATCCTTGCTGGCATTGTTTTTAGCTATCTCAAATGGAGATTCCTTAGATGGAGTTACCACAGTATCATCAATAGGATCTAAAAGATCTGAATAATCTCTTTCATTTGCTGAAACGAGCTGGCCTCTCTCATCAGTAACCGCGCCATCCTTGGTGATGGCAATAGACTGCACATTTGACTGAGCAGGATCAGTATTTTCACGAGACATAAGAGCAGGAATAAAAATCAGTACTATAGATAATAAAACCAGTATTCCTACGATTCTGTTTTTTAAACTATTAGATAAATTCATTATTTTTCCTGATAATTGTTTTTTGCTAAAGCGTCTACAGCTTCTTTTACTGTTACAAAGGAGCCTAATACGAATATTTCGTCATCTGCAGAAGCTTCTGAATATGCACAATTCAGTGCTTCTTCTACATAATCATATGATTTTACCAAATCCTGAGGGACAGAACACAAAATTAAAGTTTTTTTAAGTCTGTCTTTATGTTCGCCTCTTTGAGTATGCAAGGAAGCAACATGATATGAATCAAAAGAACCGCTTAATATATTCAGCACCGATTCAATATCCTTATCCTTAAGCATTCCTATAACAGCTATTTTTTTACCTTTGCTGTTCTTATTTTTCAGGGTATCTCTTAAGTGAACAGCTGCCGGTGGATTATGAGCCACATCAAGGTAAACTGAAGGTTTTTCATGCACCTTCTGCATTCTGCCAGGAAGTGCTGTCGTATCTAAAGCTCTGTTGATATCCTCATCAGAAATTACTATTCCTCTTTGCTTTAAAAGATCTATAACCTTTAAGGAAGATGCAACACAGATTTCCGGTATTCTTGGTGCATGATATTTTCTTTGTCCATTAGCATCAATGAAGGTATAAACCTTTTCATCAAAGCTGTGGTTGAAATCATCTGTTTCAAAAAAGACATCCGCTTGATTCTTGGCACAGATTTCTTTAATTACGGCTTTAACCTTATCCTCAACAATGCCTGTAACGCAGACTTTGTCTTTTTTTATGATACCAGCCTTTTCAAATGCAATCTTCTCTATGGTATCACCCAGAATTCTGGTATGGTCAAGACCGATTGAGGTTATAACAGCGATGTCTGCATCAAGAATGTTTACAGCATCAAGTCGTCCGCCAAGTCCAATTTCAAGAACGGCTGCCTTAACTCCGGCATTTCTGTAACAAACCAGAGCAGCAAGTGTTGTGTACTCAAAGTATGTAAGCTTAATGCCATTACAGCATTCATGAACTTCAGTAAAAGCACTGGTAAGCTCTTCATCACTTACTATTACTCCACCGATTTCAACACGTTCATTAAAGCGGGTCAGATGAGGTGAAGTATATAAACCAGTTTTTATTCCTGCGTTATTTAAAACCGATGCAATAAAGGCACAAGTTGACCCTTTGCCATTGGTGCCGGCAACTTCAATAACTGGAATACTTCTGAAATAGGATTCTAGATTTAAGGCAGAAAAAACAGCACCAACTCTATTCAGACCTAAATCAATGTCATCAGGGTTGATGCCTTCAATAAAATCAAGCCAGGTTCTCAACGAACCTGGCTTTTCAGTATTATTTGGAAGAGTCATTAGATTTTTACATCAGAATCTGATACTAAAACAGCATCAATTGGCTCAGAAGCTATCTTTACAGGAGCATTGTGATTTAAACCAAGAAGCTGAATATCAGGATTACTTGAACCTAAAAGTAAAGCTACTAAAGAAGCAAGCTCATTTCTCATCTGTGAACGGGTAACAATCATATCAACAGCCCCCTTTTCCACAAGGAACTCAGCTCTCTGGAATCCTTCTGGTAGCTTCTCACGAACGGTCTGCTCGATAACACGAGGACCAGCAAAACCGATTAAAGCGTTAGGCTCAGCGACATTGATATCACCAAGCATTGCAAGTGAAGCACTAACACCACCCATTGTAGGGTTAGTCATTACACTGATAAATGGTAATCTTGCCTTTGACATTCTGGCTAAAGCAGCAGAAGTCTTTGCCATCTGCATTAAGGAGAATAATGACTCCTGCATTCTGGCACCACCGGATGTTGAGAAACAGATTAAAGCACGATGTGACTTTAAGCATTCTTCAACAGCGGCACAGAAACGGGCACCAACAACAGAACCCATGGAACCGGCCATAAAATCAAACTCAAAGGCACAAGCTACAACTGGTAAACCTTTTAAGGTACCCTTCATTACAACAAGACCGTCTTTTTCGCCTGATTTCTTCTGAGCGGCTGTATATCTGTCCTTGTACTTCTTTAAGTCCTTGAACTTAAGAATATCCATTGGCTCTAATTCTGAAGCTAACTCTTCACGGTCGTTCTCATCAAGGAAGTTCTCAAGACGAACTCTAGCCTTAATATGCATGTGGTGGCCACACTTAGGACATACATTTAAATTTCTTTCAAGTTCAGCACGATATAAAACCTGATCACAGGCTGAACATTTTGTCCAAACACCTTCAGGGATCTCATGTTTAGTGTTGTTTCCCATTGACGATGTTACCTTGTTTGCCAATCTTTCAAGCCAACTGCTCATATATTGTCCTATCGTATAAATCGTTAAAAGCTATACAAAAATTATAATCGCAAAAAAAATTTTTGCCATTGTAACATAACAGCAAAAAAAATAGCACTTTTTAATAATATAAGTACTGATTACAACATTGCAAAAAAATACTGCATAAAAAACAGATATTAATCAAAAACGATTTATGCGTGATAATGCTTTACACGTTCCATAACTTCAGTTCTTTTGGCATCGTTAAATCTGTCCAGGGTACCAACAAGATAGCCGGTTACTCTTCTAATACGCTGAAACTTGGCACCAGCACCAACAATACCATTATGATCTGGTCTTAATCTGCTGCAATTTTTCATCATAAAATAGCTACCTCAACAACATAAAAAATAAGGTAAAAAAATTTATGAACATATGATATAGCAATTGCCGTAAATTAATTAACATATGAAAATTTTAATCACAATTTTTTTGAACACTAAGTGATATCAAATTATTTTTTTATATTTGTTATTGCAAAGCGTATATATACTTATATTTGTGCTATATTTCTACAAATCAAAAATTAATGGGCGTTATTAAAATGAAATTAAAAAACAAGGTATTAGCTTTAGCCTTCTTATTGGCATGCAGTGCTTCTTCTGCTTTTGCAGAACAAACCTCTCAGCTTAACGACAAATTAATCAATTTAGATGGAACCATTCAGAGCATCAATGGCGAACTCAGTTCTCAGAAATCTGAAGTCAGCGCCCTGAAAGTAGAAATGCGTATTTTAAATGATACTGTGCGCAAACAGATCCTTCAGGAACTTAAGGCTTTAGAAAGACAGAATCAGTTTATGTACGATACTTTAGTCCAGAACAACAAGGCAGAAGGTGTTGATGTGAATGCAAAAGCCATAAGAAATTATGATCTTCAGAAAAAAAAAAAAAAAA
>ONCB01000071.1 GCA_900316175.1 uncultured Succinatimonas sp.
AAAAGCCATTTTTATTTTGATCCTTTGCTCTCAAAATCAACAATTTTTCTTTAAAGATCAAAGGGGTTTACCAAATTTAATTTATAGAACTCCCCTTAACTTGTTCAAGCCTTTCTTTTCTTAGTCCGAATTCTACATCTAAGCATAACAGTGAGGATCTATGTCAGATTCAAAATGCAGTATCAGGGTTTACTATTCAAACAGCCTGCAAAAGTTAACTCAAAAGACAGCCTCAATTCTTAAAGCACAAAAGAGCTCTAATCCATTTGAGTTTCAAAAGATCCTGCTGATGAGCACTGGCATGAAATCATATCTTGAGCAGAATATTTCAAGAAGTATGGGGGTATGCGCAGGCGTCGATTTTGAGCAGGTGTGGGATTTTATCTGGAAACTTTACCGCAATGTTACAGGAGCTGACAAGCACAACCGTTTTGATGTAGAGCATTTAACCTGGATGGTTTTCTCAGTATTGCAAAAGCAGCTTTCAAATCCATCTGATAAAGTTCTCAAGCCTCTTTTTGACTACTTCAATTCTTCACTTAATTTAAAAGATGAAGAGCTTAAGCTTTTTACCCTGTCAGGCCAGATTGCAGATGTTTTTGACAAATACCAGATGTATCGCCCTGACTGGATTGAGGTATGGAATAGTGCTGATGATTTTGAAAATGCCAAAGATTTATGGAAAGCTCTTGTTTTAAAAGAAGTGCCTCCAGAGCAAAAAGCTGCAGCTGAAGATCTTGTAGATAAAAATCTATGGCAGGTAAAAATTTTTAGAGAGCTTAAATCACAGCTTGCTGCAGCATCTTTGAATGGACTTTGTGAAGTAAATCCATCATCCCTGCTTGACAGGTCATCTGTTATATCATCCTTAATATCTCTTCTAGAAAAGGATCCTCAAAAGCTTAAAGAAAAACTCCCAAAGCAAGTTTTCATCTTTGGCATATCATCACTGCCAACCCAGGTATTAAAGCTCATAATTGCATTAGGCTCTGTAGTGGATGTGCACTTTATGTATCTATGTGCTGAAGATCTGAAAAATAAAGATCCTGACAATCCTCTAATTCTTTCTCTGTCAAGGCAGGGCAGAGAATTTATAGAGGAGTTTAAACGACTTGGTATTAGTGAAGATTCCTTTGAAAACGTATCTGCAGAGGATGAATCTTCAAAAGAAGATGGTACAGTACTTAATAAACTTAAAGCTCAGCTTTTTACAGGTAAAAAGCCATCCACTCCAGCAATAGTTAGTAAAGCAGATCGTTCTGTTCAGATCCGTTCATGCCATACCATAAAGCGCGAGCTTGAGGTTTTAAGAGATGAGATCCTGTCAACCTTCTACACTGCAAAAGAGTCTGGTAAAAAGGATGCTCCTCGCAATATGCTGGTGATGGTTCCATCAGTTGAACAGTATGCTCCCTACATAGAAGCTGTATTCGGCTCTGTAAAGTTCGATAACAACGGCTCTTTAAATCCTAACTACGTTTACTATACAACATCAGATTTAGGTGTCGGCATTATCAATCAGGTGGCAGAAGCTGTGATTAAGTTTCTAGAGGCTGCCTCAGAGGGAGTTAATGCAAGTCTTATAAATGATCTTCTTAGTATCAAAGCTGTAGCCAGAAAGTTTGGTTTATCTCCTGAGGATCATCAGGTGGTAATTAAATGGCTTAATGACACCTCAATTCATTTTGGTCTTGATGATGAGGATGCTAATGAGCAGACAGAATGTACCCTTTTAGAGAGTGATCCATGGCCATGGACGGTAACTAAGGGGATTGACCGCCTGCTAGATGGCTTTATATATGGAGCTGAAGGCACAGATTCTGCCTCTACAATTAACAGCTCTGATTATATGGTATTAAACAAGCTGTGCTCTTTTATCGACAAGCTTAAATTTATAAGACGCACCTTTAAGGATGAAACTAAAAGTGCTAAAGAGTGGTGTGATCTTATAATCAGCGAGATCTTAAGTGAATGCTTTGCTGTGACTATTGCTGCAGAAGATGAGTTTACTGATAAAACAGCCTTTGAGAAAAAGGCTGTAGAAAAGCTGCTGTATGAAATCAAAGAGTCTGTATCTCACTTAAGTGAAGATCCAAAAATCAGTATAAAAGGTTTTATTTATAAATTAAAAAATTCCTTTGAAAGACTTGCCGATTCTTCAAACTATATGCGCGGTGGCATCACCTTCTGCTCCTTTATGCCAATGAGAGCAGTGCCTTTTGATCATATCTATCTCTTAGGCCTTAATGACAAAGATTTCCCTCGCAAAGACAGATTACCAAGTTTTAACCTTTTAGGTTCAGAGCTTTTGACAAGGGTGAACGACAGAAGCACCATAAGTGATGATCGCTATACTTTCCTTGAGTCAATCATTTCAGCACAAAAGACATTGTATCTGTCTTATTTAGGTGAAGATCCCTTCAACAAGGCTCAGTTAAACCCATCGGTTGTGCTTAAGGAGCTAAAAGATTATTTGTGCCTTTTCTTTAAGGGAGAGGATGAAGCTTTGGATCTTGATGAAAAGACCTGTGAAAAGCTTAGATCTGATCTTTTTATAAGAAAAGAGTTAATCAATGCCTACGATCCTGAAAATTACATAGATCCTCCAAAAGACGATCTGAGGAGTATGTCATCATTTAATGAGTATGCATGTCCTGAGGAGAGTTACGGGCAAAAGACAGATAACCTGCCATTAGGCTGCATAGGCTACAACAATGAAAATCCATGGAAATCAGAGCTTGGAGACTCAATCAAAATTTCAATTGATGATCTGATTTCCTACTTTAAAAAACCAAATGAATGCTTCTTAAAACAGTTTAATTTGAATATCAAGGATTACTCAGAGAAAGTGCCAGATGACACAGAGCCATTTGATATTGAAGATAATTTACAAAAAGGCAGTCTGCTCAAAGAGCTGGTCGAGGTGGCGCTTGAGTCTGAGGATGAGAGTGCCTTGGATGCCTTATTAGATAAGAGAGCAAAGGAAGGACTGCTTCCTTATGGAATTTTTGCTAAGGCCCTGCGCGATAAACTAAAGACAGATGCAAAAAAAATTGCTGACGAGGTTAATGCTTTAGATAAGGATCATAAGGATCTTCACAGTCTTGATCACTACAGCTATAAAACACAGTTCTCTTCAGCTGAAAATGTAAAGGTCGAGCTTTGCGGACAGTTTGACAGCAGGTCAAACCTGATTGGCAGTTTTTATTCATCCAAAATGAAAGAACATAAATTTGAGCTTTCTCTAAAAGTTTTTCTCCATTCTTTGATGTATTCAAATTCTGCTGAATGCAAAGATCCTCAGCCTATCTGTGTAATGAATAATCAGGCAAAGAGAGAGATTTTTGATTCTGAAAAAATAGTCTCCGCAGGCGATGGGGACAATAATGCTTTAAGCCTGCTTGACAGGATGCTCGACATTTATGTGAAAGGGCACTCTATGCCTGTTCCATTCAATCAGAGTCTGCTTGATAAGGTCAGAGAACAACAGAAGAATCCTCAAAATAGTCCTCAAAAAAATATTTTAAATCAGTCTGGCTACACATGTATTCCTCTTGATAGTCAGTCAGATGATTTCTTTTCTGATACAACAAAAATAGAAAGCTATCTGTTCACAACTAAGGATTTATTTACTCCACAGACAATTGAACAGAGTAAGTTAAGCAAACCTCAGCTTGAGCTTCTAAATGAGATGGTTGATGTCATCCTTAAAATTGAGAAGCTGGTAGAGATATCAATCGTTAAGTCTTCAGAAAATAAGAGTAATACAGATAATGGAGTTCAGGAGTAACTGGTTATGACATTAGAAAAAAACTTAACTATTCAAGATTATAACCTCCAATCCTCCGGTATGATTGAGGCCTCAGCCGGTACAGGTAAAACCTATACTATCTCCAACCTGGCGCTGGGGTATATTTTAGGTTTCAATAAAGCTCCTAAAGTTAAAATTGAGCATCTTCTGGTGGTAACCTTTACTAATGCGGCTGCCTCAGATTTAAAGGCAAGGATCTTAGGCAGAATTATTGAGTGCCGAAAGATATTTGAAAAGCTTGAATCCTCTGAGATTACA
Organism: uncultured Succinatimonas sp.; assembly: GCA_900316175.1. Classification (GTDB taxonomy): domain Bacteria; phylum Pseudomonadota; class Gammaproteobacteria; order Enterobacterales; family Succinivibrionaceae; genus Succinivibrio. Next base: position 4,070 of record ONCB01000071.1, read on the forward strand.
GTCAACGATATCAAGGAAGAGAATATTCAATTTCTTGCAAGGGAGGCAGCCTCTACTAAAGAACACTTAAAAGAGGCAATTGCCGCCCTTACTGAAGCTGAGCACAATATCGATAATGCGCCTATCAGCACAATCCATTCTTTCTGCAATACAGTATTAAATACAGTATATTCATTTGATGCAGGAACTCCTTTTAATGTTTCCTTATCAACAGATACCAAAGAGTATGAAGAGCGCGCCAGCACAGATGTTTACAGAAAGCTTTTTTACTCAAATACCCATAATTTCGATATAGACAGGCTTCAAAAAATAATTGGATCGGATCCTTGTGCCTTTACCAAGATTATGAGGGATCTTAAGAAAGCCAGGTATCTTAATGACAAAGAAGGGTATTATGGCTATGCGGTAAAGGGAATACTAAAAGATAAACCAGAGCTTTTAATCCACACCGTTAATGAGGAAGAGAAACAAGATATCTACCTTAGGTTAAAGTATCTTCTAGATCTGCATGCTTTTATAAATGAAAAGTCAGGTCTTGCAAAGAGAATGATGAGTGTCCCTAATCTTGTAGAAAGTGCAAAATCCATTCAGGCAATCCTCAAAGACTCAAAAGCAACAGCACATGATGAAAATAATAAAATTATACCTGGAGCGCTTTTTGATGGAGTTAAAGTAAGCTTAAATAATGGAAATCCAGAATACCTTGAACAACTAGATCACTGTGCAGAGAATTCTGAAGAAGATTTTCTTCAGAAAATGTTTGAGTTAACTCCTCGCTGGAGCAAAAATGGCACATTATGGAGAGCAAATAAGACTGCTGTATTTAGTGAGGAAAGTTTAGTCTCACAATTTATTAAAGGTTTAAAGGAATTTGATGAGGCAATAGTTCCTTTTAGAGAGCTTTTTACGGTAGATAATCGCTCACCAAAACCAAAGGGCAGTATCGTTGTTGAATATGAAATAAGAATTCTTATTGCTGTTCTTATGCTTAGAAGATACGACGAGCTGTGCTTAAAAGATCTTGTAATTTCACAAGACGATCTGCTGTTTCGTCTGGCAGCTGCAGTTTCTTCAAATGAAGATCTTAGAGCCAAACTGCGCGCCTTATATCCTGTAGCAATGATCGATGAATTCCAGGATACCGATCCTGTGCAATATGAAATTTTCAGTAAGCTGTACCTAAGTGAGGATGCTAAAGCTGCAGGTGCCGTATGTTTTCTGATTGGAGACCCAAAACAGTCAATCTACGCATTCAGAGGCGCAGATATCAATTCATATCAGGCTGCAAAAGATCAGCTTCAAAAGCTCAATTCTGATGATCAAGTCGGAATAGCTTACACGCTTGGAACAAACTATCGCTCCTCTAAGAAGATTGTAGAGGGCGTAAATTCAATTTTTGAAGATAAAAATGAAGACATACCAAAAGATCCTTCTAAACAAAAGGAAAAGTATCTTCCTAAGAGCTTTGACTATGAGGTTGTCGAGGAGGAGTCTTCTTCAAAGATTGAATTTAAACCAGCCAAGTCCAACGACATTGATTATGAGTTTTCCATTGAGGGTATGAATGAGAGCGCTTGTAACTATGTTCATGAGGTATCTTTTGAAGATTGCGGCGGAATGCCAAAAGCTGCAGACTTTATGCAGAGAATTGCAAAAGCTGCTGCAGATGATATTGAACTTGTGCTTAAAAAGGGAAAAATTAAAAATACCAAAGGTGATAAAGACAGTGCTCGCCGAGTAATCTCTGGGGATATTTGCGTTCTTGTAAGCAAAGGTTCAGAAGCAGAAGCAGTCAGAGAAGAGCTTAACAAGAAGAATATTGCCTCAGTATATTTTTCAGATAGAGGAACGATCCTAACCAGAAAAATTGAAGATGATTTTTCTGGCAGAGTGTGCAGTACAGTTGAATCTCAGTGCATTCTTTTTCTGATGGATGCTATGTGCAACTTTGGGGTTGTGCAAAAGGTGAATGCACTGCTTGGCTGTTCTCTTCTTGGGTATGGTCCAAAGAAGTTTAATGCAGTAATTAACTCAGATGCTGCAGCACAAGATGTTCTTTCACTGGAAAGTGAAATTTCCCTGCTTAGAGAATGCTTTGAAAAATGGAATAACTATGGATTTATAGCAGCTTTTAATCTTTTTGTCGCTAAGCATAATCTTATCAAAAATATTCTTAGGAGAGTTAATGGTGAAAGGGAGCTTGCAACGTATGTCCAGATAGCAGAGCTCATTCAGTCTCAAAGCTTAAAAATTAAGGGAGCTTATAGTCAGCTTAGATGGTTTAAAAAAATTCTAAGTTCAATTGATGAAGCTAGTAATGATGATATCGATGCAGATCAGATTAAAAATCGTCTTGAAACAGATCATGACCTGGTAAAAATCTATACCATTCATATGTCAAAAGGCTTGGAATTCCCTCTGGTCTTTACTCCTTTTTTGTATAAGTTTGAACCTAACGCAATAAAAAATCAGTTTATCTTCTTTAACCGGGCAACAAGCCATGTCACCTATGGTGATTGCATCAGTAAGAAAGATAATAGTATGAGAGATGTTGATTGGGTCTTTTCTGACTGGACTTCTGGGTGGACTGATGATGATTTAAAACGTATTAAAAAAACCGTTAAAAAACCCGAAGGTATATTTAAGAAGCCTGCAGCTAATGCAGATCACCAGGAAAAAGTTCGTTTAGCCTATGTGGCTCTGACACGTGCCAAGCTTGCCAATTTTATCTATTTAAATGATGTTGTTGAGTTAAAAAATAAACCTGATAAATCAGCTTTGCAGAAGATCCTGACTACAGTATGCTGTCAGGATGAAGAAGGGGATAAGCAAAACCCTGTTACAAAGAAAGCTGTAGCAAGGGCTGCAAATAAAGAAGGGAATAAAGAAGATAATAAAAACTCTGCACTGTCTTCAAACGGCCTTTTCTATTATTTTAGGGATGATCTTAAAGATGAGCTTGTCGATGAGGATATGGATACTGAAGAGTGTAATGATATCCCTCAAAAAGCTCTGGATAATGATACAACATCGGCTTTAGAACCTAAAAAGCTTCACCATCAGAGTATGGATGATACCTTTAAAATTACCTCCTATTCTGGCATATCAAACAGTCAGCATTTAGATGTATTTGGAGCTCTTGCAACCGCTGAATTTGACAATAGCAGCATCAAATTCTGTGAGCTTAGAGGTTCTAATGTCGGTACCTTTATGCATGAGCTTATGGAAGAGATCATCAACAGTACTGGGGATGAAACAATTCTGCAAAAGTGGCTTAGTGATGACGGTACAAAACTTGCGTCACTGGTAAAGCAAAGAGGGTACTTTGATTCCTGCTTTAAACGCCTTTACAAAAAGTATCCTGATTTTTCCATAGAAGGTACTTTAGTGCCATGGCTTTTTGACATCTTAAATGCAAATCTTCTGCCTCATAAAGTCGAAGGCAGCGATCATCTTAAGCTGTCAATGATAAAGGGTACTGAAAGCGCAGCAGAGATGGATTACTTTATGAGTGTAACAGAAAGTTTGTTCAGTATAAAAGAGTTCAGCTCAATCTGTCGTGATTTCTATGCACTGGTAAGAGAAAATCTAAAGATCACACAAGATACACCTCAAAAGGACAGTATAGAAGATCTCAACTACAAGGATTTTTCAGGTTTTGTAAAAGGACAGATTGACCTTGTCACAAGATTTGAGGATGAAGGTCCATACTATCTGATTGACTATAAGACCAACTTCTTAGGAAGAGAGCTTAAAAACTACGCGCCGCTTAATATTGCAAAGTCTGTTTTCTCCTCAAGATATGATGTTCAGATCCTAATTTACTCTCTGGCTCTTCATCGCTTCTTGAAGAATACGTTGACTAATTATGATCCTGCCCAGCACTTTGGCGGTGTTATGTATCTGTACTTAAGAGGTATGGGGGAAGATCCAGACTCTGGTGTGCTGTACATTCAAAAGGAAGTGCTCTTTGACAGCAGTTACGAAGGCAGCAAAGGCAAATGCATTATGGACAGATTAGAAGATCTGTTTGGCAAGGCAGGGGAGTAGAAAAGATGACTATAAATTCTTCAGAAAAAAAATCAGCTCAGCTCTCTTATTTGTATGACAAATTCATTGAGCTTTTTAAAGGTAAAGCAAAAGAGCCTGTAAGAACAGGTGATGCAGCTGCCTCTGCATTAGACTTTTTAAATGAAGCAAGAGAGCTTCCGATAGTCTCACCTCTGTCTTTAAATATTGCTGATAAGCTTTATAGAAATTATAAAGAACAGTGCACAAGACAGGTGTTTTTAGCAGTAACTCTTTTATGCCATTACTTAAATGAAAACCATATCTGTCTTTTGCTGGATACAAAATCTCAGGCAGAAAATCTTTTTAATTATCTTTATAAGGATGATGAAAGCAATCCTCTTGACCCTTGTGAAAAGACATCTCTTGTAGATAAGCTTGAAGAGGTTTTAGATGAGTGCTTTGACTGTAAAACTTTATTAGAGACATCTCCTTCAATTATCTCCTGCACAACGGAAGACACTCCACTTGTCTGTCTTAAAGCACCATCAGATCTTAAGGATGACTGCAGCAGACTGTATCTAAGATCTTTTTATAACTACGAGCGCAATATTGCTGCCTTTATCAAAGCTAAAGGTCAGATGGATGATTTCATCAATGTAAAGAATAAAGATCTTGCTAAAGAGCTTCTTGATGCGTTTTTCCCTGAGGACAATAGCGGTGAGGTAAATCACCAGAAGGTTGCTGTAGCCTCTGCTCTGCTTACTGGCTTTGCCGTAATCACTGGCGGTCCAGGTACTGGTAAAACCACCACCATTGCAAAACTTCTGACTGTTCTTACAGCATTAAGTGAAAAGGAAGAGCCTGTAATTATGCTTTGTGCCCCTACAGGCAAAGCCTCCTCAAGAATGGTTGAATCAGTTAAAGGAAAAATTGCTGATGCCATAAAAAGTGTTGAGAGTGTACTGCCAAAAAATACTGTTGCAAAGCTTAAATCCTCAATTCCAAATGAGGCAAAAACTGTTCACAAGCTTTTGAAGATAGTTCCTCACAGAGAAACACCTATCTACAACAAAAATAATAATCTTCGCTGTGATGTTCTGGTAATTGATGAAGTCTCAATGCTTTCTGTTTCAATGGTAAGCAAACTGATTGATGCACTAGAGGCAGACACCAGAGTGATTATGCTTGGTGATAAAGATCAGTTAAGCTCTGTAGAGTCTGGCAATGTATTTGCGGATGTATGCTCTTCACTTAAACATAAGCCAAATACTGCTTCACAGAAGTTTAAGACCATTATGGAGCTTTCAGGATATGGAGAAGATAAGCTTATACAGAAGTTTGATGATTCTTATGTCTTAAGTGAGTGTGCTGCAGTTTTAACAAAATGCTACCGCTATGATGATAAGTCTTTGCTTGGCAAACTTGCAAAAGCTGTGAATACTCAAAGCGATATTAACGGCTTATACAAGGCACAGCCTTTTGTAATGGCAGAAGGTGAACAGGGGACAAAGTATTCAAAAATCACCTTTGATTCTGATCCTGTACTTTACTGCATTGATGACAAATTAACTTCAGCTAAAAAGCTAGCGCCTCTTGCTAAAGAACTCTGCCAGAGCGCGTTTTCCTGGCTTAATGCTGAGGGTGAGTATTTTGATTATCTTAAGAAAAAGAGCTTCATAGTCGATTATAGCGATGCTAATTTAATCTTTGATCTTATGAATCATTATCGACTTTTATGTGCCAACCGTAATGGTTCTTTTGGTGTGAATGCATTAAATGGCTATATGAAAGATCAAATAATAAATTCCTGTGCAAAAAATGAGCTTAAGTCAGTATTTGCAGATTATAAAGACTCTGATTGCTATCCAGGCATGTTCATTATGATTACAAAAAATGATCCTCTGCTTAATATCTACAATGGTGATATTGGATTTGCTGCTTTTTCAAAGCAGGATGGCAATGCACTAAAAGCATTCTTCCCATCATCTCAAAAAGGAGGGGCTCCTATAGTCATATCCCCTGAAAAAATTCAGGAGTATGAATCTGGATTTGCCATGACAATTCATAAATCACAGGGAAGTGAGTATCAGCATGTCTGTGTGGTTTTAGGAGCAAAGGATAATCCTGTAATGACTAAAGAACTGCTTTATACAGGTATTACCCGAGCTAATAATGAAGAACTGCCTGAAGCTAGAGCCAAAACTATCAAGACAGAAGATCATCAGGCTAAGGTGGTTATCGTGTCTTCAAAAGCAGTGCTTGAGGCTACGCTAAATAGGAAGACTATAAGAGATAGCGGGCTTAGAGTGATGTTAGCTTAGATTTTTTGTTTTGTAGAAATCGCAAAATCAAATTTAAAAAGGCTCTTCGTGCACATCTGTGGATAAAATCTCAAAGTAGTGCACGATAAAAGCCTGTATTTAAGCTACTTTGAGTCCTAATCCACCTCGATTAG
>ONCB01000074.1 GCA_900316175.1 uncultured Succinatimonas sp.
TTTATTTCATTATACATAATTTTCCTTTTAAAACAGTTATGACTTTACCTCCTTTGAGGATTGGTCACAAAGTATAAATTGGAAAATTATTGAGACTTTTTGCAAGTTGATTAAAAGATCCTGATACTCAGTTTTATTTCATATTCATCATAATTTGTCAGGATAAATGGATTGAGTTTTATAAAATTAAAAAGAATGTTAAGGAAGGATCTGCATTACCTTTAGCAGTACGCAGGCGCAGACAAAGAGCACACCAGTAAATCTTATTTTGTTAAAAATTTTAAAAGGTGTCTTTGCGGTTGGATCATTTTTGGTACCCAGCTTTGCAAAACGTACTATTTCGTTTTTGTAGTATCTTGGTCCGCCTAAAGAGCAGTTTGCATAGCTTCCCATGGTGTCCAGAATAACAGAGGAGATGACATCATGATAGCTTTTCATGTGGGTCAGGACATTCTTTAAAATTCTTGCATAGAAGAATGAGAATGTCATAAAGAGCATGAATGAGACTAGTGCTGGGATAAGCAGGGCATGTTCAAGTTTCATAATAAAGATGCCAAAAAGCTCTGTCTTTTTCTCTTTTGAAGAGAAAGATCGGTTCATGACTGCAACTGCCTGCATCAGTACCGCACCTTCAACGCCTAAGAGCATATACCAGACCAGGATGGCAAACCAGTTTACGAACATGCTCATAGCCATTTGTTCAGACATGGCTTTATACATACCCATTTGTGAGAGTTTTCTGCAGTCACGGATCATTCTTGTCTGCAGGATTTTTTTACCCTCATCTTTTCTTCCGTCATCAATGGCATTACGTACTGCCACAATGTTTTTTAAAACCGGCTTTGATTCAAGCAGCAGTGGAAGCAGCAGTATTGACAGCAGGGAATCATAAATAATGATAAAGCGCAGAAATTCAAGGATTGCAAAGATAATAACCAGAATGAACACCGGCAGAAAGACACTTGAAAATACTTTCTGACCTAATGAATTACCATCGCGGTTTACCTTTCTTGCCATCATGGCAAAAAGAGGCTTTAAGGCAGATAGTCGCCAGGAACTGCCAAGTGGCAGAACAATTTCTAAAAGTACCGCTAAAAGCAGTACTACAGAAGGATACTCAAGAAGATTGAAAAAGGTCGATAAATAATCTGCAAAGGATGCCTGGTTTGCATTTACAAATAAGTTTTCGACCTCCATTTAAATTACCTCTAGAGCATTTTAATCATTGATAGAACGAGCTTGGCACTGTTTTCCGAAGCTGTTTTTACGTTTAATTCATAGGTATCAACTTCGTTTTCATCTGCTGAATCTGAAATTGAACGGATCACAATGAAAGGAACGTTAAATCCTGACGCAATATGGGCAATCGGAGCACCTTCGCATTCGGTTGCCATTGCCTGAGGGAAATCTTTCAGAATTTCAGTCTTTTTCTCAGGGGTATTGATAAACTGATCGCCTGATACAATAAGTCCTTTTTTTATGCGGCCTTTTAAATCAGGAATGGTGTCTGCAGCAATTTCTGCTTTTGCAATCAGCTCTGGACTGGCGTTAAATTCGGCTGTATCCTGAGGGATCTGACCGCGCTTATACCCAAAGACAGTAAAGTCGGCATCATGATAGGAAAGAGAGGTTGAGAAGACCAGATCTCCGATTTTTAATATCTTGCTCATGGCGCCGGCAATACCTGAATTGATAAGGTATGATACGTTATATACACTGATAAGTATGGCTGCTACTGCAGCTGCATTGCTTTTGCCGATACCGGAACGGGAGAGTACTACCTCTTTACCTTCCTGGGTTGTGCCTTCATATACAATTACTTTGCCTAAAGTCTTTTTAGTGCAGTTTTGCAGTTTGGATAAGAAATATTCTGTTTCCTCATCCATGGCACAGATAATACCGATCTTCATAATTACCTCTTATGCTTTAACTTATTATCGTCACTAATTTTAGCAGTATTCTTAACTTTTGTCTTATTTTTGCGCCAAATGCCGGTAATCTTGTAAATTATCTTTATTTTTTTTCTTCAAGACTTACAGGTTAACGGCTATTTATTATGTTATTTGAAGATTTTTAATTCTAAATAAACAAAGCAGGCTAAAGCCTGCTTTGCAATGGATTTTATTATCAGATTATCGATAACTTCAAATCTGATTAGAAGGTGTAACGTGCACCTACTGATAACAGAGTATCAGTGTTGGTTCTCTTAGCCTTCTTTGCCTCGTCTGATGAGTTTGCATCAAATTCAGCCTCAGCCCATACATTGAAGTTGCTGTTTAACTTGTAGTTTAAGTAAACAGGGATCCTTCTGGTGATGAACTTTTTCTTCTGATTCTTGAAGGTTTCGTCGCCGATTTCATAACCGGTTAATAAAGAGAAGCCGTTATCGAATGAGTAACCACCGATGATTTCAGCACCCTTCATCTTGCGCTCTTCATTACCAAAGCCTAACTCTTCATACTCGGTAACAGTCTGAGTATATAAAGCAGCTAAGTAAAGACCATTTGAATCGTCACCCCATGATACTGAAGCTGCAGTATTCTTGAAGGTGTCAAATGATTTTGCTGATAATGGTGATGAAGCCTCATCAGTACCCTTGATGTAGCTGTAGCCAGCCTTTAATGACAGTGGTCCGAAAACTACGTCATCGAAGGTGTAACCTAAAGCTGCTGAGTAGCCGCCCTTAACATCATTTGCTGCATCATTACCGCTTAAACCGGTAAAGCTATTTGAACCCATGATAAGAACTGAGTCGCCAGCAGTTAAACCTGCAACCTGAGCAAAGAAGCCATAGTTGTCATAGGTGTACTTGATGGTGCCGGTACGTCTGTCAGCACAGGTTTCGCCCTGAGCGGTAACAGCAACGTCTTCGAAAATATCGGTTACAGCCTGAACAGCATAGATTGCGTCGTAGGTCTTACCTGCAACTAACTTGCCGTAACGGTTGAAATCTGCACCGATGTACTGATCGCGGGTGTTGATTGATTCGCCGTTAGCAGCCTTGTTGCCGTCAGCCATGTTCCACTCAGTGAAAGCGAATACAGAGAAAACGTCGTTTACCTTGGAGCTGCCGTAAACATTTAAACGGCTTGAGTTAACTAAGGTAGAATCGTTGTGGGCTTTTTTGTAGTTGCCATTGTAAACAACTGCCTGAATACGACCACCGATAGCAAGCTGGGTGCCATCCTTGTCATATACAGTAGCTGCGTTTGCCATTGATGCAGAAGCTAAAGCTGCAAGGGCAAGCAGAGTCTTTTTCATAATGATATTTCCTGTTTATTTTTTTTTATAAGTTATAAAAAAGCTTATTTAAGCCTTCGATCTGCTCATTTTACAAAAGAATTAATTTTTTTTAAAGGATTAATCCATTAATAAATCAAGATTAATTTGATGATTTTTTCTGTTTTAAGGTTACCTGTTGCTATCCAAAAGAAAAATTATTTGAGCTAAGATTGACGTGTTTTTATAAAATGTGATGTATATCACGTTAAGTTTGTATCACTTAATTTGCGTGGAATAAATATAATTACGAAATATCAATATGTTATAAAGAAAATTGCAGTCTTTTCACGTTCATCGATTTTCAATTGATGCAAAAGATGAATAAATAAGTTGTCTGTACCTCACAAAATCTGAAAAATATTTATTATCATCAATTAGATACATAGCATTATTAGGCTTTGAATATTATACTTAACTTTGGATGTCATTAAAGTTTAGTGAAAAGCTCAATACAGGAAAATTTCGGTTACAAATATATAAAAAATCAGAATAAAACATAAGAGGTGGTTAGATGGATAATGCCCGTGAGGTCGCAAAACAGACCATGGCCCTCATCCTTGCAGGTGGTAGAGGTAGCAGATTAAAGGATTTAACAGATACAAGAGCCAAGCCATCAGTATATTTTGGCGGTAAATTCAGAATTATCGACTTTGCTTTGTCAAACTGTGTAAACTCAGGTATTACCGGTATCGGTGTTGTAACTCAGTACAAGTCACATTCTCTTTTAAGACATCTGCAGGCAGGATGGTCTTTCTTTAGAAATCAGCTCAATGAGTATATTGATTTTCTTCCTGCATCTCAGCGTATTGATGAGGAGCACTGGTATCAGGGTACAGCAGATGCTGTGTTCCAGAATGTGGATATTATCAAAGATCACCGTCCTAAGTATGTGCTGGTACTGGCAGGAGATCATATCTATAAGATGGATTATGCCGCTCTGATTCTGGATCACATCAGAATGGGCTCCCCACTTACTGTTGCCTGTATTCCTGTACCTCGTCATCAGGCTACTGCTTTTGGTGTGATGAACATTGATGAGAACAACCTGGTGGTAGACTTCGTAGAGAAGCCTCAGGATCCTCCTGCAATGCCAAATAACCCTGGCATGTCACTCGCTTCAATGGGTATTTACGTGTTTGATGCGGATTTTCTGTATGATGTTCTGCAGAAGGATGCTGAAAATCCTAATTCAAGACGTGACTTTGGTATGGATATCATTCCTGCTCTTGTGGGGCAGAGAAAGGTTCATGCGCATGATTTTTCAAAATCCTGTATCAGAAACCGCGGCAACCGTGATTTAATCTACTGGCGCGATGTTGGAACCATTGATGCATACTGGGAAGCAAATATGGATATCGTATCCATTCAGCCACAGCTGGATATTTACGATTACAACTGGCCTATCTGGACCAATCATATGCAGCTTCCTCCTGCAAAATTCGTTCAGGATATCAGTGGTGCCTCTACAATTTTCAGAAATTCTGTAGCATCAGCTGGCTGTATTATTTCAGGCTCTTCAATCAATATGAGTCTGCTCTTTAATTCCTGCCGTGTGCATTCAAGCTGCTTCCTGTCAGAATCTGTGCTTATGCCTTTCTGTATTATTCACCGTGGCTGTCGAATGACCAAGGTGATTTTAGACAGAGGCTGTGAGCTTCCTCGAGGCATGATCATCGGTGAGGATGCTGAAGCAGATTCAAGACGCTTCTACCGTTCTGAAGGTGGCGTAACCCTGGTTACCAGAGCCATGTTAAGACGCCTGCAGCAGTCTGAACCTGAGCTGTTTGTGGATTTTGACAACTATAAGGCACCGCAGGGCCCATCCTACTAGCAAGTTAATTTGTATTTATGGATATAAAAGAAATATCAGATCGCCTCTTCTGCTCCTATCGCATAAGAGGCGATATTTTAGATAAGGATAAAAGGGTATTAACCTCCTTTTTAAATGAACTAAACGATTTTGGCAGCGAAACTGATCGCTTTAAGATCAGCATGTGTGCTCCGGTACGGCGTCTGCAGCAGAAAACTCAGGTTTTCCCTCTGGATGTCAAGGCTACATCAAGAAACCGTTTATCCCATTCCCTTGAAGTTCAGGAATATACAAGACTTATAAGCTACAGTCTTGTATCTGCGTTAAAGGACAGGGGAACTGATATTTCATCCTTGATGCCATCAATGCTGTGCATTCTCTCAAATGCTTCTCTGATGCATGATATAGGCAATCCTCCTTTTGGCCACTTTGGTGAATCTCTAATCAGATGCTGGATAAAAAGTGCAGTTGAACGTCGTCAGGTAAGCTCTGAAATGAGCCTGCTTGAAAAAGATGATCTTTTAAACTTTAACGGTAATGCTCAGGGCTTAAGACTGCTTCATTCAATTCAGGATCTGAATCTTACCTTAGGCCAGTATGCCTCTGTAATCAAAGTTCCTTATACCTTAAAAGAACTGCTTCTTGGCAAGGGCAAAGGCAATGCCGGCAACGGTATTCATAAGGATTACTACAGCTGGGCATATTCTAATGCAGGTGTTTTCCTGTCAGAAAAAGATCTTTTAGATGCCCTAAGAGAGCATTGCAAAAGAGACACCAGACATCCATTTGCTACCATTATTGAATATGCCGATGATCTCTCCTATGTGCTAGCTGATCTTGAGGATGCCTATGACAGGGGATTGTTTGATCATCACACCATAGTTAATCTGTGTGCCTCATTATCTGATTTCAGTTCTCTTTGCAGCTCATCTGAATTAAGCGATATCTGTCAGGCTCTTGATCCTGACTATATAAAAAAGAGCTTTAAAAAGAGCAAGGCTCAGGCTCTGTTCTACGTAAGAGATGTGGTATCCCACTTTGTGATAAGTGATCTTGTAAGAGCAATCTGTTCAGATTTTGAGCTCTTTGTAATGACAGGTGAGCCTGATTTTTCAAAGGATGAATACCCTGGCATCATGATTTTAGAGATGCTAAAGGACTTTGAAAACCGTACTGTTTATGATCATCAGGATGTGCAGACGCTTGATCTGTCCGGTGCCAGATATTTAAATTCAATTTTCTCAATGTATGAAAGACTGCTTTTCCAGAGTTCAGAGACTTTGGCATCAGAATTTTCAAAAGAAGGCGGTGATCCATACTGTAAGAGACTTGCCTCCAGAATCTCAACCCGTCATCAGCTGGCCTACTTTAAATCCTTAAATTCAGGTAAGTTTTCTGAGATGTACTTAAGGTTAAGACTGATTATTGATTACATCTCCGGTATGACTGATACCTATGCTGAGGCTGAATATAGACTGTTAAATGGCATTCACTGAAAATTATTCTGAAAAAGTACTCAATAATTTGATAAAATACACGGCCAAATACTCTTAATATAACCAAGCGAAGTACTATGGAACAGACTGAATTAAAACTTATCACATCTAATGACTCTATCTTTGATGACATCCGTCCTTGCAATGACAATGAAGTGCAGGCCGAGTTAAACAAGATTATCTCAGATGATCTTGTTTTAAATTCAATTTTAAAGTTTCAGTACCCTGTTTTATACAAGCGCTTTTCATTTATCTTAAAGCCTTTCGTTAAGCTGTACTTAAAGCAGAAGATTAAAAAGATCCTGACTGTAAAGGATTTCCAGAAACTGGTTGCAACTTTTATGGAGAAGGTAATCAAGTCAACTACCGATGGTGTAGAACTTGTAGGCTTTGATAAATTAGACAAGAACAAAGGTTATCTGTTTATCTCAAATCACCGTGACATCTCTCTTGATCCTGCCTTTATTGACATTGCCTTATATATGTCTGGCCGTGATACTGTAAGAATTGCCATCGGTGACAATCTGTTAAGAATTCCTGCTGCAACTTCCTTAATGAGACTTAACAAGAGCTTTATTGTAAAGCGTTCAGTTGAGGCTCCAAGAGAGAAGCTTAAGGCATTGTCACATCTGTCACACTATATAGGTCTTTCTATTGAAGAGGGCGAATCTGTATGGATTGCTCAGCGAGAGGGAAGAGCAAAGGATGGTAATGACAAGACTGAAGATGCAGTATTAAAGATGATTTCTTTATACGGCAGACAGAAAAAGCAGGATTTTAAAGAATACATGTCTTCACTTAACATCGTTCCTGTATCCATCACCTATGAGTATGATCCTAACGATCTTGCCAAGGCACGTGAACTCAATGAAAAAGAGTTAACCGGCGAATACAGGAAAGATGAGTTTGAAGATATCGACACTATTACCCGTGGTATTCGCGGTTACAAGGGTCATGTAAAACTCGTGGCCGGCGATCCGATTACCGGAGGTTTTGAAAACGCTGAGGAGCTCGCTGCAATCCTTGATAAGTTCATCTGGTCAAATTATGAGATGTATCCAACCGCTCTGATTTCTGCCGGATGTGATGACAAGGTTTCCAGTGACGATAAGAACAAATTTAATGAGCATCTTAGCAAATATCCACAGGAGCTTCAGGATAGGGTCAAGGCTATGTACGCTGCGCCCTATTATAACAAGGACAAATAAACTGAATGTTCAATCCTATATACAATAAAGACGGCTCTTTATGCCTGTTTAGAGTATCCTGTCTTGCTATTGCCGTAGGCTGTTTTGTATGCGGCTGCGTAGTTCAGGATAAAAAAGCAAAAAACAATTATGAAGATAAGGTTAATACAGTTTTAGAGGCTCAGAATGCCCATGAACCTGTAGTCGAAGAGAAGAAGACTGATGTTGAGGCAATCAGAGCTTTTGCCCTGCATCAGTTGAATGAAGACTTCGAGTATCTTTTAACCTGCGGTACCTTAGATAACGGTTTTGATAACTGTACTGTGGAATTAGACCAGAGTCTTACCCCATATTACGAGTTATCTTTAGAAACCGGTGCCGATGGTTTTACTCTTGATTTGAAATCTCTGCCATCATTAAATGATGACAGCTGTTCTTTAATCAGTGCCAACTCTAACGGTGAGATCAGAGCCTATGACAACAAAGGTTCTGAGAATACTTCCTGTATTAGCGCAAGAACAGTTGATAACAGTCGTTTTGGTATTGTTAGAGATACTGACACCCGTCATGGTCAGTTAGCACCATCAGGTCTGTCAGAAATGGTTAAGACTTTATCAAAGAACTAACTTGAAGCTACAGACTTGGTTTTAAGTTTACTGAAGGATTTTCTATGAAGATTGATAAGAATACAGTTGCAACTTTAAGCTATACCGTAACAGAGACTGACGGCAAGGTTGTAGGCAGAACTCAAAGTGATATGCCTATGGTTGCTCTTATCGGTCACGGCTATTTAATCCGTGGTCTTGAGAATGCTCTTTTAGGTCATGAAAAAGGTGATGAGTTTGTAATCACTCTTGAGGCAAAAGATGCCTACGGTGAGTACGATGAGACTCTGGTTCAGACTATCGACAAGTCGATGTTCGGCGATTTTGAAATTGCTGTCGGCATGATCTTTGAGGCTGATTCTGTAAATGGTCCTATGGCAGTAGTTGTAAAAGAGATTAAAGATGATGTTGTAATTGTTGATGGCAACCATCCTCTTTCTGGCAGAACCTTAAATTTCCTGATCGTTGTTGATGATGTGCGAGAAGCTACCGAAGAGGAAATCAAGCACGGTCACGTACATGTAGATGGTCACTGTCCTTCTGAAGGACATCACCACTGCTGCTGTCACCATCATGATCATGAAGAGGGTGACGATCACGAATGTGGCTGTCATCATCACCATGATGATGAGGAAGGTGAAGGCCACCACCACTGCTGTCATCATCACCACGATGATGAGGAAGGTGAAGGCCACCACCACTGCAGTCATCATCACCACGATGATGAGGAAGGTGAAGACCACCACCACTGCTGCCGTCACCATCATCACGAATAGTCTTAATTTTCTAAAAGAAGGCTCCTTAAGACTGAACTTTGGGAGCCTTTGTTTTTAAAAGGTACCTTATGAAATTCATTATCCGTCTGTTTCCAGAAATCTCAATCAAGAGCAAGCCGGTACGTAACCGCCTGACAAGACTTGTAAGACAGAACATTGTCAATGTCTGCAAACATCATAATATTGAGGTTAACGCTTTTGCTCAGTGGGATAAGGTAATTGCCACCTTTAAGACTGAAGAAGGTGCAGTAACCAAAGAGCAGTGCATCAATGAGCTTTCAAGAATACCTGGTATTCACTCATTTATGGAAGTAAATGAGTATCCATTTACTACTCTTGATGATCTTTACGAATCCATTAAAGATGTTGTTGGTCCTTCAATTGAGAACAGGACATTTGCTGTAAGAATTAAGCGTAAGGGTGTGCATGAGTTCAACTCTCAGCAGGCTGAAAGAGTAATCGGCGGTAAATTTAAGGCCTCATTCCCAAATAAGGGCGTATGCCTTGATGATCCAGAGGTTTTAATTCACCTTGAAATTGAAAATCAGACAGCTTACCTCTCTGGTGAAAAGCATCAGGGTATCGGCGGTTATCCTGTAGGTTCACAGGGAGATGTATTTTCGCTGATTTCAGGAGGCTTTGACTCTGGCGTATCCACCTATAACATGCTGCATCGAGGCTGCAGAGTTAACTATCTGTTCTTTAATATGGGTGGCACAGCTCATGAGATTGGTGTAAAGCAGGAGAGTTACTTTATCTGGGATCGCTACGCTTCAAGTCACCGAGTCAAGTTTGTAACCATTCCTTTTGAGCCAATCGTAGGACAGATTTTAGAGCGCACTCATCATGGTGTAAGAGGTGTAATCTTAAAGCGCATGATGATGAGAGTTGGTTCTCTGGTTGCTAAAAAGTTTGATGCTGAAGCTTTAGTTACAGGTGAAGCTTTAGGACAGGTATCAAGTCAGACTCTGCGAAATTTAAAGCATATTGATGATGCCTGTGATGTGCTGCTGATGAGACCTCTTGTAACAGCAGACAAGCAGGATATCGTAGATAAGTCCCGTGATATCGGCACCATCGGATTT
>ONCB01000150.1 GCA_900316175.1 uncultured Succinatimonas sp.
GAGATCGTGTTTTAATAAAAGATCTGCCATTGTTAATCTGGCAGATCGTTAACCACCCTAGACCTGACAGAAAAGTCGCTTAAGGTCCTAGGTATGATAGTATTTAGATTTTTTCAAGAGAGGGATCTGCAGATTTTTTTACCTGCAGATCATAGAAAGACAACTAGTGTTTTGAAAATTACACTAGTGAAACCTGAAGTTTCTTTCCAAGTCCCTTTGCAAGTTTTAAAAGTGTATTCAAAGAAGGATTGGCATTACCGTTTTCAATTTTAGACAAATCGGCCTGAGTAATACCTGTCAGCTCGGAAAGCTCCTTCTGAGTAAGATTCTTCTCTTTACGAGCAAGAATAATACTTTCAATCAGAGCATATTTTGACTCTAATGCATCGTATTCCTTCTTTACTTTTGGATCTTTTAGCTGCTCTGCAAGAAAATCTTCAAATTTATTGCTCATTTTCATTGCTCCTTCTTAAAAAATCTTCTCTGTATTTTTTTGCAATCTCTATTTCTTTTCGTGGAGTTTTCTGAGTTTTCTTAATAAAACCATTGGTTAATACAGCCTTTTTTACTGACATAAAAGAAATAAAGGACTCTTGTTAGATTTGTTACGACTTTAGTACGGATTTCAAAGATTCCATCATCTAAAGGCGATGATTCCGGCTTTCTAAGTGCTGGTCCAACTTTAGCCAACAGATTAATGTTGCGTAAAGTTTTTGCTTTTAATTTTTCATCAAGACCTAATATAAAGTCTCTTGCCGGCATAGAGCCATCTTCTTTTTCATAGAAAATGACCGAAAATTCTGATTGCTGGTCCATAATCGTTAAAATATCTTTCTTCTTATATATATTGAAGTATATATGTTATAACATATATTTACAAGATAAAGAGAGCCTTTTGCTGAAGCTCTGCAAACATTACTTCTGCTTATTGATAATATCGCTGTTACCTTAGATGCAGCAGGCTGTATCCGTATAGGTAAATTGGCTAAAGCTAAAGAAGTAATTTCTAACGTAATTTCAGAGTGGTTCTCTAGTATTACTGACTACATCAAAATGTA
Source organism: uncultured Succinatimonas sp. (assembly GCA_900316175.1). Taxonomy (GTDB): domain Bacteria; phylum Pseudomonadota; class Gammaproteobacteria; order Enterobacterales; family Succinivibrionaceae; genus Succinivibrio. The sequence goes on from ONCB01000150.1 coordinate 1,059, forward strand.
CATTCAGCTACCACAAACGTCTTAATAATCAAAAATCATATTTTAAAGAGCAAATGCAGTGTTAAACCGCATTGTTATCTGCATTTTGAATTAAATTTCAAATGCAAAAGTTGAGTTATAAAACATATATTGCTCTTGCACGTATGGTCATAGATTACACAATCATTCATTGATTAGTATTCTTAATTTCATAAGTGTACAATTCTCATTCTTCTTTTAATGTCAGCTTTTTACAGTTCCACTCCAGCCTGATAATCCTTTATTTTCAGTGCTATGCCAGCTCCTATAGTTCTGACAGGCTCTGGAGGAAGATAGCTTGGTTTGTAGGTTCTTATGATCCTGTCTAGTTCATCAGACTTTTTATCCTGGATCAGATCAGCAAGATACCTTCCTAATATGGCAGCTCTGGTTACACCGGTACCATCAGATGTTACTCCGGCATACACATTCTTTTTTATTTCACCAAATAACGGAGTTGAATTTCCTGTAAATGAAATAAGTCCACCGTATACATATTCAAACTGAACCTTATCAAGACCTTTGAATCTTCTGTCAAAGGCTCTTCTTAAAAGAGGAACTGACTTATCAAGTCTGTCAGGATTGATATTAAGTTTAGAAGCAAAAGCAATATCTGTTCTTACAAACAGTCTCCTGTAAGGAGTAAGTCTTACCGTGCAGGCTGATGGATGTGTACCGACAAGTCCCCATGGCTTAAGATCTTTAAATCTTGCGTATTCGTCATCATTAAGCACTCTAGTCAGAGCACCAAAGCTGTGAATGGCAGCTACAGGATCTGTTTTTTTATCCTGCACAAAACTCCTGATAAAAGCACTTACAGTCAGGATCACTTTATCAGTATTTATGGTAATACCGTTTTTGAGTACTACCTGCGGTCTGTCACCTTCAATGATCTCATGTACAGGTGTATTTTCAAAAACCTTTACATTTGATGGCAGAACGCTTGCAAAAGCTCTTATAGCCTCAGACGGATTGATAAGTCTGGTTTCAGGAATATAGATTGATTCTTTGTAAAAATCAGTGCCTAACCTTTCTTTTGTCCTTTGAGAATCCAGATGCTCAAAATCAACACCAATACCTTCAAGTGATGAAGCGATTTCTTTTAATGCGGCAATACTGCGAGGTTCAACTGCACCTCTGTAACTGCCGTCATGACGCCAGTTTATATCAAGCTTATGCTCTTTTATCAGATCTTCGAATGTATCTACTACCTGGTTATTAAGATGAGTAATGAAGGCATGATCCTCATTGGTAAACTTTTTTCTACCAACTATTGCTTTAATAAACTGAGTCCTAGTTACAAAACCAGCGTTTCGCCCTGATGAAAAATAACCAATCGGAAGTGCATCAATTAAAGCAATAGATGAGGCAGGATCGTTTTTACTAAGCTGCAAAGCTGCAAATACGCCTCCAAAACCAGCGCCCACAACTACATAATCATATCTGTCTTTAATTTCAGTTTTATCGTTAAACTTATAATCTTTGTATTTTGACAACTCAAACCAGGCATTAACACCTGAACCTTCCGGTAAATTTTTAACAACACTCATTTTTTACTGCCTCAGATACAAAAAAGGGCAGTACCTTGCGGTACAGCCCGAAAAACTTACTAGTACTTAAATACTGGAACACTGGCGCCTTTAGACTGAGCTTCAATGATTTTTGCATTTTCCTCAGTTTGATAAGCAGCTACAATCTTCTTAAACACTTCCTTATCCTTATCTGCAGTTCTTGCAACCAGAATATTTACATATGGATTAGCCTCGTCAACCTCACCGTAGGTATCAAGATAAATTGCATCCTTGGTTGGCAGAAGATTGTTGTCTAATGCATAGTTTGAGTTAATGATTGAGACTGCTACATCAGGGATGAGCGAAGCTGTATAGCTGGCATCAACCTCTTTGATTTCAATCTTCTTAACATATTCAGTTACATCATTGACTGTTGGAAGATAGCCTTTTGAAGGATCCAGCTTAATCACCCCTGCTGTTTCTAAAAGCTTTAACGCTCTGCCGCCATTAGTTGGATCATTAGGAATTGCAACAATATCCCCATCCTTTAACTCATCGATATTTTTAATCTTATCTGAGTAAGCGCCTAAAGGAGAGATAATTGTATTTGCAATTGCTGTTAAATCATAGCCGTTTGATTCGCTTTCTGATTTTAAGTAAGCTCGATGCTGGAAAGCATTTAAATCAATATCACCATCATTTAAAGCTCTGTTTGGAAGAGTGTAATCAGCAAAATTCACAATAGTAAGCTTAATTCCCTCTGCCTCTAAATTTTTAGCAGTGTTTATCCACTCATCATAGTGAGTATCAACAATACCGAGTTTTACCTCAACACTATCAGCAGCATTTGCTGCAAAAGAAAGAGAAGAACCAACCAAAACTGAAGCTGCAGCAACTGAAGCAAATAACTTATTTAAAACTGACATAATCAAAAATCCTTTTAAAAAATTTAATAAAAAACACATAAAAAAAGGAGCCTTAAGGCTCCCCTGCTGAAAAGACAAACACTAGCTTTTCTGTATATAAGCAGAGGCCATAACTGAACACATCATGCACATCACACAACACATACTAAACATACACATCAAAACTTCTAAATGGCTCATTTTGCCTCCTTTAAATTGTCTTATTATTACCGTTTTGTTTTCGTGTTTTCATATTATGCCCCTGCATCAGTGTTTACAAGTATTTACATCTACTATATAACAATAGATCATTATAGCTTTGCACTATATTTGTTTTAAAACAGTATGTTGTAATAAAAAATTCAGTCAAATACAGTAAATAAAGAACAGAAAAAACATGGCAGGCTATCATCTAGAAGAGACAAGATCCATTCTTCAGAGATTTTTAAATCATCGGATAGATACAAAAAATGTATATGCAAAGGATCAAGCAATGTCATGAGAGTAATAAGAATTAACTTATGTTTTTGTAACTACTCAGAACGGTCGAATACCGAAAAATAGTTTTGAGTATTTTGACTGACTTTTACAGTCAGATTGTTCTTTTAGAATTTACATTGTGA
>ONCB01000093.1 GCA_900316175.1 uncultured Succinatimonas sp.
AATAACTGCAGAATGTGCATTGGCCCATAAATCTGTTTTTGGACTTATGTCATTAAGCGAATACAATCTTTATGAAGCCAAAAAGGAATATCCTGATGAATTCTAATAATAAATTTTTATCTCAACTTTTAGTTTCTTTTTTAGAGTTTGCCGAAAAAGGAAATGGTATAAAAGAAGCTTCAGTTTTAGGTCAATTTGAAAAGGCATGTTATGAAAAAATTACTGATCAAATCAGATCCTCTATAGGGAAGGAAATGACCTTAGCATCACTTGTAAAAATTGAAGAGTATATACTTGAACACAAAAGAGATGCTGCAACCAAAAAAGGAGATAAAGAAGCTTTATCACATATTCTTGGAGGATTAACTAGAATAAATGATGCCTATGGAGCTCTAAGAAATCTTAAAGATGAAGAGAGCTTTAAGAGAGCGACAGATGCAATACCAGAAAAGTTCTTTAAAAAAGGCTTACCTGAAGATTCATTTATTTATTTTTGTAAGGGACAGAGAACCTCTATTCATAATGAAAACACAAGCAGTAATCTCCCTATGTATATTAAGGAATTTAACAATTCACGTATAGAGTGCATTGATTGGGCAAAAAAGCTATACCAACAAATTCAATATAATATGATGTGTAAAATCGCAACTAAAGAGCCATCTTTTAGAGCATCTGAAATTTTTTTAAGATACCATCTTGAAGCTTTGCAACAGAAACAACAAAAACAAGCTCCAGCAACTCAACAACAAAGCAACAAAGAAACTTCAGATCCACAAAAGCAAAACACTCAAAAATCTGACTTAGATCGTTAGTGGTTTGATACACTCAAGAGCTATTCCAAAGATTTCAATGTCATTAAATGAAAGGGCATTAGAATCTTTAACTATTGGCTCTCCTGCAGAATTAACAACTGAAGATAAAGAATTTGGAAGAACAGGGAACACTCTGTTCTCAACTTCAGTATTCCACGCTTTCAATCTTACAATGCTTCCATCATAGAATACTTCTCTTAACATGCCTGGCCCCTTATTGATGCTGACAACACATACATTGCCATTGACGAGATTTAATACATCAATCTTTTCCTTACCTTTTAAAGGAGTTGATGAAACGGTAACTAAAGAATGAGGATTTATTCCTCCAAACATTTTTTCCATATCAGAATTTAAGCCAACATCAAAAGCAAACTCTTCTTGTGCTTCAGTATGTACTAGTCTGAACGATCTTACCCCAAACTTCTTTGGAGAATGGATAAGGCTTAAAAAGTCATCTAAATTGCGCTCTGAGAACCATGATTTATCAAGAATCGGAAGTTCTCTTCTGTCACGTTCTCCCATTGGATTTAATTCAATAAACTCTGAAGGATCTACATTAAGGATCTCAGCAAGCTGAATGATATTTTCAATCTTAGGAATGTGGGCGCCACGTTCCCATGATGAATATGTAGACTGAGTTGTATTAAGCAGCTTTGAAAGCTCAACCTGTCCAATGTTTTTGGCTACACGGGCATCACGGATCTTTTTACGCAGAACATCAGGAAAACCTTTCATAACCTTCTCATAGGTTACAATAAAGGACTCTTCGGTATCTTTAAGATCTGGATTGTACTTTTTCAGGATTTCTCTAAGTTTGCCTGAGTCGGAAAGTTTCATATAAAATTCTCCCTATCGTTCCTGATTCTGCTTTTTTCTATGAATAGCCCATTTCTGCGCCTGACTTTGCTTGTTATTAGATTTGCGCTGGCGAATTTTTTCTTTAATGTCATAACCTCTTGCTCTCTCTTTATCTTTGAACTCTTTAATCTTACGTAATATCTCTTCCTGAGAAGTTTCAACAGGAGGCATATTTTTAATAAACCTTTCCAAGTCTAAAGCAAGATTCAAATCATTTTGAGAATCAGACTTCTTGAGTTCATTCAAATACAGTTGAGCATTTTTAAGAACATCAGATCTTGTGTATGCAGCTTTCTTCCTTCCCTCTGACTCTGAAGACTTAAGAGAACCAGAGTCCAAGGCATCATCAATTTCAGCTGCTCTGCTTTTAGAATACTTGTGTTGAGGGGCATCACCAAAACGCTCCCAGGAGCGAGCCTCTTCATGAATACGCTCTTGAGTCTTACCTTTCTTTGTAACTCCTCTAACAGCTCTGCTGGTAGCATTCAAATCAATGCCATATTTTTTTGCGATGACAGCAAAACGCTCTCTAAGATACCGTAAATCCTCTTTTCTTAAATTAAGCCTTTTGCCTTGTGAGTTAAGAGATTTAATTAAAAGGTGAACATGAGGATGCTCTGGTTCGTTTGGCATATCTTTATTTTTATAATGAACAGCGAATAAATAATTATAACCATCAGCACCAAAATATTCTTGAGCAAGCTCTTTTACAGCTGCTCTTACAGCATCTGGATTTGAGCCTTTAGGACAAGAGAAAATAAGTCTTCTGGCATCAGCTGGTCTCTTACTATTCTGTTCTAAGCTCTCTGGAATATCCTGGCTTTCTACCCAGGCATCAATTCTATCTTTCATCTCAGCATGATTAAGAAGAGCGCCGTTTTCATCTTCAAGATCAATCTTACCGTGACGAGCAATATAATCTGCAGCTTCAAACAGATGGCCAGATGTTTTAATGCCTTTGTTTGCCTTATCAATCTTAACCATAGATTCTTTGGCACCAGAGACTATTCCCTGAGCTTTCATTTTGGGAGTAAGACCTGAAGATCTGTTATGGTGAGAAGCTGAAGGAAAGAGTTTACTTCCAGCTGAAGAAACAGAACCTGCTCTACCTGCAGATGATTTATCATCCTTAATTCTTTGAGCTCTGCCTTTGTGGTACTTTAAAATGTCTTCAATATTTAATGCTGTTGATATTGCCATAGTCATTTACCGTGTCTGAGTCTGATTGAATTAAGACTGGTTCTGTCTCGTGATGATTTAATCAGTTTCCAAATCTTTTGAGTATGTGTCTTGATAAAGCTGTTTATATAGTCTGATTTCTCATTCAGGTTTTTTAAAAGTTCAGACAGCTGTTTTGAATTTAATTCAGAGACTTTTTCTTTAGAGAGCATATTGACGTGATGAGCAATCTGATTAACATTTACACCCAGCTTTCGCAAGTCATAGTTAGAAGCGTTTAATGCTTCCATTTCTCCTATAGTAAACTGAGGCTCATCAACAACCAGAGCTCTGACTAAACCGACAAGCGCCTGATGCCTGGTCAGCCCCATAATCATTGCATACTGGTCAAGAAGTCTCACTTCATCTTCACGCAGCCTTAAATGCTGATGTAAAACAACCTTTCCTGTTACTGGCACTAACTCAGTAATATTCTGTGTTTTCACGTCAGCATCTTTTTCATCTTTTTCTATTAAATCTTTAAGAACTAAGGCTGCTAAAGTTGAAGGCTTGACTCCGTACTTCTTTGATAAAGCAATCCAGGCATCATGATCACTGCCTAAAGAGACTGTAAGCTTCTTTCTTTTTTTATCGTTTTTGTTGTCGGTCATCATTCTTAACCACGCTTTGCGTGACCAAAATCCTGATTTTGGTGTTCCGTAAAATCTTTGATTTTATCGCCCTCGGAGAGTCTTCCTGAAAGGACAGGTGGCAAATGGCAAATGCCGTGCATTTTGATCCATTTTGCCTATCCTGCACTCCTCAAAAAACGATAAAAACTTCTTCAAAAAGTATGGCATGCCATACTTTTTATCTTCCTATTCCTCAAAAATTCGATTGATCACAAAAGAACTGGCCATCACTTCTTCTAATGATGAATCTTCCCATTCGACAACAAGGAAACCATCTGTATTAGGCTTTAAATCGATTCTTAATCTAGCTTCTCTACCATCTACAGTTCCAACTGTATAAACCTTAGAAAGCTTCATCTTTTTAAAGCCACCTTCTTCTTTTGGAGAATCTTCTACAAAAGAAACATCTTCTGCTGAATCATCAGATGAGATGTCATCCTCGTTGTAGATGGACTCGCCTTCCTGAGTGTCATCTGCATCAAAAGACTGATCCTGACCAGAATAAGCTTCATCTTCTGATTCATTAAAAGGAACGGTTTCATCAAATTCGCTTTGTGAATCTTCTTCCACATCCTCATTAACATCTTCAGAAGTTGATTCTTCAACTGCACTGCTGCTGTCTGAATCATCTATTGTATTTAAACCATCGGAAGTAGTATCTGAAGAGGCCATCTCTATCTCACTCTCTGACACTGAAGCAACAGCTTCTTCATTAACTGATTCTTCTGGCGTTTCTAATCTCTTCTTCAAATTTGAGACTTCTGTTCTTGAAATAATCTTTCCTTCTTCAATAAATGGCTGTATAAATTCCTTTACTTCATCTAAATAATCAGTCGATAACTTAACTAATTCATAAAATGGTCTGATACTAGAAAAACAGGCTTTTGCATCTTTTAAGAAATCAGGAGCATCTTTCCAACAAACGTAATTCACAATAACGTTCTTGTTTAAGCCTAATTTCTCAGCAATGAAGTTCTGCTTCTCGCCTTTTTCAACTCGTGAAATAATAAATTCTGCCATCTCGTAGAACTTCAATTCATCTCGCTTGATGTTCTCTGACATCTGAACATAACCTAAATCCACATCGCTGTATGAATCATTTATTTCACATTTAATCTTTTCAAGGCCAGCTAAAAGACAGGCTTTCAATCTTCTTTCACCTGCAACAACAATGTACTTTCCGATGTTGCCAGGATCTTTTCTAACTATGATTGCCTGAATCAGACCTTTCTGTTTAATGTCTTCAGCAAGCTCATTAAGAGCCTCTACATCAAAGTTCTTTCTTGGCTGATTTGGATCTGCACTAAGTAAATTAATGTCAATCATCTCAACATTCAGTCGGTTAGCTGTATGCTCTAAAAAGCTCTTCTGAGCGTTTGCGAGATTCTTAAAGTAATCTGGTTCTAATGCCATTTCTAACTCCTATCTGTGAAAAAACTTCTTAAAACTTCTTTTTACCCTCTTTCTGCTCAACCCTGTCTGAATGAATTGCTCTAAAGCTTCAGCTCCATAAGGCTTGTTTGAAAGATTCCAATTATCGAGGGGCTGGTTGAACTTCTCTGCGCCTTTGAACATGCCGTACATATTGCTTACCTTTGACACGTCCCAGTTGCCAATCGGCTGGTTGAAGCTCTTTGCACCATCGAACATACAACTCATATCTTTAACCTTTGACACGTCCCACTTTTCAAGGGGCTGGTTGAACTTCTCTGCGCCTTTGAACATGCCGTACATATTGGTTACTTTTGAGACATCCCAATTTCCAATCGGCTGGTTGAAGTTCTTTGCCCCCCAGAACATGCCTGACATACTTTCAACATTCGACACATCCCAATTGTCAATCGGCTGGTTGAAGTTCTTAGCAACATAGAACATGCCGTGCATATTGATTACCTTTGACACGTCCCAATCAGCAATCCCCTTAAACTGCTTATTGGTGCGTATTGAATATTCAAACAGACCTTTAATCCCACCATTTTCTTCATCTTCAGAATTAAGTGCTGTAATCTCCTCTCCTAACACCACTTTATCAAGAGGATTATCTACATCATCGCAATACTTCTTTAATGCTTCATAACTGTGAAACATCAGCTTGCCATTCTCTAACTGTTCAATTTCTTCCATTTTTTAAATCTCCTTAAAAAGAATGAGTAACTGATTCAAAATCGCAACTGACGAAACTTTTTAAAGTTTCATAATCTTTTGTCTTTATACTGTTAAAGTACCTTTCAGCCTCTGCTTTACAGCAGAAGCTTTTAACGAAATAGTAATTGTCAGGAATATCTGGTTTTGAACATAAAGAGTTGCTACCAAAAGTCTCTGCAACAATTACACACTCGTTGAGTGATACGATGATTGATGTGTCTTTGTTTTTTCTTTTAAAACGCATGATCCCCTCTCTATCTGTATTTTGAAGTAAGGGCTCGAACAGGCTCATTAAGCTTTGTTGAATATTCAAAGATATCTATTGTTTCAAAGAGCTTGAAATAGCTCTTAACAAGCGATTCGTTAATGTAGATAGCTTTAACTTTTGAAGCCCTGTACATAGTGAATCTGTATTCAGGATCTGCCAGACTTTCTTCCGTGTAGATAGCCTTCTTATCTATTAAGTAGTTGATAGCATCGTCAATGATGCCTTCAGGGAAGCGTGTAAGAGAATTTAACTTCTGAATCTGATTTGTATAAACGTAATAGGCATTACCTTCTTCTAAAGACTGAGCTGCGCACTTTAAAAGGATTGATAATGTTAAGAATGCAATGTAGTTATATTCATACTTGTTGCCTGACACTACATCAGTTATTGCATCCAGCTCTAAACGCACTAATAATTCTTCACCACTCTTTGACTTAGAAGCTTCAGATTCTGAATCTTCTGCCTTTTCTTCAGATAAAGATTCATCCTGAGCTTGTGGCTGCAACAGTGATGGCTCAATTTCAAATACTGGTAATGACCAGCCCTTTGTGTGGCCACCTTTTATTATGAGAATAATCTCATCGTATGGATCAAACTCAATCTTGATTTCGCTTTTCTTTTCAAGTCCTTTTGCAATATTTTTAAAGTACTCAATCGGAATTTTTTTGAAGATATTATTCTTATACTTTGAAGCAAAAGAATTAAAAGCTTTATCTGAAAATGAAGTATAAGATTTTGAATCGTGCACCTTCTGATGCAGATCAACTCCCTGCAGAAATGATAAAACTGTCTTCTCTAATGGGCTTAAACGTGTACTTCTTAACTGAGTGCCGTAAATAATACCTAACAGATTTAAAGTTAATTTTGGTAAGTTGTTTGGATGTTCCATTCTATTTTTCCTTTAATAAAATCTTATAAAACAATTGAAAGAGGAGCAGATGCTTTTAATTCTCTTAAAAGCTGCTGTTCAGCTGGATTCATTCCAGGCAATGAGCTTGATGAATCAGTCATAAAGAAGTTTTTAATAATCTCTTTACCATTCTCTCCATAAAGCGCTAAAGCTTTATTAAATACAGCCATCTGTTCTGGTGTACTGTTATCAGCCCTTTCAGGATTGATGCGAGATAAGATTTGAAAGAAAGCAATTTTCATTGCAGACCAGGCTTTGTCTGCGCCTGGCATTGACCAGAGAGGAGTTCCTTTTGACTGAGCCACCATAATGCAGTTAGCTTCAGGAATTGCACAGAAGTGCTCTTTTTGCTGAATGACATAATTACCAGAATCATCTTTAACTGGTGATTTAACACCGTTTGAGTTTTCACGATAGACAAGAGAAGTCTTATTCCACTTGATCATCAGCTTTTCAGATTTAGCAAACAGATTTTCTGCATTTTCTACCTGGAAGCTTGAAGCTGACTTGAGCATATTTGGAAGCATGCCAATAAAACCAGTATCCAGAGTTAATGCTTTGTTGATTTGAGATAATGTGTCAAGTCTTGAGATAAGTCTTGCAATACCATCAATAGCCTCACCATTGAGCTGAAGAGGAGACACAAGATGAGTTGCACATAGAAGGGCCAGGTTGGATCTGATATCAGGATTAGGATTTGTATCAATGATTAAGATATCAAAATAAGGAGTTAATAATTGTAAATTCTGAGTAAAATTTCCAAAGAACTGATTATGTAAATCAGATCCCAGTCTTTCAACTTCAGACAGATCATTATCTGCTCCAAAGCAAACAATAGAGCTTGCTCCCTTTAGATCTTCTTCTATAAGGTTCTTTAAAATAGAAGACTCTCTTACCAGAAGCTCTGTTGCTGTTATTTTTGATAGTTTTGCTGAATTATTTTTAATTAAAGCTGTTGTTGAATTGCTTTGCTGATCAAAGTCAATCAAACCAACTCTAAGGCCAAATTTTTGAGCACAGTAGTAAGCAAACTGCACTGCGATCAGAGTTTTACCAACTCCACCTTTTTCATTAGCGATAGTTAAAATTTTCATTATGTTCCACCTTGTTGTGTGTATATAAAAAAAAGAAACTTGATTTATGTACTTGATCCTTTAATAAGGGAGCCATTTTTTTCCACTAAAAAAGCTTGGGTTTGGGCTTGTGGATTAGACCATTTTTTTCCATAGCTTCCTGTGGGAAAAAATTAAGTTGTGGGAAACTTCTGTAAGCAAAACTCCTGCTGAAAAGAACAGAGTGGATCTGTTTTTCTGTTAAGGACAAAGGAGCCTGCAGATATCTATAATCCACACGTCTTAAGTTTGTTTTGACCAGAAAAGAGTTCCAGACCTGACGAGCTTCTTTACTGAAGAAATTGATACGATGCTGCTTATGACCAAGTTCAAAATAGAAATTATTAAAATCGTTTTTCTCATGTTCTGTGACAGTAGATATCACTTTGTTTACAGCTTTCTTTCTGACAACATCTTTACATTTTGACGATTCCTTAATGTTGGAAGACATCAAATATAGCTTGGTTATATCGTCTGTAAACTTAAATGCCCTTAAGACACGACACTTATCATCCTGGTTGTAATAAGATATAAGAGATAATGACTTGAGCTTTGTAAAAGTCCCCTTTACAGTCTTTAAAGATGTGTTCAGATAGCTTGGTACTACCTTTGAATCAAGATCAGAAAGACTTAATTCTTTAAGGCCTGCTTTTATATAGAAAGAAGCCTTATCCATGAGATATGAAGTAATCACAATCTCAGAAGCAGTAAAGTCTAAACCTTCAAAGTCATAAATTTGAACAAAAGATCTGCAGCGTGTATCATCAGGTAAAGAGATCCAGCGTTTACAGCCAAAATAATCTATCTTAATGAATCCTTCATCCTGCAGAGTTGCAAGATTTCTTCTTACCTGACGTAAAGAGAAATGATCGTTTGAATGTTCAGCGATTTGAGAATTAGTTAAATTGATATAGCCACCATTATCAATGGCAAATTTAGAATTGCATAGTTTTGTAATAATGCTTAAAAGAAGTTTATTGGTAAATGATAATGAAGATACAAGCTGAGACTTGTAAAGACATCCGATCTTCTTTAAAGAAAAATCGGAATTTTTTGATTGAAAAACAGTGTGAATATCACCATTTTTTGAAGAATTGAAGGTTTTATTCTGTTTTAGTTGAGAATAAATGTCATCGCATTTCTGACAAACAGAAATGTAACTATCTGAATTACAGAATAAATCTAAAGGATTAACACAAGAAGCTGTTGTATTAAGTTGTGGCTCTGACTGGTGCTGATACCGAGAATCGAACTCGGGACCTCACCCTTACCAAGGGTGCGCTCTACCAACTGAGCCATATCAGCACTTACATTGTAAAAAACCGTAGAAATCTACGGTTTAGTATAGGATGCCTGGCAGTGACCTACTCTCACACAAACGTACGTTGCACTACCATCGGCGTGACTGCATTTCACTTCTGTGTTCGGAATGGGAACAGGTGGTTC
>ONCB01000075.1 GCA_900316175.1 uncultured Succinatimonas sp.
TGTAAGCAGGATCTCCTGACTGGCTCTCCTTAAACGCAGATCGTTTAAAAAATCCACAAAACTCATACCGGTACTCTTTTTAAAGTATCTGCAGAAGTACTGCTGTGACACGTCAAGAAAAGCTGCAGCATCATTCATGGAAATCTTTTTGGCATAATTTTCATTTACATATGAGAGCAGAGTCTTAAGCTTGTCCTGACGGTTTTCAAAGCCCTCTGTTTTAAGCGATGACTCATACATAAAGATGCCGCTTTCATACATCAGTGCGAGCAGATCAAGAAGCTTTGCCTTGACTCTTAATCTTGTGGAGGCTTTTTCAGAAGAGGCATTATCAATGATATAGCTTAAATCACTGTCTGCCTGTAAAAAGCATTCCATATCGGGAGTCAGAAATTTTGGGGCAGTGCTCTTATCGACTGAAAAGAACTGCCTGATATCAGACAGGGCCTCATCAAAAAAGCTTAAATCTAGCATTTTAGGATTGAAAACCACTGATGACTGAGAAGAACCTTTTTTAAGCTGCACGTTGTGAAGCACATTACCAGGAACTAAAGCTATGCATGGACCTGCAATCTCATAGTCGCGCATCGCATAGTTAAAAATAAATGAGCCAGAGCAAAAACGGTTTATCTCAAACTCTGGATGCCAGTGCATACCAATGTTAATATCGTATTTTGCAGCAGTACACGAGTAGCTTGCAAGCGGAAAACCTTTAGTACCGTGACTGATACTCTCTTTTAATTCTTTCTTTAAATAAAATGCCATATTAACTTTGATATTTATATCTGGTGCAGACACCAGTCTCTTTATGTTTTTTTAATATTTTACCATTTTTTGAGAATAAAAATTTTCTGTGTAAAGAGCTTAATTATTAACAAAACAGCCAAATTTAGTCTGTATTTTTTATAAATTCATAACTTTTACTGAAAAAACAGTACTTTTGAGAGTGATCATTTTTTTCTCTTTAATATCCCATAATCTGCTAAAATTGACATAAGAATTTTATATTTGAACTTTATATTTGTATCAACCTGCATAAGATTGCTGTAAGTCATTTAAAGATTACAAAGAAAGGTTATATGGCATTTTCATTTAAAATTTCCAACAGAAGTGCAGAGAATTTAAAATTCCTCTTCTCTTCCCTGTCTGTATGTTTCTTTTTAAGCTTTGCTCTGTTAACTCTTGCAAGAGTGCTGATGCTTATGGTTTTTGCCTTTGATCAGTACATTGAGATCCCTGATACAGCCAAGATAAACTTTTTTGTATTAGGTGCAAGATATGATCTCAAGGTTATAGGTATTGCTTTCGCTCTCCCTTTAATTACAGGCATGCTGACCTTTGCTACAGGATTTTTTGATAAGGTCAAAAAGGTAATGGTTCCTTTTAACTACCTTATGATCTTTATTCTCGGCATCTTCTGTGTCATCAATTATTTCTATTACAGAACCTACGACAGAAGTATCGATACCTTTATCTTTGCTATCACCAAAGAAGATCCGATGGCGGTTTTAAAAACAGTGGTCAATGACTATCCGGTGTTCACAGGATCTGTTGGTATTGCCATTGCCTGCTATGTCTTTTCAAAAATCTATAAAAAGAGCTTTAACTGGATTGAAAAGAGGATGGCTGTACCATCAAATGTCTTTTCTGTATCCTCTCTGTTCTTCGTGCTGATTCTGTTCTTTGCAGTTATCATCAGAGGCTCCTTTGGCACCTTCCCGCTGCGTCAGCTAAATGCACAGGTCTGCGACAAACCTGCTGTAAACTACTGCCTGCCAACAGCAATCCTTGATTTTTACTGGGCATACAAGTGGGAGAAAGAATCAGTAACTCTGCCTTCAGTTTCAGCAGATACCGTAATTGCCGACTATAAAGCCTACGGTATTGAGGTTTCTGACAGCAATGTCTTTAAACCGCTCAAAAAGACCACCCGTGAAAACGATTTTTTAAAGGAAAACACTCCGGACATTGTCTTTAACGTGATGGAGAGTATGAGTACTCATATGCTCTCATATGATGATGAGCAAAGACGTGATCTCTTAGGAGCCCTGCGCCGCAATATCAGTGAGGACTTTTTCTTCTTAAACTTCCTCTCTGAAGGTGACGGCACATCAGACAGTATGACCAGAATGCTCGTGTCTGTTCCTGATCTTAACCTGTCTACCTCTTCTTACTATCACAAGCAGTATATCTGCAATATCGTAACCCTGTTTAAAAATGCAGGCTATGAAACAATCTTTATCACAGCCTCAACTGCCTCCTGGAGAAACTACGATTCATATTTGAGAGCATTAGGCTTTGACAGGGTAATTGAAAGAGCACAGGTGCTTTTAGAGTTCCCGGACGCTACACAGTCAGCATGGGGTATTGATGATGAGTATTTATTCAGAAAGACCTTCTCTGTTTTAAAGGAAAAGCATGATAAGCCTCGCTTTATCATGACCCTTTCTATTACCAATCATCCTCCATTCCGTATGCCGCCTGGTGTTGCCCCTCAGAAGATCAAGCTTGATGATGAGATTTTAGCCCGTTTCCCTTATGAGGATACCGAGACTATCTTTGCAACCTTCCGTTATGCAAACGATCAGTTAGGCAGATTCATCGATGCGGTAAAGGGCGATTCTGAACTTAAGCATCATACATTTATTGCTGCAACCGGTGATCATAATATGAGAGGTATCGGCTACTCTGATCACCCCGAGGAGCTGGTCTTTGGTCATCAGGTGCCATTCTATCTTTACATGCCTGAAGACTACGTAAAAAATACATCTGTCGTTTATGACAGAAACCGACTTGGTTCTCAGAAGGATATTGTCACCACCCTCATCTCTCATGCTGTAAGTGGCTACTCTTTCTACTCTTTTGGCTGCGACATGCTCTCAGATGAAAAGTGCACCTTTGATTTTGCATTTAACAATTCTGTCTTAATTCCCTTTGGAAAGGATTATGCCTGTTCACTGCTTCCATTTGATAACTCCATATCCTATAAATTTATGGATAAAAAGAAGCTTCTTGTAAAGAAGGATGCCGGAAATGACGATTGCTCAAGGATGGCAGCCTTCTCAAAACTTAATCGTGATCTCTATCATTTCCAGGCAAATCTTGATGATAAGACCTTCAAGTTACTTTCTTTAGACACTGACGATCACAAGAGTGAATAAAAAGCATTAAATTCCATACAGGGCAGAAGCTGTGGCTTCTGCCTTTTTATTTTAATTCTCAAAAATACAGGCTTTGGGAATTTTGAGAGTTTTTATAAAGTACTCTTATTAAGACTGAATCTGGCTTAAACTTAAATCGATTGAATATGCACAAACAAAAATACCAGCCGTAGCTGGTATTATTCTGGATATTGTGTCGCAGTTACCTGGACATGAGCTCCTCGATACCTCTAATCATAATATGAATAATCATGGTATGCACTTCCTGTACGCGATCGGCATAGCCATTGTGAGGTACGATAATTGGCAGATCGCAGAGATCTTTTAACCTGCCGCCATCCTTGCCAAGTAAAAGTACTGACTTCATGCCCTTCTCTTTACATACTCTGCAGCACTCAATAATGTTCTTTGAATTGCCTGAGGTTGAAATTCCTAAGAAGACATCATTTTTAAAGCCCATGCCTTCAAGGAATCTTGAGAATACATAGTCATAGCCATAGTCGTTGCCAACACATGACATATGACTTACATCTGAAATGGCAATGGCAGGATATGATGGACGATTGTTGCGGTAGCGGCCGGTAAGCTCTTCAGCAAAATGCATGGCATCACACATACTGCCACCATTGCCGGCAGAAATAATCTTGCCGCCGTTTTTAATGGAAGAGACCACCATCTGAACAGACTTTTCAATTACTTCTTTTGTATCGGCCTGTTCAATAAAGTTTGAAAGAACATCTCTTGCTTCTTTTAAATCATCAAGTACATTAAATGAAAGCATATTTACTCCTATTTCTTTCTTCCTAAAACCGCATCAAGCCACTTCTCATAGGCAACTTTTTCTTTGTCCTGATACTCTTTTAATAATGATTTCTGCTCATCTGACAAGAGTTTATCTGACATCATACTCTTCTGCTCTGAAAGGCGCTTTTTAAATACTTTCTTATCCTCTTCCTCTCCCTTTACAAGAAGCTCCATATCATACTCATCAGACCAGTTTGATCCGGCTCTTGATGGGACATTCTCATCAGAGGATTTACTGATGCACTTCCCCTGAGACAGGGAAATCATTTTATCAATATGTACAGCTTTTGCTGTTTCATCAACAGCCATTAAAGGCAGGGTAACACCATTTGGTCTTACAAAACGGACTGAATTTACACTGCCTTCTTCAGAGAATTCAAGCGATCTCTGACCACCGGTCATCGCAAGATATACTTCAGCTAAAATCTGAGCGTCAAGCAGCGCACCGTGCATGGTACGGGCAGATCTGTCCACATCATAAAGATTACACAGATTATCGAGGTTAACCTGGTGGCCAGGACAGAGTTTCATGGCTAAAGCCACAGTATCAACAACTGTTGCCATATCCTTGGTTGTCTCGTCCATGCCAAGGAGCATCCACTCCTTGTCCATGAAGCCTACGTCGAACTTGGCATTATGGATCAGAAGCTCTGATCCGCGGATGAAGTCAATCAGCTGATTTGCCACATCTTTGAATAATGGCTTGTCCTGTAAAAATTCATTGGAGATACCGTGAACATTGAAAGCCTCTTCATCAACCGGTCTTTCAGGGTTGATGTAAAGCTGAAGCTGACGGCCTGTAAGCTTTCTGTCAATAATTTCAACACAGCCTACTTCAATAATGCGGTGCTCGCCTGGAGTACCGTCATCTGATTTACCTGTAGTTTCTGTATCGAGTGCAACCTGTCGTATCACTTAATATCTCCTCATTTATTTATATTTTAACCTATTTTTAAAGGAAAACTGATGACGCATGCAGGAATTTGAGTGCAGATGTTAAAAGTATTCAGATCTTTTAAGGTATACTTTATGTGTGCTCTCTTTAAATACTTTAAATACGCTAAAAGCTTTAAAAACGGATTATTTAAGGTAATAAAAACTGACTTTGCATGCAGTGATACAATAAAGATATGAGCACAGAAGGATTTAAAATGACAAAAGAAGAACTCATCGTTAAAATCAAAAAGCTGCAGGCTATGTCCGAAAGCTCTAATCCTAATGAGGCAGCCATGGCCCTCTCAAGAATTCAGAAGCTTATGGAGACATACAGCCTTGAAGCATCTGATCTTGATGAGGGCTCGATAGGAGAGATATGTCTCTACCCTGTTACAGGACTTAAAGATCTGTCCCTGGCAGGTAAAATCGGCGCCATTCTTGAAAAAGCCCTCGGTGTGCAGTCAATTCTTTATAAAAAGAGTGCCTCATCCTTAAGCCATCTTGTCATCATCGGACCTGATGCCGTGCTCAAAAGCTGTGAGTATGTTTATACACTCCTGTGCCGCTATCTTATCAACGCCAGGAAGGATTATGACAAAGTGGTGTGGTATGACATTTTAAAGCTGGTTTTAGCCATCGACGTTAACCGGGAGCAGCTAAAAAGACAAAACAGCCCATTTTATGAAAACTTCATTGTAAAACACTTTGATCCGTATATAAAAGAGCATGGACTATACGATATTTTCTATAAGGATAAAGATCATGATGAGAATGATCCTCTCATAAAAAGAGCCAAAAGCACTCTGTCTGCAGCCTTTAAGGAAGCCCTGCTTGTCGATTCAGACCGTTATCCGACCAGAATGCTCAAAGAGGAGCTCTCTGCTGTGGCATCAAAAAACCGCAAGGCCTTTATGAACGGCTATTTAAACTCCATTGCCGTAAAGATTGAAGAGTACGCCCTTACAGAAAAAGAGGCAGGCGACATTGAAGGCTACACTAAAAAACACTATCCTGCTCTTAAAATCACGGTAAAAAGAGGCCCGAGATCAAAAAACGGAGCACAGATGAGTGCCTATGACAGGGGACTTAGGGAAGGCAGAAAGGCTGCCTTTAATCAGGCTGTGGAAAATTATGCTCCTGAGAGAGCCAGAATCACTAAAAAGTAGCATAAAATTTCTATTTTTTACTCTCAAATCTGTCTGTATATTTAGAAAGAAAGCGATATATAAGCGGTTTGTTAATTAAACAAATTACCACTTATTAGGTTAAAATTCTCTAAATACAAATAAGTTATACATTCAACATCAAAATTTTTTTACAAAAATGTTCTAACTTATTGTTGTGTCAGAATATTAATATTAATTTTTTTAATCTGACTCCTTATTTGCAACCACTTATTAGACCTGTTATCTATTTACTTTTATCCCCCTCAATCGCCATCTACAAAGGGCTTTGAGGCATATTTTACCCTAATCTGAAATGTTACTTTTTTTTCTTTACAAATCATAAAGTTAGACTTTTATCACACTTTTACAGGCGAAAACTGTTCTTTTTATACATGTTTTGAGATTATCTTATTGAAATATAAAAGAAAGCTTTTTATTTCTGAATTTGGTATAATGAAGCTGTGAATTTGAGGCAGATATTAACTGTTCGATATCTGCAAAGCTAGGAAGATTTAAGCTTCTTAAAGTTCTTCTTTAATAAGGATTACATATGAAAGAAGTTTTAATCTTTACTGATGGTTCTTGTTTAGGAAACCCAGGCCCTGGTGGTTATGGTGTAATTCTTAAATATAAAGAACATGTAAGAGAACTTGCCCAAGGCTTCACCCAGACGACCAACAATCGTATGGAACTCATGGCAGTAATTAAAGGGCTTTCATCTCTTAAAGAGCCTTGTTGTGTAACCATCACTACAGACAGTCAGTATGTAAAGAATGGTATGACTTCATGGCTTCAAGGCTGGAAACGCAATAACTGGCGTACCAGCTCAAAGGCTCCTGTAAAAAACAAGGATTTATGGCAAGAGCTTGATATTCAGTGTCAGCGTCATCAGATCACCTTTAAATGGGTGAAAGGGCACGCAGGACATCCTGAAAACGAGCGCTGTGATGAACTTGCAAGGACAGCCGCCTTAGGAGATCAAAAAATCCGTGACGAAGGTTTTTTCTCCTAATTATCGTAATTAACAACCGGTCAAAAGCCAAGTTGGGAAGGATGATTAGAAAAACTTTATATC
Organism: uncultured Succinatimonas sp.; assembly: GCA_900316175.1. Classification (GTDB taxonomy): domain Bacteria; phylum Pseudomonadota; class Gammaproteobacteria; order Enterobacterales; family Succinivibrionaceae; genus Succinivibrio. The sequence continues at coordinate 7,143 of ONCB01000075.1, forward strand.
TTTGTATGTCTGTTGTGTTAGCTGCTCTGCTTTCATTAAGCGCCTGCGCTAACCGCATCTGTGAAGACAACCGTCAGGCTCAGTTAAGCAAGAACGCCTCTGAAATGGAAATGAAGAGGCTGCATGAGCAGCAGTCAATCTGGAATACAGATCTGGCTGACGACTCCCGTTTTTTATGCGACTTCAAACTCAACGCCAATGAAAAGGCTGTTGCTAAAAAGTTTGCCCGTACTGTAGTTGCAAATCTTTCAACTTCAGATTTTTACGTACACTATCTTTTAACCCGTTTAAAGGAAGAGAACCTGCCAATCGAACTTGCAGCAATTCCAATGGTTGAAAGTGGTTTAAATCCTCATGTAAAGCCAAACGGCGGCGCTCATGGTGCCTGGCAGTATATGAGATCAACAGCTAACACCTTAGGTCTTAAGAGAACCGGCAACTATGACGGCATCTATGACTTCTTTGCCTGCACTGAGGCAAGCTTAAAGTACTTTAAGCACCTGTATGAAGACTTAGGTCAGTGGGATCTGGTTGCTGCAGCCTACAATCAGGGCGAGTACGGTGTTAAAAAGGCTATGGCGGCTGTTGCAGCCACCGGTGTCAAGCCAACCATCGACAATGTAAAGATTGCCCGTGGTGCAAGACAATATGTTACCAAGATTAAGGCTTTCTCAGATGTTATGCGTCATCCATCTGAGTATGGTGTAACTCTGCCTTTAATCAAAAACCGTTCAGCATTCAAGCGTGTTGACGTAGCAGGCAAGGTTCATACCTTAAACGAGGCTGCAAGACTTTCAGGTGCTCCTATTGAGACCCTGCGCAAGTTAAACTCAGGTTATACCGGCGACAGAATCGACGAGCACCACGGTCTGCTGCTCCCTGTAGAACAGGCTGAAGTTCTTGAGGATGTCCTGAGCGTAACCACAGCTGAAGTACGTAGAGCAAACAGCAAATAAAAGATTCAAGCAAAAAAACGTAAATCCACTTTGAAAACAGGCTTAGGCCTGTTTTCTTGTTTTTCTCTCCTGATTTTTCCTGAACTTCATAGTATTTTCAAAGTTTTATGACAATTATATGTTTATACTGTCAGATAACAGGATTTCTTAAACATAATCTGTACTCCATCAGAGGTTTGTATGACTTATCAGGAATTTAAAACCGTCTTTGAAAAATCTTTAAAGGAAAGAAAACTTGATTACAGAAAAAGCAGCAGGTCAGAGTATTTAATTAAGTTTCATAAAGATGATGTTATAAACGGTGACCTGATTTTATTTGAAGGCCGTATCGCAAACGGAGAGAGCAAGATTTTCTCTGAAGGTTTTCAGATGCTCTCTATTGTGACTGGAACTTTTAATAATGTTGCTAACGTATCAAGATGCCCTGATGACAGAGAGCCTTATGTTAAAAAGGTAGTAAAGGAAAGCCGAGAGGGCTACAACCTTTTTATGTATAAAGATCTCTATGAGTGGTGTCTTGTAGGCTTTACTACCTGTACCTCATACATAGGCCGCTTTGAAATATTCTCTGACGGCTCAATAAAAGTGGTACTTGAGTGCGATACTGTTAAAAATGAGCCTATGAAGGCTGAACGTGTGATCCTGATGCACCATGCTGACCAAAATGAGCTTTTAAATGAGTTTTCAGAAGTTTGCGCCTCCCACATTAAGATCAGGAAAATGCCCCTGCCTACTGGATGGTGCTCATGGTACTGCTATTATGAGAATATCTCTGAAGATCTTATCTTCAAAAACCTCAATGCCCTTACTGATAAAGAGTATCTTGACTATGTCATGATAGACGACGGCTATCAGACCCATATGGGCGACTGGCTTAATTTCTCAGACAAATTCCCTCACGGTTTTGAAAACCTCTCAAAGAGCATTTTAAAGGCTGGCAAAAAGATTGCCCTGTGGATGGCTCCATTTATTGCCTCATCACAGTCTGAACTCTTTATAAGTCACCCTGAGTACTTTGTAACAGATGAAAACTCAAAACCGCTGTGCTCTGAAAGCATAACCTATGGAGGATGGAGAGAAGAGCCATGGTACATGCTTGATTTTTCACAGCAGGAAGTATGCGATTATATAGAAAAGGTGATCAGGTTCTTTACAGATAAGATGAAGGTTTCAGCCTTCAAGCTTGATGCCTGCTACTGGGGATGTGTAAAGGGAAGTCACTACAAAGGGGGCATCTCAAGAGTTGAAAACTACCGCAGAGGTCTTGAAGTGATTAGAAAGGCCTGCAGAGGAAAGGCTTATATCTTAGGCTGCAATGCTCCAATGTGGCCCTCTTTAGGTCTTGTTGATGCTATGAGGATCACAGATGACATTATCCGTGACCGCAGCAGAATAAGAGAACTTACAAATCAGGTTATTAAAAGACTGTATATGAACAGACTTTTTACCCTTGATCCAGACTGTCTGGTACAAAAGGATTTACCTTATCAGAAAACCAATACTGATGAATATGAGGTGCTTCAGGCCATGATCCTGCTCTCTGGCGGCTCAGTACACTCAGGAGATGTCATAGAAGAGCTTGATAGCCATGATCTTGAGGTTTTAAAGACACTGTGCCATCTTAACTCAGAAAAATCCCGTGAGGTTACATTAGGTGAAGACCAGAGATCTGCAATTATAAAATACCCAGAACTCAATAAACTTGTTAGAGTTTACTTTAACCTTTCAGACACAGAATTTATAAGACTTGATATAGAAAAAGACTGCAACAAACTCTTTAATGGTGAAAAGGTATTAAAAGGAGAGTATGTGCTCTGGCCTTTCAGAGCACTTACTACAGTTGAAAATCTATAAATAGTTAAGCGAAAAAAAATCATGGCGGTAAGTGGTGTTAAAGACTAAAGGAGGATCCGCTATTTTAGATCTTATAAAATCTATAAAAACATATAAATATGTAAAAATAGATTTGCCTAAATTCCTGTTTCAACGCTGCTGGTTGCAAGATTGTTCTGGTTGAAACAATCCTGCAGTGCCGTCAGCTCCACAGGCGTTAATTCGGGAGTAGCTCCCCCTATTTTTTCTTTTATCTGATTTTTCAGATTTACAGCTGCATTT
>ONCB01000009.1 GCA_900316175.1 uncultured Succinatimonas sp.
CCGGTTGCTGCGCCTGGGAATGGAGAAATTGCTGTTGGGTGGTTGTGAGTTTCCACTTTCATAAGGATAGGCATATCCTCTTCGTGGAATGACCACTCGTGGTTTTCATTAGGGAAGAAACGGCCAGCCTTTGAGCCTTCCATTACAGCTGCATTGTCCTTATAGGCAGAAAGCACATAGTCTGGAGTTGACTTGTAGGTGTTCTTAATCATATCGAACAGGGAATTTTCCTTATCCTGTCCGTCAATCTTCCACTTGGCGCCAAATACCTTGTGACGGCAGTGCTCTGAGTTCATCTGTGCGAACATGTAAAGCTCGATATCGGTAGGATCACGGCCGATACCCTTGAAGCTTTCCATCAGGTATTCCATCTCAGGCTCTGAAAGAGCAAGACCTAACTCAACATTGGCCTTCTTTAAAGCATCCATACCGCCAGTTGTTAATGCCACAGTGGTAAATGGCTTTGGAGACTGCTTTTCAAATAAGGCTGCACCAGCTTCTAAAGATGGCAGAACATTTTCCATCATGCGGTCATGAATTAAAGAAGCAACAACTTTCTTCTCTTCCTCAGTAAATACACCGCCTTCCTTTGCAATGTAGTAAGCTACACCACGCTCAATTCTCAGGATCTTGCAAAGACCACAGTTTTTAGCAATATCAGTTGCCTTTGAAGCCCAAGGAGAAATGGTGCCTACACGTGGAATAACGAAGAATAATTCACCCTCGTCCTTGCCTTCAGTTCTTGAAGGACCGTAACTTAATATCTTGTTTAAGACAGTCTTTTCCTCGTCATTTAATGCTTCCTTAGTATCTACAAGGTGCACAAAATGAGTGGCAATAGAGCTGATCCTGATGCCTTCTTTTGCTAAAGACTCAGTAATTTTCTCGATTCTAAATGAAGAAACAGCAGGTGATCCTAGAATGATATCCATCAGAAATGTTCCTATAAAGTATTGATCTGTGAATGGGTAATTTTACTAAAAATAATGACAGTAAAATTTGTGTGTATTTTATCACAAAAGCCTTAATAATTCTGAAAATATAATCATCTGATGCGTGAATAATTATCAATATTGCACCAATTTGACCGGATACACCTTATAAAACACAACGCTTTGATATTAAAGTATTTTATTATTACTGGTCAACTGATTCAAAAACACATTCGAATAAAAAAACGAGGTATAGCGCAACTATTTGATATTATTTTTAAAATTCCGCTGGCGCAAAACATTTTTCTGTCTATAATGACAACAACGTCAATAGTAACTTCTCCCAAAACAGCAAAAATAATTAACTTTAAGAACTACAACTTGAGGCAGATTATGACGTTATCTGCATACGTCGCAGTTTTCCTAAACAGACAACTGCAAGCAATTTGACATGGAAGATAAATAATTCCAGCGTCTAAAGCTGATAATCACAAACAAAAAAAATAGGTATTTGTTCAGTCAAATACCTATTTTTTTGTTTTAGGAGTCCTCAAAAGACTTAACTGCCAGATCCTGAAGACTTTTCATGCTCATAAGACCAGGCCTTTACATATGCAGACAGCGCATTGATGATCTCAAAGAGCATCCACAGGAATGTGAACAGAATGGCAAGAGCCAGAAAGTACTCATAGTACTTTGGAATTCCCCTGCTGATAAATGATTTGAACTTGAAGAAATCCAAAGTTACATTGACAGTACAAATCAGGCAGAAAAATGAACACCAGGCAACAGTCGCTGCGTCAATGTTATCCAGGATCATCAAATCTGTACCATCAAAAATCCAGTCAATGAAAAATACAAATCCAATGGAAAAAAGTGTTACTACTGGAATTACAAACTTCAAAGATCGTTTTAAAATGTTTGTAAATCTGAACAAGCCAATAGCACTTAAACATGTAAAGTAGCAGCAACTTGTATATGCACAAAAATATCCTTCATCTGTAAGTGCATCGTAACATGCATATAGACCGGCACTTGCTCCCTGAATCATGGCAAAAAGCAGAATATAAATTAAAGAATGCTTTGGTTTTGAAGCACCTATACAACCTATAACAAGAGCTATAAGTCCTGTTAATAAACTTATATCATCAAACTTGTCTACGCCAGCACCAAAATCATATGCATCAACAATCTCAATAGAAAGCTGAGCAGAAACCATTGTCAGCAACAGAATCAAAAGACATTTATTCGATGTCCTGTTCAGAGTAGAAACCTTTTCACTACCATTAAGAGCTAAAGTTCCATTCATATCGATTGAACGAATTACAGGATTTGCAAGTAAGTTATATATAATCTTTACAGAACCTCTGAATAACCGCTTTACTGCGTCCTTAACATTCACTGAAAACTCCGTTTTTTTAAATTATGCAATTAGATGGTAATTATGAATATTTTTTCAATTCAATCCAGCCAGACACATATGGTAATTCATGTACCGTTGGTAAATTTAATATTTTCACCTATATGATAAACAATAATCTTCTTCTTTTCTTTTGCAAAAATATGCCTTTTTGTAAAATTGGGATTTAAGCGCATCTATTGGTAGTTTGTGTGAGCACAGACTTGTTATCAAAATTCCTTCCTTAAATCAATGCATTTTCAATCCCTCCCGCGTGATAGCGTGAGCTAAAAAACATACTTAATTTAATTTTCAACGATGATTTTTTTAATTCATCGCACAATTATGTTTAAATAATGCTCTATCATATGGATTTTTCTGCTAAACTTTTTCGTCTAAAGATTAAATGAGGTATATAAAGTGAAGAAATCTAATCGTTTAAGTACTAAAAATTCAATGGCAAACCGTGCAAGACGCCGTCAGACTTTCATCAAGAGCTGCAAGGCTCTTCAGCACGCCCGCCAGAACGTATTTTTCCTGCAACAGAAATCAGACGCCTAATTTTGGCACTCTTCTTGCTTATAAATAAAAAATTCCCTAAGGTGGCAAATTAATGCCACTTTGCACATTATTTTATGCAAGGAGAGATCTATGTACGGCCGTAATCTTAAAGCCTATCAGAGAACTAATGTAAACGCGGAAATTTCCGTAGCCGATCCTTACTATGTAACCAAGATGCTTTTTCAGGGTGCCTATGAGCGTATGGCTCAGGCAAAGGGCGCAATTGAACGAGGAGATCTGGCTCTAAAGGCAAAAAAACTGTCTTCAGCTACTGCAATTATTGAATATTTGCGTAGTACCTTAGATTTTTCACAAAGTCAGTCTATAGCTCAGAGTCTATATGATTTATACTCATACATAATCGATCAGCTTGCTGATGCCTCTTTAGGCGTAATTATTCAGCCAATTGATAATGCTATTCGCACTTTGATGCCAATCAAAAAAGCCTGGGACTCGATTCCTGTTTCAGCCCAGCAGGAAGCAAGCTCAAAACGTACTCAGGAGCAGTGGAACGTCGAACTTAATAATGCGGAGAGTATGGCAAGCGGTCATGTTTAGTATGGAGATAAAATGACTCTTGACGAAATCATTCAGAAAATAACAGAAGCGGAGAATTCCATCTCAATAGAAATGGAAAAAAACCGCTTCGATTTTGCTGTCGACTATATTGAACGCTCACAGGCTCTTTTAAAGGAACTTGTGCAGATGAAAGACTCTCTTTCACAAGAAGATCTGTTAAAGGCTCAGGAGTTTGCCAGAGCCTACTCAGAGCATATCAAAGAACAGGTAAAGTTCCTTGCAGTTGAAAGAGCAAAAACAGGCGAAGAATACAAAGGTGTACGAGTTCGCCATGCTGTTTCAAACAAGTATAATCAGTTTAAGCAGAGCGCAAATACCAGCTCTTTCAATATTTCAAATAAATCATAATTACAACCTAACTATCTAAGGTATTTATATGTCAGACAATAATGAGGCAATGCTCAATGAGGCATATGATTTAGACAATCTTGCAAAGGCCCTTGGAGGTCTTGACTCCTTTGATATGGAAAAAATCAAGGAACTTCAGGAAATCCAGGCAAATATGGCAGACTTTCTAATCGACAGATTTGCAGCAAATATTGAAGCCTTTAAAAAGCATATGCCGGATGTGGCAAAAACATTCGAAAACTACCGCCCCAAAAAGACAATGGAATTTTTCTGTACTGGCAACGGAATTCCAAATCTTGAGTTTATCGACACTCACAACATTGTTTATAAAACCTTAGATCCGTTCGCACTGTGCCGCATACAGATTGAGTACATTTTAAAGGAAAACGGACTATCTCAGATCCGCTACGATCCTGAATGGGATCCGTTAGGACAGATTCATTTCAAATACGAAAACGCCACCATTAAGATTGAAAAAAGTGTAGAGCGTAACCGTAAGGCCACCATAGAGGAATTAAAATCAGTTCCTAACTGTTTTATGTTCGGTGTGGGACTTGGCTATCAGCTTTCAGAACTGTATCAGCGTGTTGAAATTGCAAATCTGATTCTGGTAGAACCAGATCTTGATATGTTCTTTGCATCCCTCCATACCTTTGCATGGGATAACCTGCTTGATTATCTTGAGGAAAACCACTTTGGTATTCATCTGATGCTTGGGCAGACACCAGAACAGTTCTATATTGACATGGAACAGTACTACAAAATGCACGGACGCTTCCTCTCTGGAAGCTACCTTGGCATTGTTCACAGTTTTACCAAGGAAATCAGAGAAATTGCCAAGGTTATCAAAAAGGAGTATACCTCCGTTCACACCGGTTTAGGCTTCTTTGATGATCATCTGTTCGGTGCAAGCCATGCGTGCAATGCCATTGTATCAGGCAAACACTTTGTTGATTTCAGAAAGAAACTTGATAAGAAATACAAAAATTTACCAGTTTTTATCATAGGCTCAGGTCCTTCTTTAGATAATGACATTCCTTTCTTAAGAAAGAACCAGGATAAAGCAATTATTATCGCCTGCGGTACAGCTGTTGACACCCTCTATCATGCTGGTATCAAACCTGATTTTTATGCCTGCACGGAAAGAACACCTGAAATCAGACAGGCATTAGATGTAATTCCTGACAAACACTTCTTTGATGACATCATTCTGCTTGCATCGGATGTTGTTCACCCTAATACACTTGACAAGTTCACCCATACTGCAATTTTTGGTAAATTGGATGAACCATTCTATACCTTTGCCTTCAGACAGATTAAGGAAATACAGAACATCAAGCTGATTCAGATGATGAATCCTCTTGTTGGTAATTTAGGTGTGTCAGGTGCTCTGTACCTGGGATTTGAAAACCTGTATCTGTTTGGTCTGGATAACGGCAAAAAATATGGTACTGAAAGTATTCACTCGAAGTATACTGCCCTCTATCAGAAGCATGGTACATCAGATAAAGGTGGATCATACGTGACCGATGCACTGGTTGAAGGTAATTTTGGCGGACCATTTGAAACCGGTTACTACTTTAAGATTGCCGCAAGAAATATCGGCTTTATCCTCGGCGTATTCCAGCGTGAATTCAAAAATGTAACCTGCCATAACTGTGCTGACGGCGTAAAAATTGACAACACCATACCAAAGCACTCTTATGATCTCAATTTTGATAACCGTGCTGTTATTGACAAGTCAAAATTCAGAGATTACATAAATAATGAGCTTACCACCAGAATCAATGTCAATATGGAAGAGCTTGAAGCTCTGTTTGATCATGATCTCTTTGACAGTGTTATTTCCAGACTGCAGAATGTTCTTGAAAAGAAAGCAACTTCAAGGACTGGTTATGTTCAGCTCTTTGAGATGGTTTCTGAAATTATTACCGATCTCCACAAGATGGAAAAAACATCTTTCATTGGTGACTGTGTGGATGGTACTCTGCAGACAATCTTTATTATTGCTACAAGAACTCTGTACAACTCTCTTGATGAGGAACTGGTACTGTCAAAGGTATCAGAAATCATTGATATTGCCATTGAGTTCCTTGAAGAGGCCAAGATTCTTTACAAGCACACTCCTCACTATATTATCGGAGAGCACCACAAATATTATGAGAACGGAATGCTGGGCATTGATACCAAGAGAGTTAAGGCCCCTCCTCTGCCAAGCTTGATAAAACTCAAAAAGAATGACTATGTTGATCCTCAGCAGGTCTTTGAAAAGAGGTATGAATAACTGATAAAAAACGCCACTTTAAAAGTGGCGTTATTATTTGAGATCTAAAGGCTGCTACTTCTTTTTAGGTGCAGCCTTTTTGGCTGGCTGTGAGGTCTTTTTAGGACGGTGTGACAGCACCAGTCCAGTACCTTCCTTCTTAGCCTGAGCAATTGCCTTTCTTTCGGCCTTATCAAAGCCTGTAGACTTCATTGATCGGGCATATTCGCGCTCAATCTTGGCCTGACGCTTCTCTGCTCTCATCTGAGACTGAGTCTGACGCTTCTGTGCTGGCTTTTCATTTGCATATGGATTATCGCCTTCCTTAAAGTCAATAATTACAGGTGAACCCATAATATTAAGTGACTTTCTGTAGCAGTTGATAATATAGCGCTTATATGAATCAGGCACCTTTGAAACCTTATTGCCGTGAATAATGATTCTTGGTGGATTATAACCGCCAGCATGTGCATACTTAAGCTTGATCCTTCGACCACCAGAAATTGGAGGTTCATGCTCTTCAATTGCAGCTCTTAAAATTCGGTTTAACAGTGATGAGCTGTGACGGGTGGTAGCACCCTCATAGGCCTCATCAATTGACTCAAAGAGATGACCTACTCCGGTTCCGTGCAGAGCTGAGATAAAGTGAACTCTTGCAAAGTCCACAAAGCCCAAACGGTTATTAAGCTCAAGCTTAATCTCATCTTTTACAGATACATCAAGACCATCCCACTTGTTAACAGCAATAACAAGTGATCTGCCAGACTCTAAAATAAAGCCAAGTAATGATAAGTCCTGATCGGTAACATGTGATCTTGCATCAATCACTAAAAGTGCAACATTACAGTCTTCAATTGCCTTTAAGGTTTTAACAATAGAGAACTTTTCAATGTCTTCAGATACCTTGCGTCTCTTTCTAACACCTGCAGTGTCAATAACGATGTACTTCTTGCCGTCACGTTCTAGAGGAATATAGATAGAGTCACGGGTAGTACCTGGATGATCGGCAACAACCACTCTGTCCTCGCCTAACAGACGGTTAGTCAGAGTTGATTTACCAACATTTGGCTTACCAACAATTGCAAACTTTACAGGAAGATCTGCAAATGGAACACTGCGGCTGTCCTCTGCACCAGAATCAACATCCTCACCCTTCATACGGGCACGGAACTTTTCCTTGTGGCCGTGCCAGTCAAAACCGCCGCCAACAACATCTACAGGTACATTCTCAAGGAAGTTGTAACCTTCCTCCCACAATGCATACTGCTCCTCTTCTTCCTTTCTTTCACGTTCTTCAAGTTCCTCTACTGACAAGTCGCAGTCTAAAGGCCCCTCTTCACGTAATAATGGAGCAATAACGTCCTCAAGTACGTTGTTAACACCTCGGCCGTGAACAATAGCTGTAGGGTAAACTTCACCCAGGCCTAAACCATAGAACTCGGCGCCTGCAGTTTCCGGATCAAGACCATCTACCTTGTTGGCAATAATCGCACACTTCTTTCCTGAACGGCGGATATAGTCAGCAACCTTGTAGTCTCCAGGAAGGATACCAGCTCTTGCATCGAGCATAAAAAGCACCAGATCACACTCGTCAATGGCAAGCAGTGCCTGATTGGTCATTCTTACAGTAACTTCCTCTGGCTGATTCTTTGCATCTTCTGCAATACCACCTGTATCGATAATTACATATTCTCTGCCTTCATACAGAGCGCGACCATATTTACGGTCACGAGTAAGACCAGGAAAATCTGCTACAAGTGCGTCCCTTGTCTTGGTTAATCGATTAAAAAAAGTAGATTTACCTACATTTGGGCAACCTACTAATGCTACTACTTTCATGAAAAGTCCTTGTAAGCGGGCTTACATATGACAAAGGGAGTAATTAACTCCCTTTGCAGATTTTAAACAAGAGGATGTTAACGCTGTTTCACAACAGTATTATTTATTCCTCAACAATTAACTCGTACTCGTCCTCATCAGACTTGATTCCTGCCTCTGGAGCAAGACCGAAGCCTGAGAGAGCCTTACGCTTCTCTTCTTCGTACTCCTTAACCTTGCGTTCGTACTCAGCCTTCTGCTGCAGATATTCGCGATAACGTCTCTCAGCTTCACGTTCGCTTGCCTCAATCTGGGCAACAAGTTTGCGGGCCTGAGCTCTGCGCTCTTCTAACTGTTCCTGAGTAATACCGGAAGCACCGAAGTTGGAATCGAGTGCATCAGCAGCGATTAAGGCTGCAGTGTTGCCGGTTACCATCTCAAGATCATTGTAGCGCTTTTTAGCAATTACAATTCCTGATGGATCGTAGCAGTAAACGTTAACTGAACCGTTTGAAGAGTAAATAACAATACAGTTGCCAACTACGATTGGAGCCAGGTAGATTGGCTCTTCACCAATCTGAATCTTTGAAGCAATCTTGCCGGTGTTAAGGTTGATGAAGTATACATAACCTTCATAATCACCTACCACCACAAAATTACCATAAATTGTAGGGGCAGTTACATTTCTGTAGGTAAGCTCGGTATTTGCCCATACCTCAACATTGTTATCACGTCTTACACAGTAAATATGGCCGTTATCACCTGTGATTACAAAGAACAGGTCATCATAGGCGATATCCTTTGAAGAATGATAGCCAAGACGGGAAACAATTGAGTGCTCTGCAAGAGAGTACTTTACAAAGCCACCATTATAGGCTGTTGAGTACATATTTGAACCTAAGAGCAATGGAGTTGATGATACATCAGCAATTCTGTCAATATCATTTGCACCAAAACCCTGACCTACAGTAACCTGATTTAAAACATAACCTGATTCCTGGGATACCATCATAATGTGACCGGTTGGAAGTCCCACAATCACCATCTCATTACCGATAACAATAGGTCTTGCCTGTGATCTTAAATGAAGCTGTGATGAATTATCGCCAGAAGTCCAGATTTTCTCCTTCTTGACAAGATCAATTCCGTGTAACTGACCGAAACCGTCTAACACGAAGATCTTGTCACCACTTTCAGAGAAAACAGGTTTGGTTAAAATCTCTGCACCAATATCAAGTTTGAAATATACAGAACCGTCTTCTGCACGCAGTATGTACAGATAGCCGTTTTCAGAACCTACAGCTACAAAGTTGGCAGTTGCAGTCACACCGCCTGAAAGACGGGTAGAACGAGCAAGATCATTTTCTGACTCATCTGAAAGATCAACTCTCCACTGCTGTTCACCGTTTGAACCATCCATGCAGTATACATAACCGTCACGACCGGCAATATACAGCTTGCGACCGAATAGGGTTGGTCCTAACTGGGAGTAGAACTCGCCTACACCCTGAGTTTTTGCAGACCACACAGGCTGTGGATTGAAAAGGTTGCGTACAGTAGGAGTTGGCTCTGGCTTGAACAAATCCTTGTCACTGCCACAGCCAGTCAGAACAACAGATAATACAGCTGCGCCAACAAGTGCTAATAACTTCTTCTTACACATATATTTCACCTTATTTTGTTCAGTATCGCCAAAGTCTAATTATTATTTTACGACTTTAGTTGAAGAAATTCTGATTTCCTTATCCAGTTTAGCCGCTTCCCTGAATGCTGGAGTTTCGCCTTCCTTAATCAGGTTGTCAAACTTCATCTGAAGAACAGGATTGATGGCTATCTTCTTGTCTTTGCACTGAGAAATAGCCTCAAGATAAGCATCGTGGGCCTGATCCTGTTTTCCCTGAGCAAAATAAATGTCGCCTAAAACTTCATTCTTTTCTGCAGCATATGCATTTGCAGAAATCTTCTGACATGCAGCTATGGCCTCATCGTACTTCTTTAACTCAAGTAAAATCTTTGCTGTTGCAAGAGCTGCGTTTGGCTGAATTAAATCTGAGCCGTTTTCCATTGCGTAACGGGTATTAAACAGAGCCTTGTCGTATTCGCCTTTCTGGATCTGCACAGATGCAAGCTCAAGAGCAACTAAAGAACCATAGATATCACTGTTCTCGCTTACGAACTTTTCAGCATCCTCATATGTTGCATTTGGAGTTGCAAGAGCAGTTCTGATTGCATAAACCTGATAAGCCTTGTCCTGAGATGTTCTTAAGGTATAAGCCTTATACTGCTGAACACCAACCATACCGCCAACAGCAATAACAATACCTAAAGCCAGTGACTTCCAGTTCTCTGACCACCATTTGCGAACGACTTGCTCTCTCTCGTGATCATCTGTTAAAACGTCCATTTTTCTTCCTTGTAATTTGTAAGAAATTATTGTTTCTTAATAAAAATCTTTAATGTAAACCTTACAGACCAATCATTGAAGCAATTGCTGCTACAGCATCTTCAATTGAGAATTCTTTCTGTTCAAAAGTCTCATCAGTCATGTTCTTTAAGGTTACTGTACCATTGGCTATCTCATTTTCGCCGATAATTACAGCGACCCTGGCGTTAACTCTGTCAGCTTTCTTAAACTGCTTTTTAAAGTTGCCGCCACCACAGTGAGTCATAATTCTGGCGTCTGGCAGAGCAGCTCTTAAACGTTCTGCTGTTGTCAGCATGTACACATCTGAACCTTCACCAGCACCTACAACATAAACATCCACTGATGGCTTGGCACTTACCTTTCCTAAGGTCTGTAACAGCAGAATAAGACGTTCCATACCAAGACCGAAACCAACGGCCTTTGTAGGAGTTCCACCTAACTGTTCAACCAGTGAATCATAACGACCGCCACCGCATACAGTACCCTGTGCGCCTAAGGCTGTAGTTACCCACTCAAATACGGTCAGGTTGTAGTAATCAAGACCTCTTACTAGTCTATCATTGAAAACATACTTAATACCAAGTTTATCAAGGTATGAGCATAGTTTTTCAAAATGATTGCGGGTTTCCTCACCAAAATAATCTTTAAGCTTTGGTGCATCCTTTAAGATTTCTATTACTTTTTCATCCTTGGTATCTAAAACACGCAGAGGATTAGTGTGAGTTCTTCTCTTGCAGTCTTCATCAAGTTCATCAAAATGAGCCTCAAGGAATTTAACCAGATCCTCTCGATAGGCAGCTCTCTCATTTGCTGAACCTAAAGAGTTTAACTGCAGCTCAAGATCATTTTCGATACCAAACTTCTTCCAGATTGAATAAGTAAGGGCTATCACTTCAGCATCAACATCGGGACCGTTAATACCGAAAACCTCACAGCCCATCTGGTGGAACTGACGGTATCTGCCCTTCTGAGGACGCTCGTGACGGAACATAGGTCCCATATACCACAGACGCTGTTCCTGGTTATAAACAAGATTATGCTCAAGACATGATCTTACGCATCCTGCTGTACCCTCAGGGCGCAGAGACAGCTTGTCACCTGATCTGTCCTCAAAAGAATACATTTCCTTTTCAACCACATCAGTAACTTCACCGATGGCTCTGCAGAACAGACTGGTTTTTTCAACAATTGGCATACGAACTTCACTGTAACCATATGAAGCCATAGTCTGACGTAATACTTTTTCAACCTGCTGCCATACTGAAGTATCTTCAGGAAGCAGATCATTCATGCCGCGAATTGCCTGAACAAGTAAACCCATAATCTAATTTTTCCCTTTTACTACTTTTTAATTCTTTCTCTTACACGCTTTTCTATGATATCAGCTGCATCCTTTGCTTCAATCTTGCCCATCATGGTGCCGTCTTCATAGATTAGAGCCTTGCCATTGGCTGCACCGCAGACTGCTACCTGAGCATGACTTGCCTCGCCAGGACCGTTTACCACACAGCCCATGACAGCAATCTTGAAGCTTTCTTTTACATCAGAAAGTCTCTTTTCAAGCTCAGCTACAGTGCCAACAACATCAATACCACGTCTGCCACAGGTAGGACAGGCAACAATATCAACACCGCGGGTTCTTAAATGCATACTCTTTAAGATAGCCCAGCCAACTTTAATTTCCTCCACAGGATCAGCGGCCAGAGACACTCTTAAGGTATCACCGATACCCTGTTTTAAAAGCCATGAAATACCGATTGAAGATAACACGGTACCGCCAGTCAGACCACCAGCCTCTGTAATACCTAAATGCAAAGGAGCATCAGTTACTCTGGCAAGCTGCTCATAGGCACTGACACAGAGATTAAGTTCTGATGCCTTTACAGAAAAGGCATAATCAAAAAAGTTGTGTTCATCAAGACATGAGGCAGCACGCAAAGCCGCTTCAACCATGGCATCAGGACATGGTGCTCCATACTTTTCTAAAAGATCTTTATCAAGGGATCCTGCGTTTACACCAACACGGATTGGTAAACCATAATCCCTTGCAGCAGCACACACTGCTTCAATCTTTTCATGAGAACCGATATTACCAGGATTAATTCTTAAAGCAGCTGCACCGTTTTTTGCACACTCAATGGCGATACGGTAGTCAAAATGAATATCCGAAATTAACGGAATATCAACCCTTTTGACAATCTCTGAAAAGGCCTTACATGCTTCAAGAGTAGGTACAGTCACTCTTACAAGATCTGCACCGGCATTTTTAAGAGCCTTAATCTGATTTACAGTTGCTTCAACATCCATGGTGTCAGTTGAAGTCATAGACTGTACTGATATGGGAGCATTGCCACCAATAAGCACATTGCCAACCTTAATCTGACGACTCTTGCGTCTTTCAATCGGTGCTGGATGCCATTCCATAGTATTTACCCGTAATAAAAACTGTTAACGCTGAGGCAGAGTGAACTTTACCTGCTTTGCTGCTGGAACTGCTACGCTTCCGCCCTTATAGTTAATCTGAATCTTTGATGAGTCAGTTACACCTACAGCAAAAGGAGGAATACCGATAGCACTTACAGTATCGCCGGCCTTGAAGGTACCCTGCTTTACAACCTTGCCATTGGCAGTGATCTTTAATGATACGTCACCTTTAACTTTAATCTGTACAGTGTTTACAGAACCTAATGGATCTGCCTTTGAAAGTCTTACCTGAGATGAAATATCTCTTAAGGATGAGGCAAGAGCCACAGCCTTTGGCTCTTCAGCCTTCTTAGCCTCAATAGCCTTTTTCTCTTCAGAAATAGCTTTCTGTCTTGCAGCATCAGCTTCAGCCTTCTTTGCAGCCTCAGCCTTCTTTGCAGACTCATCAGCCTTTAACTTCTCTGTCTTTACAGTGGTATTTTCAGTCTTTAATGACAGAGTATCCTTCTTCTGATTTTTGCTGTCCTTATAGGAAACCTTACCATCATCAATTGATACGGTCTTAAGTGTGTTTTCCTCTAATAAAGGCTCTTCTTCAATGATTGCAGCGCCATTATTGGCGTTAACTGCTGCCTGACCTTTTAACACAAGAGAATCCTGTGCATCAGATACCTCGCCATTTGCCTTTTCATTCTGGTTTGAAATGATGGCGTTGGTGTCCATGCTCATAGCCTGCTTCTTTGCAAGCTGAGTATTTGGATCTTCAACAGCAGGAAGATCCTCAACAGGAACCATATTAGACTTCATCTTTGAATTTTCTGTATCAATTGAAAGACTTCCGTCATTGTCTGTAGTTGCCTGAACTGTATCTTCAATTACCAGAGCGCCTGAAGACTCCTCTTCTGAACCAGAAGCAAAGTAGGATACGCCAAAGGCGATCGCACCAATAACAATAATTGCTATCAGAGCTGCTTTTACAAGCTTCTTAACAGCCATTGATGCTTCTGCTGACTGATTCTTCTTCTGAGCATAAGCCTGCTCTGAAACAACCTTCTGAACGTTTTCCTTATAAAGAGAAACCAGCAGTTTTGGATCAATATTTACAAGTCTTGCATAGTTGGCAATATGAGCTGAAGCAAAAGGAATTGCTGTTACCTGGTTTAAACGATCATGCTCGATATCGCTGATTACGTTCACACGGGCGTTGAGCTTATAGGCAACCTGTCGCTGGGTCAAACCTAAAATCTCACGGGCATGCATCAGGATTGCACCTGGTTTGTTAGGAACTTCCTCATCTGTCAGGGTTGTTGCAACAGGTACTTTATCAGGATCATCAGAGGCTTCAGGGGTTTCAGGGGTCTCCTGAACAATGTTCGAGAGTACGGCAGTTTCTGTAACAGCTGTTTCAGAAACATCTTCTTTTTGCTCATAATTTGCCTTTAAAGCATTTCTTGCAATATCAGTAGCACTGAAAGATGGACCAGACTCTAAAGATTCATCCTGTTCAATAGAGGCAACAGATTCAGTTACGATGGAACTTACTTCCTCTTTAACTTCGTCCTTAACATCATCCTGAGAGCTCATACCACTAACTACTGAATCAGCAGGTTTTGCCTCTTCAGAAGATTTGATTTCCTTATTGATATCAAGCTTTGGTTCTGACACTGCAGCAGCATCCTCCTGCACAGACTCCTGAGCAATCTCTTCAAGCTTTGGTTCTGACGCTGCAGCAGCATCCTCCTGCACAGACTCCTTGGCAATCTCTTCAAGCTTTGGTTCCTGAGCTTCAGACTTCATCTGACGATAAAGCTTTGAGCGATCCTGACGATTTCTAAGGGCGCGTTGTCTTCTGTTCATTTTACTGTTACCTTAAATAATCAAATAATTCTTTATTAAACCTGTACTGACTCAATCTCTTTTTGCTTATTGAGCTTATCCTTCACCTGACCTGCAAGCTGTCCGCAGGCTGCAGATATTTCATCGCCTCTGGTGGTACGCTTGATAACGGTAAATCCGGCATCAAAGAGCACCTTGTAAAAGCGGTCGATTCTGCTGTTTGAAGGTTTTCTGAATTCTGAATTCTCATGCTCATTAAACGGAATCAGGTTAACCTTGCATGGAATTGTTCTTAAGAGTTTTACCAGTGCTTCAGCCTGTTCTGTACTGTCATTTACATGATCTAGCAGCACATACTCAATGGTTACACGGCCGCAGTTGGCATTTGACTTGTCAATGTAGTTTCTGACAGAGTCTAAAACTTCTTTAATATTGTAATTTTCGTTAATTGGCACAAGTTTGTTGCGAAGCTCATCATCAGGAGCATGCAAGGACAGAGCTAAAGCCACATCAAGCTTGCCTGCAATCTTGTTCAACACCGGTGCTACACCAGAAGTAGATACGGTTACACGACGCTTGGACAGAGCAAAACCGTAATCAGAAAGTAAAAGGTCACAAACCTTCATAACATTCTGAAGATTTAAAAGCGGCTCGCCCATTCCCATCATTACAACATTTGAAATAGGTTTGTACTCTTCATTCTTGCTGAAACCCACACGGGTGGCAGCACGGAAGACCTGACCGATAATCTCGTTTACGGTAAGATTGCGGTTGAATCCCTGTGCACCGGTTCTACAGAAAGCACACTTTACAGGACATCCTACCTGAGTGGAAATACACAAGGTATTTCTGTCTGCTTCTGGAATCAGCACAGTCTCTACAAGCTGTCCATCTCCAATATCCAGAGCCCATTTGGTTGTTCCGTCTGAAGCTTTCTGCTCAGTCACGATTTCAGGTGCGGTTACAACACAGGTTTCTTTTAATTTTGCTCTTAAAACCTTATTGAGATTAGACATCTCATCAAAATCAGTCACGCCAAACTGATAAATCCAGCGCATGATCTGCTGGGCACGGAAAGATTTTTCCCCCATGGAGACAAAAAATTCTGACAGCTCCTGTGGGGACATGCTCATTAAATTGATTTTTTCAGATGTCATGTGTTTTCTCAATGTAAGGCAAAAGTAATCAATTTTTCTAAAATCAGAAGAAATTGAACTTGAAACCTTAAAAATCCAAATAAAAAGTAATTTCTGACAGCATTTTTTATGTTTCTGGATTTATCCGATTTATAAGCTGTAAGTCTTGGTTATAAACTCCTAATTATATCAGTAATGACACGATTTTGAGCACTTATGACTATTCTTTGCAACAAAATTGTATATTTCTATAAGCAGTTACAATTTTTAATGCTCAATTTCCTTTAAAAATGGCGCTTGAGCACCTAAGCTAAATATGTAAGATAAAAAATTTTGGGAGAGCCTTTATGTTGTTTTTCAAAAATAAGGGTGGCGGATCAAAGACACCTAAAAAGATCGGGAAACTAAACACTCAAACTTATCTTGACAGATTTGTCTGGAATGACATTTTAAGAGAATTCAGAGCACTGCCAAAGGAAAGAAGAGACGAGATCCTCTATACGATCTATCAGAAGCTTCTGATAGCAAATCCAGGTAAACTGCAGGAGAGTATCAGAAGATAAACTGTTTTAAAATTTCAGGCTTTTCCAGATTAACACTTAAGCTCCGCAATCAGGCATCTGACTGCGGATTTTTATTTTTACAAAGTGATAAGATAAAGACCTGCAGCGCAAACAGCAATACCAAGCATCTGCTTTAATGAAATTGTCTCGTTATATAAAAAATATCCAACAAACAGTAGCACTACGGCAAGAGAGATATTGCATACCACAGATCCGGCACTAACCTTCCATCCTGCCCTGAAAAGATAAATGTAACCGGACTCAAGTCCAATAATGGAAAAACCAAGAGCAAGAGCGGTCCAGTTAAGCTTCTTTAGTTCTTCCGGAACTGAACTTAAAGACTGAGAACATAAAAACAGTACGCCGGTTACAATTGCGCTCACAAAATATGTGACCATCAGCATGGCGTAAGGATTTATATTTTGAGGAGCAGATTTTGTACAAATATTATAAAAAACGTTGGCCACAATAACCAAGAGCACCGGCCACAGCATCTGCAACATAATTTACCTGTAATTCAAATAATAAATCAATAAAAAAAAGACTCAAAGTGGTTCCTGCATTGAGTCTTATACAATAACAGATTTAAGCTTATTTGTTAAAAACGTTATTTATTCTTCAGAAAAAGTTCCTGTTTTTATCAGTTCATCCACAAAGGCTGGCACTGTAACCGATGCCTTGCCGTAGATGCCTCTGGTAAAATTAGAGGCAACGGCTGACTTTTCAAGATTAAACTCTACACAGTAAGCGCCGGTAGACTTGGCAACTGAACAGAAACCAGCTGCAGGATAAACCACACCTGAGGTTCCGATGGAAATAAAGAGGTCGCAGTCAAAAAGCTTCTTTTCTATAAGTTCCATCTGATAGGGCATTTCACCAAACCATACAATGTCAGGACGCAGAGCCTTATGTCCGCACAGCGAACATTCTGTGTCAGAAGAACTGTCATCATGATATTCATATCTTCCAAGACAGTGCTCGCAGAGAATGGAATTGAGCTCTCCATGCATATGAATAACGTCTTTGGACCCAGCTTTTTCGTGCAGATCATCAATATTCTGCGTTACGATGGTAACATCAGCTGCAAACTTTTGTGCGTACTCACTCTGGAGTCTGGTTAACGCAAGATGTGCAGGATTTGGCTCTTTGGTTCTAATTGATTTTCTCATTTTGTTATAAAAGTCGTGAACCTTTCTGGCGTTGCGTGCAAATCCTTCATAGGTTGCAACATCCTCTACCCTTTCCTGCTCCCATAATCCAGTTTCAGATCTGAAGACAGGAATTCCAGATTCTGCAGAAATTCCAGCTCCGGTCAGGATCACGATCTTTTTAAACATAAACGTACCTTCTAGCTTCTTAAGAACTCACTTAATCCAAGTATAGTACTGCCGGTAGGACCGCATGCTAAAAATGGGGAGCCTGAAGGCAGATAAGCAGATGAAAGATCAATGTGTACCCATGGAATATCACGGTTTACAAACTCAGACAGGAAGGATGCTGCAACTGAAGAACCAGGTGCTCCATCACCATGACCTGAATTTGTCATATCAGCACGGGTAGATGAAAGGAAACGACGGTGATAAGAGGCTAAAGGCAACTGCCAGTACATCTCATCATTCTCATCAAAGGCCTTTTTTAAAGAAGGGTTAAGCTCGCTGTCACGGGTAATGACTGTAAACATGTCGCGACCTACGGCAACCTTGGCTGCACCAGTTAAAGTTGCCATATCAAGAATGAACTCAGCCTTATCCTCACATGCCTTTAAAAGACCATCAGCTAAGACCAGACGGCCTTCAGCATCGGTATTGTTGATCTCAACTTTAGTGCCATTTGGATAAGTAAGGATATCGCCAGGCAGCATGCCTCGGCCTGAAACCATATTCTCTGAGCAGCAAAGATATAAACGCACATGCTTTTTAAGGCCCTTTAAAATTGCCAGAGTTAAAGCACCGCTCAAATAGATAACCGCAGTCTTGTCAGTTCTCATGGTTTCCATGAATTTCTCTGGCTTCAATGAATAGCCACCAGTGTCAAAGGTAATACCCTTGCCTACAAGTCCAATCTGAACTGGAGAATCTTCTGTCATTGAAGAGGGAATGAAATCAATAATACCCATGCATGGATCTTCAAAGGAGGCAAGACCAACAGCCTTCAATCCAGTGAATGTCTCAAATTCAGCATCACCACGTTTAATTAACTTTAAGGATACCTTATCCCCTTTAAGGTCAGCTGCCGCCTTAATCTTTGCAAAAACTGCATTAACCACAGATAAAGGAGTACTTACCTTTGAATCTGTGTCAGCAAGGGCTCTAAAATCAGATACTGTTTCAAGAGTATTGTGGACTTCCTCTAAGGTCACGTCATCAAAGGCTGTATATACATCATAATCATGAGTGCCGTCATAAAGTGCTGTTAAGAACCAGTAAAGCTCCTTCTTTGTAAAGGTAAGAGCATCATCTGTAACAAGCAAAAAGGTCTCAAGACATAAGGAGGCAACTGTTCTTGCTGCCATCTGATACCATTTGAAATCGTCTTTTTCTACAAATACCAAAAAACCATCCTTTGAAGCTGCAAACTTGCTGTCCTTTGCATATGGAGCTTCAGGCTTTCCAGATACTAAAGTTACCTTTAAAGTGCCTTCAGGGGCTTTTAATGAATTATGAACTTTAATCATTTTATTTGTCTTCTGTAAATTGATATATATGAAGCTATATCCGTTTTATATTGATTGATGTATGTTTTTATTCTGTTTTATATGACGTATCTACTTTTTAACATTCCACATACTTCCGGCTTCTACCAGGGCAGGCACCTTAGTAGTGATTTCCTCAATTACCCTGTCGATGTCCTCTTCGGTTGTGAATCTGCCAAAACTTAATCTTATTGAAGCTCGTGCAAGCTCATCAGAATGGCCGATGGCCTTTAAAATATATGATGGTTTGAGATTTGCAGATGAACAGGCAGATCCTGTTGAAGCTGCAATTCCTGATAATGTAGGAAGAAGCATATGTCCGTCTACACCTTCAAAGGATACAGACAGAATATTTGGCAGATTGTTTGTTTCAGATCCGTTAATAATAAGACCTTTTACATCCCTGATACCGTCTAACAGTCTTGCTCTTAACTTTGCAAAACGCTCTTTATCCTTTTTTGCTTCAGTTTTTAAAATGTCAAAAGCCTTGCCAAGTCCTGCAACCTCATGGGTGGCTACAGTACCGCCACGCAGACCGCGTTCCTGACCTCCACCATAGATCTGGGCTGATAATGGCACATTAGAAGCCTTTTTTACGTACAGGGCTCCTACGCCCTTAGGACCACAGACTTTCTCACAGGTAAGAGATACCATATCGATATCTGATTTGTCATAATCCATCTTCTCATAGCCAATGCTCTGAGCGGTATCTGTATGGAAAAATACCTTGTGGGTATGACACATTGAAGCAATCTCATGCACATTGCTGATTGCACCTAAGACACTGTTTGCCTGAGCTACTGAAACTAAAAAGGTATCTGATGTAATGGCTTTTTCCACCATCTCAACAGTAATTTCGCCAGTTTTTAAAGGATCAAGATAAGTAACCTTGTAGCCCTGCTTTTCAAGCAGTTCACAGGCCTCTAAAATTGCCTTGTGCTCAATCTTTGAGGTTACAATGTGTTTTCTTGTGTCCCCACTGTCCTTTAAACCTGTAGCTAAACCAAAGATGGCAAGGTTGTTACTCTCGGTGGCTCCAGAGGTAAAGAAAACTTCCATCGGACTGCAGCCGATTAAAGATGATACTTCTTCACGAGCCTTCTCAACAGCTTCGGCAGCTTCCCATCCGTATACATGATCTTTGGCATGAGGGTTGGCAAAAGTGCCATCCTGTTTTAAACATGAAACCATCACATCTATTACACGTGGATCGGTTGGTGTGGCAGCAGCATAATCAAAATAAACTGGTTTTTCCATAGGATTTAGTTGTTATTCTTTAATATGTGAAAGGGCCATTGCAAAAACAGACTCAACATGAGCATCATCAAGTGCGTAAAAGACTTTTCTTCCGTCACGTCTTACACGAACCAGCTTGTTAATACGCATGTAAGCCAGCTGATGAGATACAGCAGACTTGCTAAGACCGACTAATGAGGCAATATCTGTTACACACAGCCACTTGTGAAGCAGCAGTGCATGCACAATTGTAAGTCTTGTAGGATCTGAAAGGGCTTTAAAGAATTCACTCATTACAAGTGAATCATCACTCTCCATCATCTGATTTTTTAGAGATTTAATTTCCTCTGCAGTCAGATCTACTGCTTTTTCTTCAAATTCTTCTGCCATAAAACCACCTTTTGCTCATTATATGACAGTTAAGGCTTTTCTACAAAAACAAAGCCATCTGAAAATCAGATGGCTATAAAGTAAATCCTTTAACAGTTAATCTAAAGATGCATCTTCCTGCTCTTTTTTCAAAAGATGATAGCGCCTCTTTAAATTTCTTACCTCAAGCTTTGCAGCCCTGTACTCAATAAAATTATATTTTAATGTGGCAAGGCACAGAGTCAGATAATCGTAGCAAAGCTTATCGTACCCCTTTTCCTGCTCAAGTTTGGCAATATAGAAATATGCTTCGCAAAGATGCGACTGGAAAGTCTCATCATCATCAATACTCTTTTTAATATCGTCAAAAAGAGCATCATAAGACATAATTCCAAGGTACAACTCCACAAGATTGAATCCCCAGTCCCGCTTTTTATCCCCACTCTCTGAAATTGCGTCAAGAGCAGTATTATATGAAGCTCTTAAATCTTCCAACGCCTCTTGTCTGCCTTTTGACTTTGACTGAATGATGTAACGCCAAAGCATATGATAGGGATCTGATGAAGCCTCTGAATAATACTTTTCTATGTCTTCACTGGCAGCTTCATTATGTCCTGTGTAATACATGGTAAATGCTGAATCCAGATAGCTGTAGCGATTCTTGGAGTTTTTTTCAAGCTCACGCAGTGCTGAATAGGACTCAACTGCATCATCAATTCTGTCTGACAAAGTAAAGTGATACCCCAAATGAGAAAAAGCATCTGGATTCTTTGGATTCATGACAATTGAATTCATGTACATGTAGCGTGAAATAAAGTTTAATCCAAGCTCTTCATATACAAAACCTAAGCCTGTGTAAACTGATGCGCGCTCATCAGGAGTATTCGCTCCTTCAAGAGTCTGAAATCCGGTCAGAAGCCAGGACTGATTGCGCTCAGATTCCTTCTCTGGAGGATCAATGACAAATGTGTATTTTGCAGGAACCGAAAAAGGTCCATACAGATCCGTAGAGGCTGAATTCAGTGAACAGCCCCCAAGGTTAACACCTGCAGCTATAACAGCAACTGATAAAAAACCCGTTTCAAGGGTTTTGAAACGGGTTTTAAAATTCTTAAACATTTAAGTTCGCTTAATACTTAGTCCATGGTTTCAAAACCATCTGTCTCCTTGCGCTCAACCTTCTTAGGAACCAGATTTTCTCTTTGAATTCCTAAAAGTAAGGTCCAGGTAGAAGCCACATAGATTGAGGAAATAGTACCAAATACAATACCAACAAACAATGCTAAAGCGAAGCCATATATCATTTCACCGCCAAAAATCATCAAACTTACAACAGTGATCAAAGTTGTGCCTGATGTAATGATGGTTCTTGAGAGGGTCTGAGTTAAAGAAACATCAAATAATCTCTGAATTTCAACGTTTCTTGGAAGCTTAACCGCATTTTCTCTGATTCTGTCAAATACAACGATCTTATCGTTCAGTGAGTAACCTACTACGGTTAAAACTGCAGCAAGAACTGTAAGGTCATACTCAACCTGCATGATTGAGAAACAGCCTAAAACCACAATCACGTCATATGCAAGAGATATAACTGCACCGGTAGCCATACGCCACTCGAAACGGAATGCGATATAAGCAAGAATTGCAAGCAGTGAAACCACAATTGCAATCACACCACTTTCAACAAGTTCCTCACCAACGGCAGGACCTACGTATTCAGAACGGCTTAACTTAACATCCTTATCGATAGTTCTTGAAGCTGCCATAACCTTACCGGTTACAGTTTCCTGATCAAGACCATCCTTAGGAGCTACACGCACTAAAACGTCTCTTTGGGAACCAAAGTGCTGAGTTGTGCCTACAATGCCCTGCTCTGCGTAAGCTTTCTTAACTGACTCAAGATCAATGCCATTGGTATACTGAGTTTCAACTACAATACCGCCGGTAAAATCAAGACCCCAGTTAAGACCTTTAAAGCACATGCAGACAATACTGCCAACAACTAGAGCAACGCAGAGAATTTCTACGATGCCCTTTATTTTCATAAAAGGAATGACAGTAGTGTCTTTAATAAACTGCATCATTTTAAACTGTCTCCTAAATGCTTAACTTCTTGAGGTTGCGACCGCCCCAGATGATGTTTACTACTGCACGGCATGCAGTTACGGCAGTAAACATGGAGCTGGCAAGACCAATCATCAGAACCAGAGCAAAGCCTTTAACAGCACCGGTACCAACCATAAACAGAATTAAAGCGGTAATAAATGTGGTGATGTTTGAGTCTGCAATGGTAACAAAGGCTCTTGCATAACCTTCATGAATTGCAGTCTGAATTGGAGTGCCTCGACGAATTTCCTCTCTGATACGCTCATAAATAAGAACGTTGGCGTCAACCGCCATACCAAGAGTAAGCACAATACCGGCAATACCAGGTAAAGTCATGGTTGCACCAGGAATAGAAGACATAATGCCAACTAAAAGCACCAGGTTAAAGATAAGAGCGAGGTTTGCAATCATACCAAAGCCCTTGTAATAGAACACCATGAAAATTACGAGGAAGATCAGACCATAAGCCATTGCCTTCATACCATTTTCAATATTCTGCTGACCAAGTGAAGGTCCGATGGTACGCTCTTCAACAATCTGAATAGGAGCAATCAGGGCACCAGCTCGTAAAAGCAGTGCAAGGTTATGAGCTTCCTTTGGAGAATCAAGTCCTGTGATACGGAAGTTTGAACCTAAACGGGCCTGAATGGTTGCCACGTTAATCATCTGCTCAACCTTCTTGAACTTTGGCTTGTAGCCAGGCTCACCTGGTTTTGGAGCATTAGGATCATCTGATGGAATTACAGTAAACTCAATGAAGTTGGTACCCATTGGCTTGCCGATGTGATCCTTGGTAAAGGCAGACATGATTGAACCGCCGCGTGAATCGAGGCTGATATTAACCTGAGGACGGTTGTTCTCATCCATAGATGCTTCTGCACCGGTAATATGATCACCAGTTAAAACAACCTGCTTTGCAACAACCACAGGGTAACCGTGAGCATCATAAATTACCTCATCGCCTGCTGGTACGTGACCTGCAGCTGCAGCCTGAGCATCAGCACCGCTGTCAACAAGACGGAATTCCAAAGTTGCAGTAGCACCTAAAATTTCCTTTGCTCTTGCGGTATCCTGAACACCAGGAAGTTCAACAACCAGTCTTTCTGCACCCTGACGCTGAACTAATGGTTCTGCAACACCAAGCTCATTAACACGGTTACGGATAATGTTGATGTTCTGATCAACTGCATTGGTTCTCATATCTGAGAGCTTTGCAGGAGTCATAGTGGCACGGAGGAAGTACTTGCCGTCTCTTTCTTCGTTTTCAAAAATGAAGTCAGGATGACGAGACTCTAAAAGCTTCTTGCCCTCGTCACGAATTGACTTTTCTCTGAACTCAACAGTTACATGATCGCCTTCAGCTCTTGCACCGGTGAGGCGAATGTTGTGATTTCTAAGCTCAGTTCTGAAATCATTGGTAAGCTGAGCTCTCATCTTCTTCATGGCCTCTTCCATGTCAACTTCCATCAGGAAGTGAACACCACCACGAAGATCAAGACCGAGCTTTAATGGATGCATTCCTAAAGATCTCATCCAGTTTGGAGTTGCAGGAGCAAGGTTTAAAGCTACGATATAGTTTGAACCTAAGGTTGAGCTTACGAGTTCTTTTGCTGCAATCTGAACATCTGTGTTGTCAAAACGGATTAAAAGCTGACCTTTTTCAAGTTCAACGCTTGATACGTTAAGATCTTTTGAAGATAACAGATTGGTAATCTCATCTGCCTTTGCCTGATCGATTTCAATACCATGAGTACCGGAAATCTGCAGGGCAGGATCATCACCATACAGGCTTGGCAGTGCGAAGAAAAATCCGATGCCGATACACAGGAACACCAGGATGTTTTTCCACAGAGGAAATTTATTTAACACTTTAATTACCAATAAATGAAAAATGCCGCAAAGCTTGCGCTTTGTGGCTTTGATATGTATAAATTACAATTACTTAACTGAAATTGCTTCTAAGGTGCCCTTTGGCAGAACAGCTACGATGTAGTTACGCTTAATCTGCATTACAACACCTGAAGATACGCTTACTAATACGTATTCCTTGTTGTCTGGAAGCTTGCTGATCTTGCCTGCAATACCACCGTTGGTTAAAACTTCATCACCAACTGCAAGATTGTTTAAAAGATTCTGCATTTCCTTACGCTTCTTTGCATTTGGACGCATGAAAAGAATGTACACAACAACCATACAGATTGTCAGTACAATAATCATGCTCATATCTCCGCCATTTGCCTGAGCGCTCTCTGAAGCAGCTTCTGCTGCATTTGCAACTGAAATAATATTCATGTTTATTTTCCTGTAGTTAAAAAAAACTTTTCTATCGCCAGAATAAAACCATGCGGTTTTATTCCTACATAAGGGCTTACAGCTTAAATTTCAAGAAGAAACTGTATCCTGTTTATAAAACCGTACAGAGTCTGAAAAAACAATGTACTATACTATATAGATAGGCGTTCTGCTCTTGAGTATATCACAAAACTGCAATGTTACTGTTTTTCTGCCACTTTCATTAAAGGCCTTTTGCAGTTTCTATCTCAGGTCTTCCGTAAACTGAGTAAAATTCCTCAGCAAACTGCTCTAGTCTGTCCTCTTCAATTGCCTTACGGATATCAGCCATAAAGTGCTCATAAAAATGCAGGTTATGAAGAGTATTCAGATGCGCACCTAAAATCTCATGACACTTGTCAAGATGATGCAGATAAGCCTTTGAATAGTTGCGGCAGGTATAGCAGCTGCAGTTCTCATCTAATGGAGAGGTATCCATTGCGTACTTGCTGTTTCTGATTCTGACCACACCTTTTGAGGTGAACAGATGCGCATTTCTGGCGTTTCGTGAAGGCATCACGCAGTCAAACATATCAACACCGTTTAGCACACCCTGCAGAATATCCATTGGTGTACCTACACCCATGAGGTATCTTGGATGATCCTCAGGCATTAAAGGAGCAATATGGTTTAAAGCTTTATACATCACTTCCTTTGGCTCACCTACAGCCAGACCGCCAATGGCATATCCGTCAAAACCGATATCTGTAAGCCCCTTTAAAGACTCTTCTCTTAATCTCTCATTTGAACCGCCCTGAATGATACCGAACAGAGAATTCTGATTGCCAAGACGTTCAAACTCTCGTTTTGAGCGCTCAGCCCAGCGTAGAGACAGTCTCATTGCTCTTGCCATCTCATTTTCGGTTGCAGGAAGACCAATGCATTCATCAAACTGCATAACAATGTCAGAACCCAGATCATGCTGAATCTGCATTGAGATTTCAGGAGATAAAAAGAGCTTTGAGCCATTGATTGGATGACGGAAATTTACGCCCTCTTCAGTAACCTTGCGGATATCTGATAAAGAAAACACCTGAAAACCGCCAGAATCTGTAAGAATAGGCTTTTTCCAGTTCATAAAGTCATGTAAATCACCATGAGCCTTAATCACATCAGTTCCAGGACGAAGCCACAGATGGAAGGTATTTCCAAGCAGGATATCTGCACCTAACTCTTCAACATTCTCAGGTCTCAGGCCCTTTACAGTACCAAGTGTGCCTACCGGCATAAATGCTGGGGTACGTACAGTTCCCCTGTCAAATACCATCTGACCTAAACGAGCTTTACCGCAGCGCTTTTTAACCTCAAATTTCATGGGGTATTACTCCTTTGCTGATGGAGGGAGATCATTTTTTGCATCTTCATTTTTAGTAATGAACATACAGTCTCCGTAACTGAAGAATTTATATTTATCCGCAACCGCATGGCTATATGCCTGCATGGTGTTTTTATAGCCGGCAAAAGCACTTACGAGCATGATTAAGGTTGACTCTGGAAGGTGGAAATTAGTGATAAGACAGTCAACAACCTGATAGGAGTAACCTGGATAAATAAAAATTGATGTATCGTTTGAGAAGGCAGTAATTTCCTTGTCTGCACCAATAGATTTAGCATAAGAAGCTGCAGATTCAAGTGATCTTACGGCTGTAGTACCCACAGCAATTACTCTGCCACCGTTTTCATGGGTTTTAATTACAGCTTCAGCCACATCATCAGGAAGATTAACAAATTCCTTGTGCATATGATGCTTTAAGATGTCATCCTCACGCACCGGCTGAAAGGTTCCGGCACCAACGTGAAGGGTGACAAAAGCCATGTTTACCCCCATCTTTTTAAGATCTTCAAGCTGTTTTTCATCAAAATGCAGACCAGCTGTCGGTGCAGCTACTGCACCTGGGATCTTTGAATAAACTGTCTGATAACGTTCTCTGTCTAATGACTCATCAGGTCTGTCAATATAAGGTGGCAGAGGAATATGGCCAACCTTATCAAGCATTTCAAGCAGAGATTCTCCATCAACAGTTTCCACTTTGAAGAGATCGCCTTCACGGCCGGTAACTCTTAAATCACAGCCACCGTCAACATGTAAAATGCAGCCTTCCTTTGGAGCCTTGCTGGCCTTGATATGACTTAAGGCTGAAGATTCTGAAACCAGGCGTTCAATTAAAAATTCAACCGCACCGCCAGTTTCCTTTTTTCCATACATTCTTGCAGGAATTACCTTGGTATTGTTAAATACAAGTAAATCCCCAGGCTTTAAAAAGTCTTTTAAATCATAAAAATGTCTGTCTGACAGAGTACCGTTTTTACCATCCAGACAAAGCATTCTGCAGGAGGTTCTCTCCTTGCTTGGATAATCGGCGATCAGTTCTAAAGGCAGATCAAAGTTAAAATCGCTACGTAACATGAATTTTCCTCAAAAAAACTTGTGACAATTCTACCATTTTTTGAGTTTTTCCGCATTTTTAAAAATCACGAGACTATAGGAGCTTAACTAAAGATATGAATATTTATTCAAGAATCTGACTGTTATGCACAGCGAACAGCTCCTTAAACAGTTTGAAAGCTGATCCTGACAGTTCCTTTGCATTATTTAAAATAATCGCATTTGAAAATACTTTCTTAATCATCTCTGATCGGATTGAAAGACCATATATTTCTATGTTGTGTTCCTTTGCATAGGTAAAGCAGTTGTTTACATTCGAGACGGAATCTGGCATGCCGTCGGTGATAACAAGAATGATATTTCTGACAGGATTGAGCTTCTCAATGCATGCAAAGGCATGCCATAAGGCCTGTGCTAAAGGAGTTGATCCTCTTGGTTTCTGATCAAAACGGACAGCTACTCTGGAGGCTCTCTCTTCAGCCTTGAGGGCAATTTCAAATTCAGAACTGCGACCGGGGAAAAAGGTGGCCATAGAGCTTAAACCGTCAATACCTTCAAGTGCCAGTGAAAGCATTAAGGCTGCCTTGCACGCCTCCTCTGCTCTTGAGGTCTGAAACCCGTCCTGGGTCAGCATTGAGCTTGAAACATCCACAAGAATATGGACTGATGTAGAAAAATCCTTCTGTAAAATACGATCTTTAAAAATCCTTTTTTCACCTAAAGGAATAAACTGAGCTCTCTTGATATTGAGCTTTGATCCTGATTCACAAGACATGGCGTGGGCCTGAACATAGGCTCTTATCTGATTTGAAAGCGACTGTCTTAAAGCGTAGGAGTCCTTTACTGAATCTAAAAAGTCGGCTCTTCCTTCAGTACAGATACACTCATTGAATTCACCAAAATCCTCTCTTGAAGAAGAGTCCTGCCCGGCAGAGTTTTCTTCAACAATGGCATCTACACTCTTTCCTGGAGTGATTTTTTTAGGATCATCTCCGGATGCAATTTTTAATTTGGCGCTCTCAAGGGCAAGGCGTTTTTTATGTTCGCTGTTTTCTGCCTTGTTAAAAACAACTTCCTCGTCAAACTTTGACTTTAGTTTACTGTCCTTTTTCAAATCCTCAAAAACGTTCAGACTCTTGTCATCAGAGAAAGAAAAATTCTCACTTTCTATAATCGACATAATGCTTTGACACAGTAAAAGAACTGCTTTTGAATTCTCAGCAGATGAGATCGTTTTAACAATCGCGGCAATCGCATTCAGATTTTTTACGGAAATTCTCTTTCTTAAATGAAAATACAAAACTGCAGCTCGCGCTCTGGAACTATCAAATTTCTGGCTGTAGCTCTGGGCATAGCACTGAATAAAGGTAAGCAGCACTTTCATTGGCTGGTTTGCACTTAAGGTTTTTAAAAAGAATTCCCAGTCTTTTTTATAATAATCATTCAAAAGTTCAAGATTCTCATAAACGCCTATGTAAATTTTCGAGATCAGCCTTTCGATTCTGCAGTCTTCAAGGATATTGAAGATTAAAAACATAAAGTAGTTATCTCTGACCAGAGGCTCCTTTAAAATCGAAAAATCAGTAAAACGTACATGGGCTGACTCATGAGCAAGATAGCCATAGGCGATTCTGGCTTTTAATGAATCAGTAATATCCATTCTGGGAATTGTGATCACCTTGCCGTTCGTATAGGCTACAGTTCCCTGCATTCTTACCTTTACACCAAAAAGTCTTGAATAATTGTTAACCATGATAGGCATGGCCTGCTGCTTGTATGACATATGTTCCTCCATTTTTGCAGTCCTATCTTAGAGGCAAAAAATATGTCAGACAGAAGAGTCAGGGTAATAAGATCCACTTGCTCGGATTTTTTTTCATACCCAGGACCTTAAGCAATTTTACTAGAGGTCACAGGTTGTTTAGCGTTCTGCCAGAATAATAATGGCAGATCTTTTAATAAAATTCGATCTCGCTTCGATGGTGTTGTTCTTTTACAGAACTCTGCGATGTTAGGTACATTTTCACTTAACCAATTGATCTTAATTAATTTTAAAGATCCTGGGTATGTTAAAAGTCCGACGAGCATTGATTATGTTTTGCTTTGGTGAATAATGTTCTGAAAAAAAAGGATCTCAAATAAAATAATGTCGGAGTTTTTCATCTGAGATCCCTAAAATGATGGACTTTATATTCAGCTTTTAGAACATATACTTGATATCGGCACTTGCCCATGCACCTCTGAAGTTATCGCCA
>ONCB01000037.1 GCA_900316175.1 uncultured Succinatimonas sp.
GCAATTTATATTTCGCATTCCATCAAGGTTTATGACAGTTTTTTTGGATTTGATCCTTGTGTCACAATTTACTATGAGATACTATTTAGAAAATCCGAGGCAAAATGGAGGTCATTTGACCTCCATTTTTAATTATCTTTTTGCCATCAGGCTGTTCTGATGAAGCTCTCGTTTATATCTTTCAACATTATTGGCGAAAGCTTTTCTTTCCTTGGAGTTAATTTCAACAGAGCGTGAATCAAGGTTAACTCTTAATGGGTTAACAGCTCGGCCGTTTAAACGTACCTCGTAATGAAGATGAGGGCCGGTTGACAGACCTGTATTACCTGAACGGGCGATAACAGAACCTGCATTAACTCTCTGACCTGGACTTACTAAAAGCTTTGACAGATGCATATAAACTGTTGACAGGCCATTAGAATGTCTTACAACAATATAATAGCCGGTTGAACGGGTAAAGGTTGCCTTTTCAACAACACCCATTGAAGGTGCCACAATTGGAGTACCTACAGGTAAACCAAAGTCAACGCCGTTATGTGGTCTTACAACACCTGTAACTGGATGACGGCGACCTGGGTTGAACTGAGAGGTTACTCTTACGCGAGACTTGAATGGGAAACGTGCAAATGTAGCCTTTTGTGCGTTTAGACCTTTTTCATCGTAATACTTGCCGTCTGCAGTATTAAGGTATGAAGTAACCTTACCGCCTTTTGACAGATTGAATTCAACTGCACAGATCTTGCCCTTGCCTTTGGCTTCTGTGAAAAGAACTCTCATAGTGTCGCCGGCATGAATGTTTCTTGCAAAAGAAATTCTGCCCTTGAAGATCTGCAGAATACGATTGATTTCTGAATAGGTAATGCCTGCTTTGTTGGCTGCAGTAGAGAAGGTCTCACCCTTTGCAACAGTAACAACGACAAGACGGCCTCTGGTCTGAGGTGTGATTCTTGATGGTTCCTGCTTGGCTACAGGCTTTGCCTGCTCTGCAGGTTGTGGATTAGCATTTGATGCTGTTAAGGTCTTGTCTTCTGCATTTGCTGCAGGCTTTACAACCTCGGTCATGGCAAGTTTTCTTGCCTTCTCAGTTGCAGTATCATCCATTACGAATGAATCGAGTGTCTCTTTGACATAGTTAAAGGAACCGGCAGTATTTACCTTGTTGAAACGAACCTGTTCCTTGTCAGAAATTGGTTTGATGAAGACTAAAAGATCACCATTAGAATCAATTAAGAAGGAAAGTTTATCACCAATCTTTAAACGGTTGATGTGGCGCTTCATTTCTTTGTTTTCAAGAATTGATGCTAATGTTGATGCTGGAATGCTGAGATCCTGGAAAATTGATGAGATGCTGTCGCCTTTCTGAACGTTTTCAGTAATCCATTTTGCTCCTAATGAATCAACTGAACTGTCCTTGCTGTCTCTAGCTGCAAGTGCAGACACTTCAGAATTGAGTTTGTCATCTTCACCAGCCAGATCGATTTCGGCAATTTCGTCATCGTAGTTTTCAAGCTGTTCTTTTGGGTTTACAGATGCAAAGGCCTGAGCTAAAGGAATGTCTTCAACATCAAGATTTTCTGAGTTGTAGGCTATCAGAACATCCTCTTCGGATTCAACAGGTACTGAATCTTCGTAGAAATTCTTATTTGTTGCAAGTGACAGAATAACTGCTGCTACAAATGTACCTAAAATTGCCTTGTTGTGCTTTTTGGTAAGAGGGCCTGACCAGGAAAAGGAATTGATTGACTCTCTTGATATATAGTCTTCAAAAATCATTGTTTTATGCTGTTGCAAGTCATTAACTGTCATACTATTTTTCACAAGCCAATACCTCAAGCCAGATATAAAAAAATGGTCTGCTGTTTTAGTTTGCGGTAGTTAAGACTTATTTGATAATGTTAAACATATAATCTATTATTTTCATACTTGTTAGTATACTATATAATTTATTGAAAAGGTGCTTTGGCAAAGGCTTTTAGACATATTTATGCTATTTAAATTTAGAAAACTTTGAGGTAGGTCATGATTTTTGGCGAAAAATATTACAAAATTCTCTCAAAGCTGTCCCCATGGAGACAGTCTCTGTTCGCTCTTGTGCTTGCACAGCGACAGTACGCAAATTATGTTCTGTGGTGTGAGGTCAATGATGTTAAAGGTGGTCCAAAAGCATACGATAAGACCTTAAAATCCTTGTGGGATTTTCACTCTGACAAATTCAATCATATCGATCTTGAAAAGGTTTTAGAAGAGTTTGAACCTTACCTCTTAGATGATGAAAAAATGGAGCTTTCTGTAGGTGATCTGTTTTCTCTTGATGCAACATTAAGTCTGTCTGCTGCAGTTCTTGCCATCATTTTACATGAGGGTGAGGAAGCTGAAATGGCAAGTAGAGCTTCTTTAAGCGGTGTTGTGAGAAAACTTGAGCAGGAAGGTGATACAGAACTTTCAGACGAAGAACTGCGCAATACTCCTGAGGTTGATGGTGAAGTTAATTTCCAGATTGAGCTTTTAGAGATTTTGGAGAAGTCTCAGCGCTCACCTGAGCTTACCAGAAAACTTTATGAGATGTCATTAAACGGTGGCATGAGCAATATTGGCCTTTCACTGGAATAGCTTTTCACACATGTATGTCAGGTGCAAAAAAGAAGGATCTGCTGCCTGACATTATCTTAATCCTTCAACAATCAGAATTACGCCAGACAGGATTGATACCAGTGAGAAGATGAGTTTAACCTTCTTTACTGGCATTTTGATTAAAAGTGCAGTACCTACAAAAGAACCTGCAAAAGCTGCAGTAATCATTACCGGAACCCACTGCCAGTGAATTGCAGTTACTGCTCCTACAGTTACAGCTCCTACTGCATTCCATATGGTTGCAACAAACACCATGGTATGCATGATTGCTCTTTTAAGCTCTAGTCCGAATACACCAGCTAAAGTTAAAGTTGCAAAAAGACCTGCACCTGAAGACAGAGAACCTGAGAACATACCTACAAGTGCAATCAGCACAATACCTGATAAATTCCTTAGAAGAGATCTGTTTTTAATTTCTTTTGTGCCGAAATCTTTTTTCAGGAAGGTGTAGATGCCGGATGCTATGGTAATAAATCCAAGTACAATCTGAGCTATGGCAGAAGGAACTGTAATAATGATTAAAGTTCCTATGACAACAGCAGGGCATCCAACCAGAATCATAATAAGACCTACAGTCCTGTCAAAGGATAAAGTCTTTATGCCTTTCTTTTTAAATATGGCGCCAAGTCCTAAGAAGACAACCGCAATTTTATGGGTGCCAAGGGCTTCTGCAAAGGGGAGTCCCAGAAGAATGAGGACAGGGAACTGAATGAAACCAGCGCCTCCGCCTGAGACGCTGGCGAACAGATTGGCTGTAAAGGTTAAAATAAAAAGAATTGTCTGACTTAATATTTCCTGTAGCACAATCTGTCCTTATTTATATTACATGCGCTTTAAGGCTCGCCATGCGATATCATTTCTGAAGAACATACCGTCAAAGTGAATGTTCTTGATGTGTGCATAAGCTTTTTCACGAGCTACTGCAACATCATCACCTAAAGCAGTAACGCAGAGTACACGACCGCCAGAGGTTACAATATCTTCACCAGACTGCTTGGTTCCTGCCTGGAATACCTTAAGATCATCGCCAGTCTCAATTTCAAGACCGCTGATCTTGTCACCCTTGCGAGGTGATGCAGGGTAATTTTCAGCTGCAAGAACAATGCCGATAGCAGGACGTGGATCGTACTTGATGTCTACGCCCTTAAGACCATCATTGGTGCATGCCTTTAAGCATAAATCAACGAGATCTGACTGCATGCGGAGCATGATTGGCTGAGTCTCAGGATCACCAAAACGGCAGTTGAACTC
This sequence comes from uncultured Succinatimonas sp., assembly GCA_900316175.1. Classification (GTDB taxonomy): domain Bacteria; phylum Pseudomonadota; class Gammaproteobacteria; order Enterobacterales; family Succinivibrionaceae; genus Succinivibrio. The sequence goes on from ONCB01000037.1 coordinate 3,883, forward strand.
AACTACGCGTGGAGCTCCATTCTTATCAATCATTAAACCTGCATAAAGGAATCCACGGTAAGGAATACCATCTTCAGCCATACCCTTTAAGGTTGGGTTGATGATTTCATCCATTACTCTCTTGTAAACTGCATCGGTAACTACAGGTGCTGGTGAGTATGCACCCATACCACCGGTGTTAGGACCGGTATCACCGTCACCTACGCGCTTGTGATCCTGTGAAGTTGCCATAGGAAGAGCATTGATGGTATCAGACATTACGATGAATGATGCCTCTTCACCTTCCATGAACTCTTCGATAACAACAGATGCTGATGCATCACCAAACTGGTGATCGTCCAACATGTTGTGAACAGCATCAATTGCTTCCTGCTCAGTCATTGCTACAACAACGCCCTTGCCGGCAGCCAGACCGTCAGCCTTGATAACAATAGGTGCACCCTGTGCCTTGATATATGCAACCGCATCATCAGTCTTGGTAAACACTTCATAGGCTGCGGTTGGAATGTTGTGACGCTTTAAGAAGTCCTTGGTAAATGACTTTGAACCTTCAAGCTGGGCACCAGCCTTGCTTGGTCCGAAAATCTTTAAGCCTTCTTTTTCAAATGCATCTACTACGCCTGCTACTAATGGAGCCTCAGGACCAACGATAGTAAGGTCAATCTCTTCTTTTTTAGCAAAAGCAACTAAACCTTCGATATCGTCAACACCTATGGCAACATTTTCCATTTTGTTCTCGTGTGCAGTACCAGGATTGCCTGGAGCAACGAAAACTTTGTCAGCAAGAGGTGATTTTGCAGCACGCCATGCAAGAGCGTGCTCACGACCACCATTACCAATAATTAAAACTTTCATGAGCACCTCAAAAATTAGTGACGGAAGTGGCGCATGCCGGTAAATACCATGGCGATACCATGTTCATTGGCTGCATCGATAACTTCCTGATCGCGGATTGATCCACCTGGCTGAATAATGCATTTAATACCAGCCTTTGCAGCTGCATCAACGCCATCACGGAATGGGAAGAATGCATCAGATGCTAAAGCAGCACCCTCTAAAGATAACTTGGCATCTTCTGCTCTTAAGCATGCAATTCTTGCTGAGAATACACGGCTGGTCTGACCACAACCGATACCTAAGGTCTTCTTGTTGTTGGTGTATACAATTGCATTTGACTTGGTGAACTTGCAAACCTTCCATGCAAACAGAAGCTCGTTCATTTCATCTTCAGTTGGAACACGTTCGGTAACAACCTTTAAGTCTTCCTTCTTTGCTACTTCAAGATCAGCTTCCTGAACTAACAGTCCGCCATTTACACGCTTGAAGTCGTAGCGAGGCTGTGCCTGGTTGAGTTCGCCGGTCTGGAGCAGACGAATGTTCTTCTTGCGTGCTACTTCTGCCTTTGCTTCTTCGGTTACAGAAGGTGCAACGATAACTTCGCAGAACTGTCTGTCAACGATGGTCTTTGCTGTTTCGCCGTCTAATTCCTTGTTAAATGCGATAATACCACCGAATGCTGACTCGCTGTCACAGTTGAATGCATCGTTATAAGCTTCGGTCAGGTTCTTGCCTAATGCTACACCGCATGGATTTGCGTGTTTTACAATAACGCAGCATGGCTCGTCAAACTGACGAACGCACTCAATTGCAGCATCGGTGTCTGCAATGTTGTTGTAGGAAAGCTCTTTACCCTGAAGCTGAACTGCAGTTGCGATACCTGCATCGTGAGCATTGATATCAGAGTAGAATGCAGCCTTCTGATGAGGATTCTCACCATAGCGCATGCTCTGAAGCTTAATGAAGTTTAAGTTTAAGGTACGTGGCAGAGTTGAAACTGTGCCGTCAGTAATACCGTAATCAGGAACTTTGGTTCCGAAGTAATTAGAAATTGCGCTGTCATAAGCTGCAGTATGTTCAAATGCAGCAATAGCTAAATCAAAGCGGGTAGGCCAGGTTAATGCACCATCATGCTCATCCATCTCTTTGATTACACGATCGTAATCTGATGAACGTACTACGATTGCAACATCACGGTTGTTCTTTGCAGCTGAACGAACCATGGTAGGACCACCGATATCGATGTTCTCAATTGCCTTCTCAAGAGGGCAGTTTGGATCAGAAACAGTCTTCACAAATGGGTAAAGGTTAACGCAAACAAGATCGATTGGTTTAATGTCATGCTCTGACATAACGTTCTCATCGATACCGCGACGGCCTAAAATACCACCATGGATCTTAGGGTGAAGAGTCTTAACTCTGCCATCCATCATCTCAGGGAATTTGGTGTAGTCAGATACTTCAATTACCTTAACACCACTGTCAGCTAATAACTTGGCAGTACCGCCTGTAGACAGAATTTCAACACCACGCTTTTCTAAAGCTTTTGCAAAATCAACGATACCTGCCTTATCTGATACGCTGATTAAAGCGCGCTTGACTGGACGTAACAGCTCTTCCATTTAAAGACTTGCTCCATGTAAGTAAAAAAAAGAAGGTCTATGACCTTTTTAAGATTGCTAAATTATAGCAAATTTATGTGACGAAAATCCCTTTTTTTGTGATTAAAAAACAATTAAATCTCAAAGAGATACTTAATCAGGAAAATATATGTATCAATTGGAACGGAAATTTTTGTCGGATTAAGTAATTCTAGGATGAATATTTCTTTCCATCATATGATTGCGAAGGTGATTTATCGTTTAGTGCAAATGACGCATATACACGTTTTAAAACCTTTTTTAAAGAAAATTTTTTAAAAAAATTTTTATAAGCAAAATTACAAAAGAAAAATCTTTAATTATCAATAAGATAAAAATGTGCTCCAGATCAAATTTTGTCTAAAAATCCCTTTTTAAAGCCGTTTAAAGATGGTGCACTGTATAAATTTTTAATTTTTTTTGTATACTAGCTTCATTGTTTTTTTAATGTATATAAAAAACAACTTATATAACAGATATTTATTACAAAATATTAAAACAGTAAATTTTATTTTACATTAAGCTTAAACCATACTTGCGGTAAGGGAAAAAATAGAATGAACAAGTCAGAACTAATTGAGCAGATTGCTTTAAAATCAGGTTTAACTCCAGCAAATTCAAAGAAGGCTTTAGAAGCTTTAGTTTCAACTGTAAGCGAGACTTTAGCTGCCGGTGACCGTGTTCAGTTAGTAGGTTTCGGTACTTTCAGAGTTACTGAAAGAGCTGCTCGTGAAGGTTGCAACCCACAGACCAAGCAGAAGATTATTATTCCTGCAACCAAGACCCCTTCTTTTAGTGCTGGCGCTGAATTAAAGAAGAGCGTAAACAGTTAATTTCACATAAATCCTCAGATCCTTTTTTGGGGATTTTTTTTATTATAAACGAACAATATTTTAATTATTGTGCATAGATGGCTTATTTAAGCTCTGTATTGATAATTATCCACTTGTGTCTGCTATAATTGATCTAGTACTTAAATATTGTTAGTTATTGTTTCAAGGAATTAAATATGGCATTGCATCAGAAAGCCGGTTTAAAAGCCGGACATGAGGATTTAGACAATATCCCTCGTTTAATGGCTGCATATTATCTGAACACCCCTAATTTAGAAGATCCTGAGCAGCTAGTAAGTTTCGGAACCTCAGGTCACCGCGGTTCTTCATTAAATGGTTCTTTTACTGAGTCACACATTATTGCAATTTCTCAGGCTATTGCTGAGTACCGTCAGAAAGAGGGCATTACCGGTCCTCTGTTCATTGGTATGGATACTCATGCTTTATCAGAAGCTGCACTGGCTACCGCTGTTGAAGTTTTAGGTGCAAATGGTGTTGAGTTAAGAGTAGAAAAGGATCATGGCTATACTCCAACCCCATCAGTATCTTTTGCAATTTTAAATTACAACAAGGGTCGTACTTCAGGTTTAGCTGATGGTATCGTAATTACCCCTTCACACAATCCTCCATCAAACGGCGGTTTCAAGTACAACCCAACTGATGGTGGTCCTGCTGGTACTGAAATTACTTCTGTAATTCAGAATCGCGCCAACGAAATTTTAAAGAACAAGCTTCAGGGCGTTAAGAGAATTCCTTATTCTCAGGCTATCAAGCTGCCTAACGTAAAAGAACACGACATGCTCACTCAGTATGTTGATGCCTTAGGCGAAATCCTTGATATGGAAGCTATTTCAAAGTCAGGTATCAGAATGGGTGTTGACCCACTTGGTGGCTCTGGTCTTTACTACTGGGACAGAATCGCTGATAAGTACAATCTGAACTTAAAGGTTGTTAACTATTCAGTTGATCCAACCTTCTCATTTATGTGTATTGATCGTGATGGCAAGATCCGTATGGACTGCTCAAGCCCATATGCAATGGCAGGCTTAATCAAGTTAAAGGATGATTTTGATATTGCCTGGGGTAATGATCCTGATTATGACCGTCATGGTATTGTATGCCACAGTGGCTTAATGAACCCAAATCATTATCTGTCAGCTGCAATCAACTATATCTATACACACCGCGATCAGTGGCCAAAGGATGCAATGGTTGGCAAGACAGTTGTTTCTTCAAATCTGATGAATCGTGTTGCTGCAGGTTTAGGTCGCAAGGCTTATGAAGTTCCTGTAGGCTTCAAGTGGTTCGTTCCTGGTCTTTTTGACAAGTCCCTGGCATTTGGCTGCGAAGAGTCAGCTGGTGCTTCATTCCTGCGTAAGGATGGTTCTGTATGGACTACCGATAAGGACGGTATCATTGCTTCTTTACTTTCAGCAGAAATGCTTGCTGTTACCGGTAAAGATCCTTCAGAGCACTTTAATGAGTTAATCGAGAAGTATGGCAAGCCTTACTATGATCGTATCGATGCTCCTGCAAATTCAGCTCAGAAGTCAGCTTTAAAGAAACTTGACCCAAGTTCTGTAGAGGCTAGCGAGCTTGCCGGCGAGAAGATTATTGACAAGCTTACCTGTGCACCTGGCAACGGTGCTGCAATTGGCGGTTTAAAGGTTGTAACCGAGAATGGCTGGTTTGCTGCTCGCCCATCAGGCACTGAGAATGTTTACAAGATTTACATGGAAAGCTTCAAGGATGACGATCACTTAAAGCAGATTGGTCAGGAAGCTCAGGAAATCGTAAACGCAGCATTAAAGAAAGCTGGTGTCTAAGTTCCTGCTTTTAAGCTGAAATCAAATAAGCAACGGCGCTCCACAAGGGCGTCGTTCTTTTTTGCAGGAGCTTAATATTTTTCTGGATAATGTGAGATATATCTCATGTGTAAGTATATAAAATTTCAAAAAAATTGTGATATAGTCTACAATGGTCACATTATTGGAACTATGGGTATCGATTGATGAAAAATAAAATTTTCTTGGCAATGGGGCTTGCCTGCTCTGTGAACTTTGCTGGCTGCGCAATTGTTACTTCTATGTTAACTACCGAAGCAGAATATGTTTCAAAGGCCGCTGATGCAATTGGCTTAGATGATGAAAAGCGAGCTGACTTAAAGTTACTTCCTGAGAGCGTAGTTCCAGGTCTTAGCAAGGTTACTTATGAATTAAAGGATAAGTCTACTGGCAAACGTTACAGATGCTGGATTGCTGGTGGTATTACAGGTGATGCTGGTGAAGCAAGCTGTAAGGTTCGTACAGCAGACGGATGGGAAGAGATTGGTGTTCAGCAAAATGAGCCAGAGGCTTTCATTCAGATTAAACCTGTAAGTCGTGAGAGATCTGGATTGGCTGGCGGTGTACGTGGAATGGCAGCTGATCGTTTTTCTGATGGTGACAAGTCAACCTCAGATGTGTTCACCCCAGAACAGCATCCAGTTATGTTCACCGATTCAGATGGCAGTGCTACTGTAAATGTTGATCCAAAGGTTGTTGGTAACTCAAAGTTCACTGTAAGAGATAATGAAGGACATTCTTATGAATGTCATTTTGCTCAGGTTGGTGATACTACCTCTGATGCAGTTTCAGTATGCTCTAAGATTTACTAAAAGTTCATTAACTAATTAGCAATCCCGACAGGTTTTCCTGCCGGGATTTATTTTTTTGATCTATTAGTTGTCAATTCTATTTTGATTTGACAAAAAGCATAATAAATGGCATTTTCATACACTGGAAAATAAATGCCAATAAGTAAAAGGAGAAGTGTAAGTGGCAAAGTATACACTTGATAATCTTCCGATAGATAAAGATCAGTATAAAGTTATAGCTCTTGATTTAGATGACACGCTGCTAAGAAGTGACAAGACCATTAGTGACTATACAGTTAAGACTTTAAAAAAAGCTCAGTCTCAAGGCTATTCAATTGTGATTGCAACTGGTCGTCATCCCAAAAGTGCAGTTCGCTATATGCAGATGCTGGACTGCTTAAATGATCATTCATATGCCATCTGTTTTAATGGAGCTGGTGTTGTAAGACTGAATGAATACGTGGCCTTTGACAGTGAGGTTGGTTATCCTCTGGTCTGTCAGGAATCATTAAATGGTGCTCAGGCAAAAGAACTTTATGCTCTTGCCAAAGAAAATGGCTGCAAGTGTCATGCTTACTCTGTAGAACGAGGTCTTGTAATTGAAGATCATAATGAGCATACACAAAGAGAAATTGACAACGGCAGAGTAGGATTCACAGAAATTGATTTTTCTGCATTGGATGATAATGAAAAATTCTTTAAGCTTTTGATTGTCGGTGATAAGGAAGTTTTAGACGAGCTTGAAAAGAGAATTCCTCAAAAGATCTCTGCATATTTCTCTGTGTTGCGTTCAGAGGCTCACTATCTTGAGTTCATTCCTAATCATGCACATAAGGGAACAGGAATTGAATCTCTGTGCAGAACCTTAGGTCTGTCAAAGGATAATGCCATGGCTTTTGGTGATGCCGGAAACGATCTTGCCATGCTTGTCAGTGCTGGCCTTGGTGTAGCTATGGAAAATGGCTTTGATTATGTCAAGGAAGCTGCAGATGTGGTTACAAAAAGCAATGATGAAGATGGTGTGGCTTTTTTAGTGAATAAGTTTCTTAAATAGTCAGAAATACATCATTTGAATAAGGAATAGTATGTTTAAGACATCGATTTTTAAAGGTCAGAAGGATGATGTGAAATTAAGAGCAAAGTATCAGGGCTCAGATTCACTTCCATTTAAAGTATCTGCTTTATCAGCCTTCAGAATGATAAAGCTCTACTGGTGCAGCAAAGACAGTAAAAACTCCTGGCTTTTGCTGTTTTTTATAGTTTCTCTGACTTCCGGTGCAGTCTGGCTGGCTACACGTTTCAACTCCTGGTATAAGGACTTCTGGGACACTATTCAGAATTACGATATTTCAGGTTTCTGGTATCAGCTCATGTGGTTCTGTGGCCTGGCTACTATCCATGTTCTGGTGTCAGTATACAATTCATACTTAAGAGCAAGACTTTGTATTAACTGGCGTCGCTGGTTTACGTCCAAGGTTCTTAGTGATTATCTTTCTGAAGACTCCTACTATAAGATACAGCTTGAAGACAGAAAAACAGAAAATCCTGACCAGCGTATTTCTGAAGATCTTGGCAGTTTTGTAAATCTTACTGTATCCCTGATCATTGGTACAGCCTCAGATTTAGCGATGTTAGGTACATTCTGCATGGTTTTATGGGGCCTTTCTCAGGAAGTTACATTTCCATTACTTGGCTATCAGATCCATCTTCCTGACGGTTATCTATTGTATCTTGCCATAGTTTATGCCGCTATCGGAACATTCTTTACCTTTGTTATTGGAAAACCACTTGTAAGGCTTAATTTCCGTCAGCAGCGCTATGAAGCTGATTTCCGCTTCTCTTTGATAAGATTAAGAGAAAACTCTGAGTCTATCTCTTTATACAAGGGTGAACATACTGAAGAGCAGATCCTTAATGAGTCTTTTGTAAATGTTGTTTCCAACTATGTGAAGCTCATTTTAAGGGAAAAGACTTTGGGATTCTTTACTCTTGCCTATGCCCAGACCGCAGTGATTTTCCCAATTCTGATTGCAGCTCCAATGTATTTTGCAAAGATCATTACCATGGGCTCAATCATGCAGATTAACTCTGCCTTCTCAAGAGTTCAGGATGCACTGTCAACAGTTATCAATTCATTCTCTTCATGGGCAAGTTACAAGGCAGTTATTGATCGTTTATCCTTATTCTTCGATTCAATGGATAAGGCCTCAAACATTACCTGTCTGAAACCAGAGAAAAATGGTAATGTCTTTGAAGTTTCATCTCTTAATGTCAAAAATCCAAATGCTCAGTTTTTATGGAAGAATTTAAGCTTAAGACTTGAACATGGCTCAAGTATTCTGGTTAGGGGCCCATCAGGATGCGGTAAATCAACTCTGATTAAGGCTATTGCTGGCATCTGGCCTTATGCTGATGGTTCAGTAGTATTTCCTGCAGACGATAAGACTTTATTTTTAAGTCAGAGACCATATCTTCCTCTTGGCTCATTAAGGGAGGCTATGTGCTACCCTGGGGAGCTTGTAAACGACGGCAGATGTGAGCATTATTTAAAGATCCTTGGTCTTTCTCATTTGATTGATCTGCTTGATGTTAAGGACAATTTCTCTCAGATGCTTTCCTTAGGTGAACAGCAGAGAGTAGCAATTATCAGAGCTCTTCTGATTAAACCAGAAATACTCTTCATGGATGAAGCAAGCTCTGCACTTGATGAACATATTGAATATGTGGCATACACTCTGTTGAAGGATGAACTCAAAAACAGCATCATCTTCAGCGTAGGACACAGATCAAGTCTTATAGGCAAGCACGACTACGTGCTTTCTCACTATGATGGAGATAAAGGCTTTAGTCTGGTTAAAGCAGAACAATACAAACCAGAATCTCTTTCATAAGAGCTGTTTTTTAATATTAAATGAGGTGTTTTCACCTCATTTTTGTGGATAGATCATGATATCGGTTAAATTTTCAGGAAAGTTCCTCTCAGGGATCGTTTTCTCTGTCCTGTTCTTACAGACTGCTCTGTGCGATGATGCGGTCACCAATGAAAATGCTGAAAAACTTTCTGCAGAATGTTCTTTTTCAAATATTGATGCCTGCCTTCAAGCAGCTTCTTTTTACCAGAGTGGAAAAACAAAGGAAGAGCATAAAAAAGCAGCTGATTTGTTTTTAAAGGCTTGTGATTTTGCAAATCCTGATGGCTGTTATGCATTAGGAGAATACTATGAACTTGGCATTGAAGGAAATCCTGATTTTGATAAGGCCGTAAGACTGTATGCAGAAGCATGCGATCTTAATCATGGCTTTAGTTGCGGAAAATTTGCAATGTATCTTGCAGATGAACGCAACAAGACAAGAGATCTTAAATCTGCTGCAGAACTTGCTGACAAGGGCTGTAATCTAAACAACGGCTACAGTTGCGGTGTAAGAGCTCACATAGCTGCAAGTCTTGCTCAAAAGAAAGATATGGAACTTGCAAGAAAGCTCTTTACAAAGGGATGTTCTTTAAATGACGGTTCATCCTGCAGTGAGATTGGTCTAATGTATGTTAATGGTTTGTTTGGTAAGGTTGACATTGAAAGTGGCCTTGAATCATTAAAAAAAGGATGCTCTCTTTCTAATGGTAATGCCTGTTATATGCTTGGCAGTTACTATGTGTCAAAACAAGATGAGAATATACTTGATAAAACTTTTGAGTATTTTTCAAAGTCATGTGAATTCAATCATCCATCAGGATGTAATGATCTTGCGGTATTTTATGAGCGCGGTATGGGAGTTCCTGCTGATTTGAAGATGGCAAGGATGTTCTATTCCAAAAGTTGCGATTTAGGATTACCTTTAGGATGTCTAAACGAAGGTAAATCATATGTTAGAGAAACATCCTCTAAAGATGATTTTGCAAAAGCAGTCAGTCTGTTCAGACAAAGTTGTGATGACGAATTTGGCGATGGCTGTGCTTATTTAGGTCAGATGTACAATGATGGTCTGGGTGTAAAAAAAGATATTAAGCGTGCTCAGGAATTATACGAGAAAGGGTGCACTTTAAATGGAGAAGAAGCTTGCTCAAAGGCTTCTGAATTTTACACTAAAACAAATCCTGAAAAAGCAGTTGAGTTTAACCAGAAAGGATGTGCATTAGGAAAAGCTGATGCCTGCAGAAATGCTGCTTTTCTGATGATTAAATCAGATCCTAAGAATATGGATGACAAGAGTTTTGATTACATTCTCAAAGCCTGTAACTTAAAGGATGCTCTATCCTGCAGAAACATTGGTATTTTGTATCAGCAGGGTATTTTTAAGGATCAAAATACTGAAACAGCATATGAATATTTTGATAAGTCCTGCAGCTACGGACATGCAGACGGATGCATGGATAATGCTCACATCATCCTGAATAAAAATGAACTTGATGACAAAGACAAATCAAACTTATATAACTATGTTAAAAAAGCATGTTATCTGGGATCTGAATTTGGATGTGAGCAGCAGGGTGTAGTGCTTTTTGAAGGAAAAATAGTAGATCAGGATATTGATGGTGCAATAAAGATTTTTGATGAAGTCTGTTTAAAAAATGGCTCAAGAAGCTGTAATAATCTGGGCATTATTTATGCTGAAGGAAAAGTAGTAAAGGCTGATTCAGAGAAGGCGTATCACTATTTTGAAAAGGCTTGCAACCTTGATAATAAGGACGGCTGTTCTAATCTTGAGATCCTAAAAAAAGAAATATCAGATAATTAAAATGAAGCAGCCAGAACATATTTGTCCTGGCTGCTCTTATGAAAAACTTAAACGACTAAGCGTTTTCAATCTGGTTGAAGTTAGCCTCAACAGCACCATCCTTTGAACCATCAGGTTTAATTGCTGTTGCCTTCCATGTTGCCTTGCCAGCGGCTAAAGAAACTCTCTCAACTACAGGAGGCTGCTCGCCTGCACCAGCCTCTATGTGAGCACCGATAATTTTAACCTGCTCTAAGGTTACTTCGTAAACTGGAGTCTGAATACCTGCTACAGCTGAGCATACCTCAATCTTTACCTTGTCAATCTTCTGACCGGACATACAGAACTGCTGGATCTTTGGTGTTGCCTTGTCTACTTCGTGAACGAATGCGAACTCTTCAAATACACCGCGGCCTGCTACAGAAGTTGCTCTCTCTGAAGCTATCTGCTGCTTTGCACCGTGTGAAAAAGCAATTGCCTCAATCCACTTTGAATGACCTTTATCGTTTGACTGACCATCAATACCGTCAATCTGAACATAGAAATCAAGTGCCATAATCTTATCCTCGCATTTTGAAGCATCACCCTCTTTAAGAGTGACCTTTAAAGGTTTTAAACTTTGTTGTTTATACCCTGGTTGATAACTGAAATTTTTTGAGGTTGCAAATCGTAAACGTTTATGGTATGTTTTTTTTTTGCTCTCTCTTTGACTTAAATATAGATCTAAAAATTATAAAAGAAAGCAAAAAATAAAGAAAAATGTTATGTAGATCTATAAATAAAATAATTATTTTATAAAATCAATAACATACAGAAATATATAGAAAAAGTATGATAATGATGGTTAATTAGAGTTAAATAATGAGAATAAAATACAAGAATACATAATGGATAATGACGTTCTGTCTATAAATTGTGAATGAATTATAAAAGAAAAATTTTATGTAAATATAATTGTTCCGTAAACGTTTTGCGTAATATTGTGCACACTTTTGATGAGGTAAAAGAATTACTTTGTTTTATGGTCTGATTAAAGAAGTATATTGAATGTTATTTTTACAAATAATAACCCCAGTAGTTTTGTTAAACTTACTGGGGTCAGTGCAAAATATAGAAAGATCTTTTTTATCTGCTTATGCGATTAAACTGTTTTTTTTCCAGATATACCAGTTAAACAGGCCAATCATCATACCTCCACCGATGATATTTCCGATGGTTACAGGTATAAGATTATTCAATATAAAGTTTGAAACAGTAAGATCAGCATACTTTGATAAATCTACTGCGTTTGCAAATTCTGGAACAGAGAAGTTCTCAAGAACAATACCCATTGGGATCATGAACATGTTTGCAATAGAGTGTTCAAAACCCGATGCTACGAACATACCGATAGGGAAGAGCATAACAAGAAGCTTATCGGTTACTGTTTTTCCTCCCCAGGAAAGCCATACAGCCACGCAAACCATAATGTTGCAGACAATACCCAGACATACAGCCTCGATAAAGCCTCTGCAGTAAGCATATAAGCCCTCACCATCTGATGGCTGAATATGGTGTATCTTATGGGCTGCAGTATTTAAAATTGTAAGACCCCAACCTGTGTGGAAGTTCATATATGTTCTTCCAAGGAAGATAATGGCAACAATAATCAGCGCACCAACAAGGTTTCCAAAGTAAACAGTTGCCCAGTTTTTTAAGAGTTCAAAAGTAGTGATCTGACCGTTAGCTCTTGAGATAAGAGTGAGGGTGGATGAAGTAAAGAGTTCGCCTCCTAATAACACCACCAGGAATAGTCCAAGAGCGAAGAAAAGACCGCCTACAATCTTACCTGGGCCATCTCCTAAAGCTGCAACTGCTGTTGTATAAAAGCAGAAAGCTAAAGCAATAGCGGCTCCAGCAAGAATTGCCAGCAAAAATGCTCTTTTGAATTTTTTGGAAGCTTTATCGTATGCATGATGCTCAGCAGCCTGAGCGATAGCAGCTGCAGATAGTGCCAGCAGAGGTGAAGTATCAGACATTTTTAATATTACCTTGCAAATGTTTTGCGAAAAATAGGGAGCTTAGTTATTTTTCGCCTGATGAACCGGTGTCATGATTATCTTCTGCTGTTACCTTAACTAAGACACCAAGCAAAAGGTAGATACCTTTTTGTACGTCATGTACATATTCCATCAGCAGATCTATGTTGTCTCCGAAGAAATAACCAAGATAAATCCACACTGGAACTGAGATAATAGCTGCAAGGCCATCCATTACGATAAATGTGATGTAAGAGATTCTGTGGCTCATGCCTGCTACAAGATAGATAGGAGAACGAAGTCCTGGCAGGAATCGTGCTACAAACAGCAGTCCAAGACCGTACTGTTTGAATTTTTTCTGAATTTGAGAGAAACGTTTTGGTGTTAAGAGTTTTCTGAAAAATCTTAGCTTCTGAATTCGATATCCGAACACTCTGCCAGCGATATACATGGTGCTGTCACCAATAAGTACGCCGGCAAGACCAACGATAAGCATTATATGAGGGTTGGCACATTCTGTTCCAGAGATGATTCCTCCTGAAACCAGTGTGATATCTTCAGGTACAGGAACTCCGAAACCACACAGAAGCAGGCAAGAAAAAACGGCAAAGTAACCGTAATCACTGAAAAACTGTACCAAGAAGTCTAGCACTCGTGTATCCCTCAATAGATCATTGCTGAAATGCCATTTTATCAGAAAAATACAAAAAGTGTGATGAAAGTTTAAATTTTTGAACCTTCAAAATTAAACTGTCTCCATGCTTCGTAAGCAACTACTGCAACTGAATTTGACAGGTTCAGGCAGCGGCTTTCCGGCATCATTGGAATTTTGATTCGGTTTTCTTCTGGAATGTGTGCAAACACTTCCTCTGAAAGACCTTCTTTTTCTCTTCCGAAGATCACGTAGTCGCCATCTTTGAACTTGAATGAAACATGTGAATTATGAGCTTTTGAACTTGAAGCAATAAGTCTTTTAGGTTGTTCTTTTTCAAGAAACTGCTGGAAGTTGACATGAACAGTAAGGTTGCACAGCTCATGATAGTCAAGACCTGCTCGCATAAGTCTTTCATTGTCAAGGTAGAAACCTAATGGTCCAATAAAATGAAGTCTTGCACCACAGTTAACACTCAAGCGAATGATGTTACCTGCATTAGATGGCATTTCCGGCTGGTATAAAACAATGTTAATCATGAGCTGCTCCTTTTTTCTGGCACTATTTTATTCTATTTTGCTTCAGCTTTACAGCTTATTGACTTTTGAAAAATTGAATGCAAGCTATATTAGTGATAAAATTGATCGAATTTAAGCAAAAAACATTAAATATAAAAATTAAAGATGTAATCAAGCAGTACATCTTTGGAGGACATAATGCTTTCTGGCCCAACTCAAGGAGCTGATAATACAAAACAGGCGTCATTATTTCAGAAAATATTGTTTGGTATTATTTGTTTTGTTGGTTTTGTAATTTTCTGCTCACTGTTTTCTTTTAAAAGCACCTCAGATGATGCCATGAACGGTGAACTTCTTACTAATGCAGCTGTAAACAGTGTTGTTCCTGCTGCACATGGATCCTTTGTATCTGGTCTTTTTGAATATTTTGGAAATGTAACTTTCCTTTTCCCATTTATTGCGGTTTTTATTTTTTACAGACTTATTTTTTCATTTGCATCTTTAAATTACAAAAAGATCAATTTCTTTCTGGTAGGAATCTGTATTCTTGGCCTTGATACCATGGTATTAGGTCTTTGTCCGATATTTGATCATCTTGCAGCTGATGATTCAACCGCAGGTGGTCTTTTAGGCGAGTTTTTCAATCAGTATTTCTTTAATCATTTGCCAAGTCCAGCCTCTGGTCTTCTTCCTTTATTCATTTCTTTTGTTGGTTTAATGCTGTTTACCAATAAAGGTCCTTTGTGGTACTGCGATGCAATAGGACATCTGTTTACAAAATATGTTCTGCGCAGAAAGGACAATCCTTCTCAGGAACCTCAGGAAGAAGAGGAGAATGCTAAGGAAAATACTGAACTTGAAAAGACTCCTGTTCAGACAACCATTTCTGTTTTTGACAATCCACCTCATCTTGATATTGAGAAAAAAGTGGCAGAGGAGGCTAATACTCCTCATAAGGAAAGGGTTATTCCAAATCTCGGTACCTTCGGAAAGCATGAACCAAGCTTTGGCGACTCTTCACGTAATGGTCCGGTTAATTTTTTTAAAGGTCAGAGTTCTCTGCATGGTTCAACATTTGGTGTAAGACCTCAAGTTGCATTTGGTGCTGGAAGTCAGCTCCCTGTTTTTGGTTCACCAAGACCTCAGGAGAAAACAGCTCAGGCTCCGATTTCTGTTTTTGGCAGAAATAATCATAAGACTCCTATTGCAAAGAGAATTGAACCAGAATTTGGAGATCTTTCTCTGCTCGAGAGCAGTGTAGCTGTTGGAGCTCCAAAGGTCGAAGAATCAAAACCGCTGTATATCTCTCCTGGTGTTCATACCAGTGACAATAAATCTTCACAGGCCTCTTCAACCTCTGTATCAGGTAAGACTGAATCTCAGAGTGATAGTGGTCCAAGAACTTTCATTACCGGCAGTTCTGTATTTGCACCTAAAGCCCCAGAAATTAAATCTGAAAATAATAACGAGTCAAAGACTATCATTCGAGATTCACGTATTCAGGATGTTCAGGAGTCTCCAAAGGTTACTGTGCAGAAAACTATTATTACTACTTCTGTTGTAAGTGGCAGCAGTGTTGCTGCCGGAACATTTGACAATAAGGCTCCAGCAGAACCAAAGACCATTGTATATAAGTCAGGTGCCTCTCATATTCCTCCTGTAGAGTCAGTTGGCAGTCCAATGCGTCATTCTGAAGTAAGTACTGTAATTACCAGAACCACTAAAACTCCAGTTGACAAGGTAAATCCAATCTCTGCAATGAGTGCAGGAAGATTAGAAGGCTCTTATCACGAGGATAGCTCCGAAAAGCAGGATTCATTAAAGAGCTATGATAATTCCTACGGAAGTGACGGTTCTCAGAGCATGTTCCCATCTCCAGAGGAAATGGAAGAGAATGTAATCAGTTTTACTGATTTTATTGCACGCGAAAAGCAGAATCATGAAATCAATGTAAGCAATCTGACCTCTGCCTTTATTCCATCTGCTTCTGCAACTGAAGGTAGCTCTCTGCCACAGTCTGCTCCTGCAGACAACAGACTTGAAAAAGTTCAGTCAGAGCCAATCAAAGAGTCAGATGCTGCTTTTGAACAGTATTCAAGAGGAACCAGAGGTGTTGTAAATTCATACGAAAATACCGCATCTGCTCAGGTAGTTCCTGCAACCACTATTACCGGTAATTATGGTCAGACATCGCAGAGTACATCATTTAACTCTTCTGCACATGAAGGTTCTTCATTTGACCAAAAAGATTCTATGGCTGGAAACTCCATCAGGACAGAATCAGCCTCTGGCTTTGGCGGAATATCTCAATCATCAGCCGGAAGTTATGTTAACAGTCAGAACAATTATGCATCTGATAATCAAAACTCAGGAAGAGAATCTGCTTCAGGTCGTTCTGAGGATCTTCCTGTTGATTATACAGAAAAGGTTCCATTTGATGATATTTCATCAATCTCTGGTGGCGTACCTTACGGCATGACTGTAGAGCCTAGCAAAAATCCAATTACTCAGATGCCTACAAAAGCATATGCAAGGTCAACAGAAACAACTCCAAGCAGAGTGTTTTCTTCGTGGAGACCAAGTATTGATCTTCTTGCAAGATCTAAAGACGAGTCATTTGACAACTCTGAGGAAATTGCTGATAAGACAAGGATTATCAACAAGGCAATGCAGGATTTCAAAGTACGTACTCAGGTTGTACAAAATACTGCCGGACCTGTTATTACCCGTTTCGATGTCAGACTTGAAAGCGGTGTAAGATCAAAAGAAATTAAAAATATCAGTACCGATCTGCAGCGTATTTTAATGTCTGGCAAGCTTAATGTTATTGAAGCTGTCGCAGGCACACCATACGTAGGTATTGAAGTCCCAAACCGTCATCGCAAGTTAATCACTCTTGGTGATATTGCCGAATGTGTAACATATTCAGACGCAAAACTTCCTATGTGTCTTGGTGTTGATACAGTTGGCAATCCTATAGTAGCAGATCTTGCAACTGCACCGCATCTTCTGATTGCAGGTACAACTGGCTCAGGTAAGTCTGCTGGCGTAAATTCAATGATGGTATCTCTGCTCTTAAAGCGTTCACCTGATGAGTTGCGCTTAATCATGGTTGATCCAAAGACTGTAGAATTTACTCAGTATCAGAATCTGCCACATCTTCTGACACCAATTATTACAGATCCATTCTCTGCTTTAGCTGCAGTTTCATGGCTTGTGTCAGAAATGGAACGTCGTTATAAGCTCTTAACCTCACTTAGAGTCCCAAATATTGGTGAGTGCAATGAGCTTATCAGAAGAGAAAACGCCAAGGGAAACAAGGTATATGATCCTGCATGGTCTGCAGATATGGGAGGAGAGCCTCCTGTCTTAAAACCAGTTCCTTATATCGTTCTGGTTATCGACGAGTTTGCTGATTTAATGGCTGTATCATCAGGTGCAAAGAAAGGTGAGAAGTCTTTAGATGGCCTGATTTCAAGAATTGTGGCCAAGGCTCGAGCAGCTGGTATTCATTTTATCCTTGCAACCCAGTCACCTCGTGCAGAAGTTGTTACCGGTGTAATTAAGGCTAATATGCCAGCAAAGATTGCTTATACAGTACAGTCAGCTATGGATTCAAGAATTATTCTTGATGATACCGGTGCTGAAAATCTGCTCGGTAATGGCGATATGATAGCAAGATTCCAGAAAATCAATAACAATGAACTGTTCAGAGCTCACGGACCTTACTCAAGTACTGCTGATGTCCAAGCTGTGGTTAAAGCGTGGATTGATGAAGCTGGTGATCCTGAGTATGTAGAAGGTGTTACTGATATTGAAGATGAGACTGAAGTAGAGGAAGACAGAGGCTCTGATAATAACGGCTCATCATCAAGAGACGAAAAGTTTGATGCAATTGTTGCATATGCAAGAGAGTTCTGCGGAGCTTCTGGCAAAGCATTATCTGTTTCAGAAATTCAGACAGAATTTTCTTTAGGATGGAACAGAGCCAAGAGAGTTCATAAGCAGTTAAAAACGGAAGGCATTATAGATGAGAAGGGCTATCTCATCTAAGTTAAGTCTAAGTACTGTTTCTTTATAATTGCCTTACATACTCGCAAATATCGGGATTATTATGAAAAAGATTGTTTCTTCCTTACTTCTTTGTGTTGCTATGATTGGTATGGCAAATGCTTCAGATAAGGAATCTTTACAAAAAGAAGTTCTTTCATATCAGGCTATTAAAGCTGATTTTGCCCAGACTGTCACTAAAAATGACGGTTCAGTTCTGTCAAATTCTACAGGTTATCTGGCTCTTAAAAGACCAGACCACCTGATGATGCATACTCTTGATCCGGATGAGCAGGTGCTGTTTACAAAAGGCAATGTAGTTGTTTTCTATGATCCTTTCGTAGAGCAGGCATCTTTATATGACAAAAAGGATCTTTACTCTTCACCATTCCTTCTTTTAACATCAAATGATGAGAAGATTTGGGGACAGTATGAGATTAGTAAGTCAACTAAAGGCTATAAAATTGTTCCAAAGAATACTCAGGAATTAAAATCAATCGAACTTGAACTTAATGGTAAGAATATTAAAGCTATAGTAATTTGCATGGCAGACGGAAATACCAACCGCTACGATCTGAAAAATATCACAAATTCAGTAGCTGATTCAGTATTCGACTATACAATTCCGGATGGTACACAGTTAGACGATGAGCGCAGATCAAACTGATTTATTTGCTCACTTTGAGCAGGAAGCGGCTGATAAGAAATCTGAAGAGGAAAAACTCTCTTCAGAGGAGCTTGCCTTTGCTCCATTGGCATCTCGTCTGCGTCCAGACTCAATTTCTGATTATATCGGTCAGACTCATCTATTAGGTGAAGGCAAACCTCTGAGAGTAATATTGGATAGAGGTCAGTGTTATTCAATGATCCTCTGGGGGCCTCCTGGAGTTGGTAAGACTACATTGGCTCTTTTGTTTGCCAAAGCCTGTAACGCATATTTTGAGCAGATACCTGCTGTAACATCCGGCATTAAGGATATCAGAGATGCAGTTGACAGAGCTCTTTTAAGAAAGAAGAACGGAAGACGCACTCTTCTTTTTGTTGATGAGGTTCATCGTTTTAATAAATCTCAGCAGGATGCATTCCTTCCGCATATTGAAAATGGAACCATAACTTTTATTGGTGCTACAACAGAGAATCCTTCTTTTTCATTAAATTCTGCTCTGTTATCAAGAGCAAGAGTTTATGTGCTGCAGAAACTATCGGAGACTGAATCTGCAAAACTTATTGAGCAGGCTTTAACTTCAGAAAAGGGGCTTAAGAACGAAGATATTCATCTTGCAGACGGAGTTGAGAAAGCACTTATTGATTTAGCCTCTGGTGATGCAAGACATTTGCTTAATACTCTTGAAATGGCATCAGATTTAGCTGCTCCTGTTAAAACAGGAGGAAAAATTCTTACCTTATCCATGTTAGGCGCCGTAGCCGGAAGAAATATGCTTAACTACGATAAGGGAGGAGATGCCTACTATGAACTTATCTCAGCGTTCCATAAGTCTGTACGAGGAAGTGCTCCTGATGCTGCATTATACTGGTATTCAAGAATACTAGAGGCTGGTGGTGACCCTCTGTATGTTGCAAGGCGTTTGCTTGCAATTGCAACAGAGGATGTTGGTCTTGCTGATCCTAGAGCTATGACTGTATGCTTGAATGCATGGGATATTTTTACCAGAGTTGGAGTTGCCGAAGGTGAAAGAGCAATTGCTGAAGCAACTGTCTACTGTGCATTGGCGCCTAAGAGCAACCGTCTTTATGAAGCTTTTGGCAAGGCAAGGGAGGATGCCAGGAATAACGGCACCCTTGATGTGCCAATCTATCTTAGAAACGCACCTACCAAGCTTATGGAAGATATGGGCTACAAGAAAGGCTATCGTTACGCTCACGACTATCAGGGTGCTTATGCCGCAGGTGAAAGCTTCTTCCCAGAAGAGCTTGTTGGTACCAGATACTATCACCCATCTGACAGAGGTCTTGAAATCAACCTTTCAAAGAAATGCGAATATCTTGATGAGCGCGACCGTATGGAACCGGATAAGCGTTATCCTGAAGGTTTTGTCGGAAAAAAACGCACTTTTTCATAAAGTTACTTATTAAGAACACAGTATTCTTTTGTACATATTTGTTGTTTTGCGGATCTAAATCCTTACTTAAAGGCTGTTTGTTGAGATTTAAAAACACGAATAAATGGTACAAACAATCGCAATTACTGCAAATATCAGATAAAAAACTTCTTTTTGAGATTTGTCCTTTTTCGCTCTCATAATTGTAATTGTGCTTAAATATTGAGTTTCAAAATAATAATGTCAGTTCTATCTTTCTTTTAAAATTCCTTTTCTAATTTATTTTGCTATATGGTAAAATTAACGCGATAAGTATAGCCACAAGGCTTTAATCCTTTTTATTTATATTTGTAATTTACAGGCAAATTATCCATGCTTGACTCAAGATACCTGCGTGCTGACATCGAAGAAGCTGCTCAGCGCCTTTCAACACGTAAATTCAATTTAGATGTACAGAAAATTAATCAGTTAGAGTCATTACGTAAAGAGACTATGACTCGTACTCAGGAGCTTCAGGCTCAGCGTAATTCCTTATCAAAGAGCATTGGCCAGGCAATTAAGGCAGGTCAGGATGTTTCTGCAATTAAGAATCAGGTAGCTGAGATTTCAGCAGAATTAGAAGCTGTAAAAGTTAAGCAGGATGAAGTTTTAAAAGAGTTAAACGACATTGCCTTAACCATTCCTAACCTTCCAGATCCATCATGTCCAATTGGACCTGACGAGTCTGCCAACGTAGAAGTAAGAAAGTGGGGAACACCACGCACTTTCGATTTTGAAGTTAAGGATCATGTTGCAATCGGTGAAGGTCTTGGCATGCTCGATCTTGAGAATGCTAGAAAAGTTACCGGTGCACGTTTTGCATTTATGACCGGTGCTATCTGCAAACTTCACCGCGCATTAGTTCAGCTGATGCTTGATTTACATGCAGAGCAGGGTTATACCGAAGTTTACACTCCATATCTTGTAAACCTTGATTCATTATACGGTACAGGTCAGATGCCTAAGTTCTCAGAAGATCTGTTCCACACAAGCCTTGATGGAAACAGCACTATGGATGGTGAGCAGCATCACTTCTGCCTCATTCCTACCGCTGAAGTACCATTAACCAATATGGTACGAGATGAAATCATTCCTGAGCAGGATTTACCTATCAAGATTACTGCTCATACTCCATGTTTCAGATCTGAGGCCGGTTCAGCTGGTCGTGATACCCGCGGCTTAATCCGTATGCATCAGTTTGACAAGGTAGAGATGGTTCAGATTGTAAAGCCAGAGGATTCATGGGCTGCTTTAGAGCAGTTAACTGCTGATGCTGAATCTGTTCTTCAGGCTCTGGAAATTCCTTATCACGTTGTTGCCTTATGTACAGGTGATATGGGCTTTGGTTCTGCTAAGACCTATGATATTGAAGTATGGCTGCCAGCTCAGAACTGCTATCGCGAGATTTCCTCTTGTTCTAACTGCGTAGATTTCCAGGCTCGCCGTATGCAGGCTCGAGTACGTCGTAAGGACGGTAAGATCGATCTTGTACACACATTAAATGGTTCAGGTCTTGCAGTTGGCAGAACTTTAGTTGCAGTGCTTGAAAACTATCAGAATGCAGATGGTTCTGTAACTGTTCCTAAGGTTCTTCGCAAGTACTTAGGCGGTTTAGAAGTAATTACCAAAGAGACCAAGTAATGCCTGTTCTTTCTGCTCTTGATTGGGTAATTTTAGGCATCGTGGGCTTTTCTGCTCTGGTGTCTGTTATCAGAGGCTTTGTTAAAGAAGCCTCTTCATTGCTCTCATGGATCATTGCCTTTATTGTGGCAAGCAGGTTCTATTCTCTTATAGGTTCTTTCTTAACATTCTCTGATGATAAATTAACAAGAAATGTTATTGCTGTAATTTTACTATTCGTTATAACTTTAATTGTTGTAGGATTCATCTCAAAATTTATATGTTCACTGGTTAAAAAAGCAGGTCTGTCTGGTTTTGACAGACTTCTTGGCATCGCTTTTGGTGCTGTACGCGGAATTTTAATCGTGAGCGCATGTCTGGCACTTTTCCATATGCTGTTTAGATTTCATATTCTATCATTTATTATGGAATACGACTGGTACAAGAATTCACTCTTTATTCCTGAGCTGAACCGTGTTGTTGAATGGTTCTTCTCATTTATGGCAACCCCTGAATTTACTGGAGCATAATATGTGTGGTGTAGTAGGTATTGTAGGAGCTTCTCCTGTCAATCTGTCCCTTTATAATTCACTTCAGGTGTTACAGCACCGTGGTCAGGATGCCGCAGGTATTGTGACTGTAGATGAACAGGGTAATTTCCATCAGCGTAAGTCAAATGGTAAGGTTTCAGATGTTTTCCAGCAGCGTCACATGATGCGTTTAAGAGGCAACATTGGTATTGCTCATAACCGTTATCCAACAGCTGGTTCCTCTTCAGCTGCTGAGGCTCAGCCATTCTATGTTAACTCTCCATATGGTATTGCATTAGCTCATAACGGCAATCTTATCAATTCAAATGTTTTAAAAGAGAAGGTTAAGAAGGCAAGACGTCATGTTAACACTCAGTCTGATTCTGAAATCCTCTTAAATATTTTTGCATGGAAGTTATCTCAGATTGAAAATGAAGTTCCAACTGTTGATGACATTTTTTCTGCAGTTTCAGGCGTATACGATGAAATCGAAGGCGGTTACTCTGTAGTAAGCGTTGTTCTTGGAATCGGTCTGATTGCTTTCCGTGATCCAAACGGCATTCGTCCTATGGTTTTAGGCGAGCGCGTAAATGAAGATGGCCAGACAGAATATATGGTTGCTTCAGAATCTGTTGCTCTTGATGTATCTGGATTTAAGCTTGTTCGAGATGTAAATCCAGGTGAAGCTCTGTTAATCACCAATGATCGCAAACTCTACACTAGAGTATGTGCAAAAGAGCCTAAGTTAAACTCATGTATTTTTGAGTACGTTTACTTTGCCCGACCAGACAGCATCATTGATGGTGTTTCAGTTTATGCTTCACGCGTACGTATGGGTACCAAGCTTGCCGAGCAGATCCAGAATGAGTACAAAGGTCTTAAGATTGATGTTGTAATTCCAATCCCGGATACTTCTGTTGACATCGCAGTTCAGATTGCAAGAACCTTAGGTGTTCCATACCGTCAGGGCTTTGTAAAGAACAGATATATTGGAAGAACCTTCATTATGCCTGGTCAGAAACAGCGTAAGAAGTCTGTACGCAACAAGTTGAATCCAATTCCTGCAGAGTTTAAAGATAAGAATGTACTGCTTGTTGACGATTCAATCGTACGTGGTACAACTTCATTACAGATTGTTCAGATGGCAAGGGAAGCAGGTGCAAGCAAAGTCTTCTTTGCTTCAGCATCTCCTGAAATCAGATATCCAAATATCTATGGTATCGATATGCCAACTTCCAAGGAGCTCATTGCCTTTGGTCGTGACAATGCCGAGATCTGCAAGGAAATCGAAGCTGATGTTTTAATTTATCAGAAGCTTTCTGATCTTGAGGCATCAGTAACTGAAGAGAATCCAAAGCTTACCAAGTTTGATACTTCAATCTTTACCGGTGAGTATGTTGTTCCTCCTGCAGCTGATTATTTTGAGCAGATTGAAAAACTGCGTTCAGATGATGCTAAAGCAGACAAGGCCTGGAAGGATTCAACTGAGGCTGATGAGTTAGATATTTACAATATCTAAAGAAGATGTTTCTATAGAGAGCCTCTGAGTTAAATCAGAGGCTTTTTTGTTATCTGAGCATAATTTCTGGTTTTAAAATTAACTGTGTTTTCTGCTCATTTTTAGATTCAACCTGTTTTAGTACAGCATTTCCAAGTTTAAGTCCGGTCTGATAATTATTAAGTCTAATTCCGGTTAAAGGAGGGGTAAAAAAGGCTGCAAGATCACTGCACTCTGCACATATTAAATGTACATCCTTGTTAATCTTGAGTCCAGCATCCTTAATTCCGCTATGGCATCCAAGGGCAGTAATTTCAGTACCACAGAAAATGCCGTCTGGTCTTGAATCCTGTTTCATTAAAGTGCAGAAATATTCTCTCCAGATTTTTGCATCAGATTTTTCTTTAATAATTGTTAAATTTCGTTCGGCATCAAATCCGTTATCAAGACATGCTTTTAACATCCCCTTCTTTCTGAGGTAAGCATATGTAAAAATCTCGTCACCATTGATGCATAAGATATTATTAGCTCCTTTTTTGATTAGGTAATCAACGGCCTTATATCCAAGATCTTCTTCATCAATATCCACAAATGAGTAGCTTAAATCAGTAAAAGATCTACCGTAGGCGACAAAAGGAAAGTTAATCTTAGTGAGGTATTCAATTCTTTCATCATTAACAGTAGTAAGATTAAAAATGATGCCTCCAGCAAGGTTTCCTTCAACAACTTCTTTGATTGCATCAAGGGGGGAACATCCAGCTGACAGAGGAATAATATTGAGTTTATATGGGGTATTCTCAAGGGCCGCTGTAATACCTGATATCAGAGCTATATTGCCAACATCCCTGTCCAAACCGTCATCTCTGAGTAATGGCATAATCATGCAAATATTGTAATTTATGCCAGTGCGAAGACTAAGCCCCTGAAGATTCACTGAATAGCCCATTTTTTTAGCGACAGACTTTATGTAATCTCTTGTGTTTTCTTTTACATCTTCACCATCTTTCAATGCTCTTGATACTGTTGTAACAGAGTAGCCTGTTATGTTAGAGATATCTTTAAGAGTAGCCATTATTTTGATCCAAAAAAAAGTTTGTGTAAATTTACATTAAAAGTTCTAAAAAGTGAAAAACATAAACTTCAAATTTTGAAGAAAATAAAAAAATCCAACACACTTTGCAGTGCATTGGACTAAGCTTTCAATCATTGAGGTGAATTGATAGTATGAAAAATCGTAACGTTACGATTTATAGTAAATATATACCTTTTAAATATTAAATACCATAAAAATATTGTCTTTAATAGTATAATATTGAATAAAATCACATTTTAAAAAAACAATAGAGAAGTCTTGAACTAAGAGAAAATACTTTCTATCTATAACAAAAGTGTATAACCACTTAAATTAGTTATGGATTTTTATTAGTATATAGCATTAAATTAATTCTTCTAATACTTTGAATTATAAATATAAGATGGTATAACAAATAACAATAAATTTATTAGCTTGTAAAATGTTATAAAAATATAAGGTTTTTGATTTGAAAAAAATTTTAAATATTTATTTAATAAATATTTTCGCATTATTAAAATAATATATATAAATTATTAGAACGCTTATGTATAAAAAAATTCTTACTGAATCTGTTTATTTTAATAAATCGTAGAATGGTAAATAAAAAAGATAAAGTATTAACTCTAATAATTGTTTGATGGAAATGCTAATTCAGTCTTAAAGCACATGGTAGTTCGTTTTTCAGAAAAGAAGTTAATAAGGCCATGTCAAATTTTTATCTAAAAATACTATCTGTATAATTTACAATTTAAAAATTTGTCTGTTGCACATATACATAATTCTTATGCAAAGACGTTTCTGCTAGTGCACTTTGCAAAACGCATATGAATAATCAAGGTCTTTTAATCTGCATGAAGTGACAATAATGAAAAAAACAGATTAAATTTGTTTTTGATAAAACGTGAGAACATAAATGTATGATTCAGGCGGATGGTGCTTCGTAGAGGATTTATTAATAATAAGTTCCATTAAATTCAATAAGTTAATAAATCGCTCTACATCTCTCTACAATTAGTCATACTGAAATAAACTAGACTCTTCATTGTATGAAGAAAATCTTCGCTAAAAACTCTATTCAGCGTGTTCAAGCCATTCTTCTATGAGATATAAAGGAACATTTACCATCCAATCCTGTTCTTTATAAGCTGCCATAGAGAATCTAACCGGTTTTAGTTGATTGTTTTCAGTGTATATTGTTCGAAGACTCTTTGATTTTAGGTTCTCTTCTGCCTTGACCTCAATTGGATAAACATTATAGTTTTGTATTACAAAATCAAGTTCAAGCTCGGAGTGTTCTTTAGAATAATAGTAAACTCTTTTTTCTAAGGATTGTAATTCCTGTAATACATACTGTTCGGTAAATGATCCTTTGTATTCAGTAAAAGCATTGTTATTTACTAGAACATCTTTTGCATCTACTTCAGTCATTGCTCCAAGTAATCCTAGATCTAGAATAAAAAGCTTGAATGAATCAAAATCTTCATAAAATTTCAGCGGTTTTTCAACTTTTGAAACTCGGAGTACTTTGTATACTAGACCTGCATCGACAAGCCACTGAATTGCATTTTCAAATTCCTTTGCTCTGGCTCCTTTTCTTATTTTACTGTATATGAATTTTTTATTTTCCTTTGCAAGCTGAGCCGGGATAGAATCCCAAACCATATTTACTTTTGGGAGAATATCTTTTGGTACATGTTTAGAGAAGTCTAGTCTATAATCAGACAAAATTTGGCTTTGGATATTTCTAACTTCGAATATATCGTGGTTAGTAGCATATGCTTGTACAACTGCAGGCATTCCTCCTACATAATAGTATTGTCTTAGCAGATCAATAAATATGGAAGATAATGATGATAGTTCCTCCCATTTATGAGTCTGAATTGCGTTATAAATTTGGTCTTTTTTTAAGGCTAATAAAAACTCTTTAAAGCTCAATGGATAAAGATTTATCTGATCTACTTTTCCTACAGGAAAACCTGTGCCTTCGTGTAATCCTATGCCAAGAAGACTCCCTGCAACTGCTATATGGTATTCTGGTGCGTTTTCACAGAAGTACTTCAGAGATGTTAAACCTATAGGAATGATTTGGATCTCATCCAAAATAATAAGAGTATTTTCTGGCTTTATATTAACGCCAGAAATAGCTGAAAAAGCCCGTATTAGTCTATCTGTGTTAAAGTCGCTGAAAACAGCTTTTAGATCTTTTGTTTCATCGCAGGCCGTTAAGTATAAGAGGTTTTCTGTTTTTATTGTTTTTCCAACAGAGTAACTTTTTATAGGCTAATCTTTCCATTTTATTTACCTCCTATATTTATAATAATACATTTTTGGTGACGAATATTATGAAGAGATTACATTTTTACTGGCGAATGTAATGAAGAAATTACATTTTTACTGACGAAATTGAAAAAAATTGAGGTCATGAACCTTTTGTAAACTAAGTCTTGAACCCCCTGAGTTTTTATAACTTCTTTCATATTGCTCATTCGCAGCTGAGTGGTGATAATGGTTGCTCCATCGTTATAGCGAGCATCAACAATCTCATTGAGTTTAGCAACGATATCATCCTCGAGCATACAACCTCCGAAATCATCCAGCTTATGTAAATCTTTACATAAGCTGGATGACTATGGCTTAACTAGAGTTCCTGACAACATTGTATGTGCATTAACTGAAATTGCTGATGTCAGATATGGAATGGGCTCTACCATTATTACAACTCAGTTGAGAAAGAAGGCTCTCAAAAGCGTAATTGATGAATCTCCTATCAGAGATGCATTAGCAGACAGACTGTTTAGAGACTGTGATATCGAAATTACTCTAAAAGGAACCTCATGGAGAGGTTCTAACGAGGAACTAAAAGGAGAAAAAAATGATAAGTGATACTGATGTTAAGACAATTATAAATGCCGCCCTTAAAAAAGATTTTCCTTTGTCATCGGAGAGACTTTTGCTGCTGGTTAACTCAGATTTGTCCACTTATGAACTGCTGGACATTGTTTGCGATTTTATCAATTCTCTTGGAACCATTTCCAAAGGAAAGGATGCTGAGCTTCTGTGCAAATTAAAAGCAAAGAACAAAAAGCTTGAAGAGGAAAACAAACAGCTTACAGCAAATTATAACGAAGCAATGATCTCTCTTTTAAAAGAAAAGGAATCTGTTGTCAGCATGGAAAAAGAAAAAGGTGGTCACCTGCTTAGGATCAACATGCTCGAATGTGATGTTGATAGTCTTAAAAGTGCACTTGAGAGAGCAAGACTGCTAAGCTAGTCATTGATTTATCTGACAAGGCATGGAAGTTAATTTCGTGCCTTTTTAAGTCTTATAGTGATCTGCAGAAACAAGATCAGGTGATCGAGTCAAACAAGATCAGGTGATCGAGTCAAACAAGATCTAGTGATCTGTTAGATCAAGAAGAGTGATCCTTTATTGCAATGTTTTCCAGGTGTATCAAGAATTACTTTGCAGATGGTGCAAGCTCTTCTTAATAAATGTGTTCTGAGTATGATTTGTTATGTGCGAGATTTAGGATACCATCCATTTAAATGAATAATCTATTGCAAACATTTTTGCATTTTACTGTTTTTACCTATTAATTTTTCAAAAGAATCAATTGTATAAATTTTTTCTTTATTTCTATACAAATTTATTAAAAATTCATCAATATTTATTCTTGGAATCCCATTACTATACGTAGTTTGACCACAATAAAGAACATACCTGCCGTTCACTTCACCATAGTTATTTGTAATGTAATTTAAAAAGTCACGATTTTCTAAATGATAAGTTTGATTATTATCTATTTCAGTTGAGCGTTTTATTTCAAATAAAAAGCACTCATGTTTTTCGTTGTCTTTTACAACCAAATCAACTTTATGAGTCTGTTTATTTATTTCTTTTACAATTTTACCTACGTACCATCTATCTTCTGAACCAGAAAGATATCCAAAGATATTGTTAATGTTATTTTCCTTTTGACCTTTACACAGAATATGGAAAACATCGCCAATTACAATATTCTCCATAATTTTACCTACAGCTGACTGATAAGCTTTTGTGATTAGAAAATTTTTAATTTCTTCATTTGATGCAAGATATAAATCGTCACTATTTTTTATGGACTCTAAACAGTATTTTAAGCTAGAGTGAAACAAACCTGAATTTGAATGAAAGCAAAGTTCAGTATTATCAAAATCTGCATATTGATTTATTACGGTATATACTCCAATTCTTTCCAAATAATCGTAGATAAGCTTTATATCTTCTAGAATCAGAGATGTATTTCTGTTACACCCTAAAAGATTTGCAATCCTTTCATTGATTTTCTCAAAATTTATATCGCTGATGTTTAAAAGATTCTTTTTAGCAAGGTCTTTTGTATCACTTAGGGGAGCAGAATGAAAAGTTTTATTTATAGCTTTCAGAATTCTTGCCTGACTATATTTATTTATCCCCTTTTCAATTTCACACTTTATTTCACTATATTCATATTTCTCAGTAAGCATGTTTACACTTCTTCTGCTTACAGATTCAAATTTTTCTAATGAATGAATAATATTATCAACAATTGCAGTATCAATATATTCTTTGCAGACTTTATAATTTTCGATTTTTTCATCAGACAAGGTGCTTCCATGCCTAATATAATCTTCAATAGAAGATATATTCTTTAAACGCTTGTATTCACCGTATGTTGTATATGACGTAGTTATAAATTTAATTCTGTCATACATTAAATCTCTTGAAGCAAGTTCAAGTCCTAATGAATCAGCACCAGAAACAATAATTTTTGCTCCTCTGTCAGATACAAAATCATCAGATAAAATCGTTGCTAAACTCTGGAAGCTTTCTGCATAAGTAATTTCATCAATAAAGAAGTACTTATACTCTTTTTTTAAACAGTCGATAATAAAGTCGATAACGTTATAAAAATCTGTTCTTTCATCACATTTTATAAATATAGCTTTTTCTTTTTGCTCAGTAGATAAAGATAAAGCAGACTGTTTTAATAAAGTAGATTTACCAGTCTTTCTAAGACCATAGACAGCACAAATTTGATTATTAAATTCTGAATTTAGATACTTCATAATTTCAGAAAAACAATCTCTTTTGTTCATTTTAGGAATAACAAATGTATTATCAATTTTTGAAAATTCAAATCCGTTTATATATTCCATAACTTCAATCTCTAAAAACAAATTGTCAAAATCATCTTTTAACAAAATAGTACACAATAAAGATTTATAATGTCTAATAGTTATAGTTCATTACATTCTTATAAAGAAAAGCAATCTCTCGATTGCTTTTTATATTTCTGTCTATTGGTATGCTTTATTTATTCTTCGAGAAAAACTTCAAGAAAAAGTTCCCTATATTTAGATTCAACATTTTTAATATAATTATCAACCTCAGCTTGTGCCTGTACTTTTAAAAAACCTTCCTTTTGCAAAACTTCTTTTAATTGATTTGTTTTTTTATCAACTTCTACATTTAAATCATCATATCCATTTTGTGATAAGCAATTAGCTGACTCTTTCCATAGTTTGTAAGAATCTGATTCTTTCATTACAGATAAATTTGGATTATCCATTTTTGTTTTAGATACGCAGAATTTTGCAATATTCAAAATTTTGTAAATGGTCAGAAATAAATTCTGGCAAGCATTAACCTGTCAACCTTTACGGTTGATGAGTTCTTTAAAATTTCAATGTGATTGAATTCACAGTA
>ONCB01000096.1 GCA_900316175.1 uncultured Succinatimonas sp.
AATTTTGTGAATCAAATCACACTGATTTTTTAATGAGCTGACAGTCTGCTGTGAGACTGTCATAATGGATTAGTTTTCGGTTATTTCGTACCAATTACTAAAATTCTGATAACCCTGGGGCTTGTAAAATCTCCTCTATCTGAGGAAATCCTCAATAAGAAGAAAGAAGGAGCCTCTCTTGAGGAACTGGCTTTAGAATTTGATATACCAGTATCTACACTTTCAACATACCTGCCTTACGATCTTGATAAGGAAAAAAGTGATAACGCCAGACGCATAAATGAATACAGAGAGAGAAACCTAATTGCCAGAGAAAACTCTGTTAAAAAGACAAGTAATGAGGTTTCGTATTCAAAAGAAGAACAATCTGTCTACACCAGTCATAAGTATTCTGTTCCTGATGAGAACTGTGGCGAATATGAGGGAAAAATTAAGAACCGCATTTTCAGAAGGGAACAGAAAGCTGACTTTAAATGCTTTGGCGCATACAGACTCCATCTTGAGCTTTACGGAAATGATGAGGATACAAAAAATTCTTTAAAGAGCGATGGCGAAGTTAAATATGGTGATTACATTTCAAGAGACATCATAGTACCAGAGAACATTCAGCTGTGGTCCATTCACTATCTTATCCAAAGAGCATTCGGTTGGCAAAACTCTCATCTTCACTGTTTTTACCTTAAAGAAGAAGATCTGTTAAGGATCACCGATGATAAGGCAGCAAATTACGCCAATCTCACAGGAATTCTGTTCAGGTCTCCAAATATGAGCGAAGTCGACAGATTCTGGGCCGACGACTATTATGACGGCAGCTTTAAAACCTGGCTTAGAAAAAAGTATAAAGGAGAAAAGCTGTCTGAATGTATGGCTGAAAGCTTCTGGTCAATAATCAGGGATATGGAACCTTATCTTGATATAAATCTTTTTAAAGAAAGCTTTAAATTCTACTTTGAAGAGGACTGTTTCAAAAGGTCATATATCGATAAAAATTTTGTTCTTCAATGGGATGACCTCTTTAAAACAGGAAACTATATGATTTCCGGATGTTATCCAGTTGAAGAGCCTCCTTTAGGATCAACAAAATACGATAAACAGGAAATTTTAAAATTTACAGAACTTCCATTAAAAGCAGTAAGAGAGATATTTTACGAAGACACTGAAGAGCTGTTGGAGCGCTTAAGACTCAAAGACATTCTTAGATTTAAAACCTGCAGCCTTAAACAGAACATTTGGGAACAGGAAAAGGAATGTAGCAGCTATTCTGATACGATCCTCAGAGTTAAAAAGATCTTAAGTGAAATTCAAGATCCTTCTGACAGACCGGATAATCAGCCTGCAGCCCCAAAGGTAGCAAGAGAAATTCTCTACAAATATGATTTTGGAGATAGCTGGACAGTAAAGATCACTGCAAGCCTTGATGCCTATGATCTTATTGAAAGTGGCAGAGCAACTGATAATGAAATTGAAGAAGCCTTGCAAACCTGCCTGAAAAGCAGATGTCCTGTTATGATAGCAAGAGACGGCATGGACTTATGCGACGATATGGGAGGTTACACTGGTCTTGGGTACTTTATCAACGCCATTAGTGAAAACGGCAAGGATAAGGGACACTATGATTGCTCAAAGCAGGAAACTCTTGTATGGGCAAGATCGCTTGGATGGTCAAACCGAAAAATCGCACTGAAAAACAGATTATAAAAGTGATTACTAATACTATATCAGCCATACAGAAGACTATAACGGTGTTTTTGCAGGGGATCTATATGGTGTTTTTATGGGATCAAGCAGATGTTCAATAGATTGCGCGCCTAATAGCTAAATTATTTATTCTTATTTATCAGATGGTTAACTTGATTTTAGGCACAAAAACAGCAGACTCAATGTCTGCCTGTTATGGCAGGGGCAGTAGAATTTTTTCTCCAGAATGTTTAAAACATGCAAACTCATATTTTGACGTAAGCAAATGGAAAATTGATAGTGCTGTACACTTCTTTGATACAGGGTTAGACTGTAACGAAGGATTTGAGTTTATCAAAGAACAGTTAAACCAAAAGACAACAATTGATCTCAATGAGACTGACGAACTTGAGAAACTCAAGGGATTCGTTCTAATTGGGTAACACCAAATAAACTTAACAATGCCCTGGCCAATAACCAGAGCTGAAAGGATACAAACATGAAGAGTAAAGAAGCAAAACAAAGACAACAGATTTTCTTAAATACTTTAGATATGATTCGCTCCGACAAATCTATGTCTGAGGCAGTCGAGGCCTCTATTGAAGCTCTGTCTGTCTATGGTGAAAATGAGTATCCACGCCTTGCAGATAATATTAAGCTCAAAAACACTGTAATTTCAGTTACAGAACACCGCAGCTTTGAAGCTGCAGCACTTATTCATGAGAAAGCTCCTGACAGAAGAATTGCAGTTTTAAACTTTGCAAATGCGTTCTATGCAGGAGGTGGAGTTAAAGATGGAGCTTCTGCTCAGGAAGAATGTCTTTGTCGTGAATCAACATTATTCCCAGTACTTGATACTCCTAAAGCATTTAAATATTTCTACAAATATAACCGCTGCAGAGCCGACTACAAAGCACTGGACAATGTGATTTACAGTCCAGATATTATCGTGTTCAAGGACGATACGGATTTTCCTCAGAACCTACCTAAAGATAAAAGATTCAAGGTTGATGTGATAACCTGTGCTGCCCCTGATTTAAGAGCGCCTTTTAAAGTAGAATTTCTAAGTCAGATACCATATATGTCGGAAGCAGAACAGTTTGCTCTGCATGTAAAAAGAGCCATCCACATTTTAAGCATTGCGGCATATAGAGGAGCAGAGTCTCTTGTATTAGGAGCCTTTGGCTGTGGTGTATTTAATAATAATCCGGAAACAGTGGCAAAAGCTTATAAAACTGCAATAGATGTTTTCCCTAAATACTTTGACGAAATAGAATTTGCGGTGTTCTGCAGGGATGATAAAACCAACTATCAGAAATTTTTAAAAGTATTTGGGTAAGCTGTTTACTATCTGGAAGGTATCAGAATGGATCTTGCAAAGGTATTTAATTTGAGTCAATGTCCTGAATGTGGATGTACCAAATTCACGTCTCACGGAAGATATCAGACAGCACCACAGGATCAGAAGATGATTTATCTGCTCAAGAAAATGTTGCTTCTGATGAGCCTGACGATAAAGTCGTAAATATTACGTGCTGCAACTGCGGTCATGTTATTAAAATAGTTTCCGAGCAAGCCTTCAGAATGGCAAGATGGACAGAAAGCTAATTTAAACCTTGTTAATTTATAAAAACGGTTGTTAACATCCACAGAACCTGTTGGGCAGTTTCCCCAATTAGCGAAGTGCATAAAATCCTCTCACCTTTCCACATTGTGGAATTGCCTATAGTTCTTTGTTTGTCAGATACAAAGTAGCAAGTTGTGAGATTTTTTTTGTGATTATAGGAACTATATCAGTCCGAATAAAGGCACACTAAATCATAAAAATAATCAGAACCAATCTGATTGTATAAGCTACGATGTTATAATATTTATAATGAATTGGATTTTAGGACGTGGTTATGAAGCTAATTGCTCAGTCAGAAAATATAGAAAAGTTTAGTGAGAATAACTATATTTACATAGACAAAACAGAATATATATATAATCTGACAAAAAACTATGAGCGAGTTTTCTTTTCCCGTCCTCGCCGTTTTGGCAAATCTCTGACATTAAATACAATCGGAACTCTTTTTGAGAAAGGAGTTGATCCTTATTTCAAAGGAACATGGATTTACGATAAATGGGATCAGGATAAATATCCTGTGCTTCATTTAAGTTTTCTAAAGTTTTCTGTAACTGATTTAGATGAATTTAAAAGCGATTTCTGTAATGAAATCTTAAAATTCGCTAAAGCCAATAATATTACCGACTATAACGATAATAAAGAGCCCAAGATTCTTTTAGGTAATGTTTTTTCTGCAATGCCAGATGGAAGACAGCTTGTACTTCTTATTGACGAGTATGACTGTCAGCTCACCGCCAATATTAACAATAAAGAGTTATATGAGGAATTCAGATCTCTTTTCAGAGAGTTTTATGCTGTTCTAAAAGGTGATAAGCATATTAAATTCATGGCTATCACAGGTGTTACCAGATTAAAGGATGTATCAATCTTCTCTGTTGGGTCTGATATTAAGGATTTAAGCTACAACAATGCCTATTCTAAACTCATTGGTTTTACACGAGATGAGATAAAACACTTCTATTTAGATTATCTCAAACTTGGCGTTGCTTATGAGAATGACAAAGCTCCAGAAATAGTTACAGATTCTGAGGTTGAAAGTCTTATCGACAGAATGGCTGTTAATTACGACAGCTACTGTTTTGATGAGTTTTATAAGAATAAAGTATTCTCTACCTATTCTGTTAACAATTTTTTACAGGATATATACGAGAAAAAGACCGTAAGATTCGGCGATTATTGGTACGATGTAGGTGGACTCCCATCAATTCTAATGAAATACATGGAGTCTCATAATCTTAATATCGATAATCTTCTGAACTCAGAGATTGCTATTCCTTATAATGATTTTGTTAACCCAACATCTCTGATTGATATCAATGAGAACGTATTGATGTGTCAGACCGGATATCTGACATTAAAATCAGAAATAGACCGTAATGACGATATAATTTTGGGAACAGTTAATCGTGAAGTAAGAGCTGCTTTATTTTCTCTTTTAACGCTCAGAATCTATGAAAGAAATGTTTCTCCTTATGCATCAGGTAAAAAATATGTACTTGAGCAAGGATCTGCTGACGATGTCATTTCCTTATTCAATAGCGTATTGGCTGTTTTATCATATGACAAATATCCGGTTAATGATGAGTCTGTTCTAAGAGCTCTGTTGCAAGTATATTTGCTTGGAAAGGGGCATGATGTTCGAGTCGAACAGCACAACAGTAAAGGCAGAAGCGATATTATTGTGAATTTCACTAAACGCAGAGTGGTGCTGGAACTTAAATATACCGATAAAAATAGTGAAGAGCAGAAGAAACTTGATGAAGCAGAAAAACAGATCATAGAAAAAGGCTATGGTCTTGAGAACCTTGGCGACAGAGACTTGCTGCAGATTGCCTGTGTGTTCAACGGCGATAAGAGTAAACGTCAGATCACTATGTTTAAGACAGTAGAAAGACAGTGATATAATTTCTACGAAATAGATTTTTTAATATACCCAGGTCCTTAAGAGATTTATCTTTTAAAGCCTGGTTGGTTCACGATCTGCCACAAAAGTAATGGCAGATCTTTAATTAACAATCGATCTCGCTGAGATGGCTTTGAGCGTTTACAGCATTTAATTAACAATCGATCTCGCTGAGATGGCTTTGAGCGTTTACAGCACAGAGCTATCTCACCGAGAAGTTCTTAAAAAACTTTTTATGCTGATTAAATTCAGCAACGGATCGCAACTGGTAACAGTTGCATATCCTTTAATTTATGCGGATCCTAGAATAAATTTCTTAAGATCCTAGGTATGAAATCAAATAGATGAAGTGGTATTTTTTGGTATAATTTTAGATTTAAAAAATTAGAAAAAAAGAGAAAAATGCTTGTAGTGGCAGGGGCAGAAGGACTCGAACCCTCAACCGTCGGTTTTGGAGACCGCTGTTCTACCATTAGA
Source organism: uncultured Succinatimonas sp. (assembly GCA_900316175.1). GTDB lineage: Bacteria > Pseudomonadota > Gammaproteobacteria > Enterobacterales > Succinivibrionaceae > Succinivibrio. The sequence continues at coordinate 5,685 of ONCB01000096.1, forward strand.
ACTATGCCCCTGCAGATTAGTGCGTGTATTATCTACAAATACCTCCCTTTTGTAAAGACTTTTACTAAAATTTTTTTTAATTTTCTAAAATAACTGCAAAAGAGTGCTGATAATTAAATCATTTTTAATTTTATATTGTTAATAAAGGCTATATTTAGTGGATAATGACACTATTGATAATAATTGTCATTATTTTTTTACACTTTTTTGATGTCACACAGAAATTCAGACTAAAATTTCATGACATATTTGTCATTTTCTAATTTACTTTCTAAAATAACTGCATTAAGCGCGTTTTCACCTTTAAAAATACCATTCAAAAGCGCACGACCAATTATAAATAATGATTCAGTCATTCATATAAAAGCTAACAGCGATGTTGTACACAAAAACGTGATCTTTTTGTCACTTTTTAATGACATTATTGTCAGAATATAATTGACAAGCCTTTTTATTGAGCTATATTTAATGACATAAACGTCATTATTAACAGAGAAGAGATACTATGGAAGCTAATACTACAAGAGTAAGAAGAAAAGACACCCGTGCCGATGAAATTATCGACAGTGCTATCACTTTATTCTTAAACAAGGGTTTTGAGAATGTGACTTTCTCAGATATCGCCAAGCATGGCAAAATGGCCCGTTCTACAATTTATCTTTACTTCAAGGATAAAAATGAGCTTTTAAGAGCTTCTGTGCACAAGAAGTTCAAGGATCATATCCAGATCTTTGCAGCAAGCAAGATTAAATCAGATGATCCAAGTGAGAAGGTTATGGAAAAACTCTTAGGCGTAATGCACAAGATGTTCATGACCGATGAATATCCTAAGTTTATGACACTGGTTGCATCTCTTGCCACCCGTGATCCGGTAATTGCTGAAATCTGGCGTGAAGAGTCTTTAAACCATGTAAAAGAGATCTGGCGTGAGCTTGCCTTACAGCTTCATTTAACTGAAGAGTTAAGTAACCTTTATCTTACAACTCTCTTCTCTATCTTCTTCACAGCCTGTCTGACCAAGACCTGTTTTAAGGAAGAGAACCCATTCCTATCATTTACAGATTTTACAAAGATCGCAAAATCTCAGAAAGGCGGTATCTATGCAGTACTAGGAATGGAAAACACAACAGTTCAATAATGAGTTGTACCCCAGATGAATAAAAAAACAATTATTGCCCTTTTTGCGGTCACCGTGCTTGCAGCTGTGGTCATCATTTTCTGGACAAAGAGTGATGATAAAAGAGTTGACAGAGCCTATGGTCACATAGATATCCGCCAGAGCTACTTAAGCTTTGAAAGATCTGGAAGGATTGAAGAGCTTCTGGTTGACGAAGGTGATATGGTCAAAAAAGGCGATATGCTGGCAAGACTTGATACCAAATCACTGGATCACCAGATTAGCATTCAGGAAGCACAGTGCCGTCAGGCCAAAGCAAGTCTTGATGAAGCCCATAACGGATCAAGATCAGAGGAAATCGAGCAGGCAAAGGCTGCTGTAGACAGATTGACTCAGAGCTACAAGCTGGCAAAACTCTCAAATGACCGTTACCAGAAGCTATATAAATCCAAAAATGCCTCTGAGCAGGACAAGGATAATGCCTACTATAACATGACTCAGATTTTAGGTCAGTTAAATGAGGCCAGGGCAAAGTATGATCTGGTAAAGGCTGGTGCCCGTTCTGAAATTGTAGACAAGGCTCAGGCAACATTTGATACCTGTCAGAGCAATTTGGAGTATCTACAGTATCAGAAGGATGAGCAGAGTGTAATCAAGGCTCCATTTGATGGAGTGATCCGCGTAAGAAAGGCTGAGCCAGGTGACATGGCCTCCCCTCAGAGTTCTGTTTTTGAGCTTTCAATGCTCAATGTAAAGCGTGCCCGCATTTATGTAAACGAGCTGCAGCTTCACTCTGTCAAGGTTGGCGCAAAGGCTACAGTGGAGACCGCATTTGGTGATGAAGTTCCTGGAACCATTGCCTACATCAGCTCTACAGCCATGTTTACCCCAAAGACTGTTCAGTCTGAAGATCTGCGAGCTGAACTTGTATACGAGGTCAGAGTTGACGTTGACGACAAGAGCAATGTTCTGCGTTTAGGTCAGCCTGTAACAGTATATTTCTTCAAAAATGAATAACATTATTGAAGTTAATGATCTTGGCATGCGCTACAAGGTTCTGGACAAGCCGGACGTTGTTGCGTACAGTCAATTTAACCTTTCAATTGAGGAAAATGCCCACACTATCTGCTTTACAGGTCCTGATGGTGCGGGTAAATCAACTCTTTTAAAACTGATTGCAGGTGTAATTAAACCAACTCATGGTCAACTGTTATTAAACGGCGTCAGACCATCAAACACCGATCCCAAGTTTACCAAAGACATAGGCTATATGTCTCAGACCTTAGGTCTTTACGGTGAGCTTTCAGTCTACGACAATTTAAAGATCTTCTCTGCGCTGCGTGGTCTTGATGTAAAGAAAAATGAAGACTACCTTTTAGATTTATTGGACAGAGTAAAGCTTTTAAAGTTTAAGGACAGAGCAGCTGATGCACTTTCAGGTGGTATGAAGCAGAAACTGGGCTTAAGCTGCGCCATCGCACCAAAACCAAAAATTCTTATTCTCGATGAACCAACAGTAGGTGTTGATCCGGTATCAAGACAGGAGCTTTGGGATATCATCAACAAATACCAGAGAGAAACCGGAAGCTACGTTATCTTCTCTACAGCCTACCTTGAAGAGGCTGAAAAGGGTGATGTAGCACTGATGTTCAATCAGGGACACGTGATCCTTAAAGGTAAACCTGAAGAGCTAAGTGATAAGGTTAAAGATTTGACCTTCTCTGTAGATATCGGCGATTTAAACTATCAGAGAACCGTACGTGAGGTTATGTCAGTATCTGCCCGCGTTTACAAATCATCCCCTTTAATCGATGTAGTCCCTCGTCTTAGCAGAATTGATGTGGTATCACGTCAGGGAGAGAGTGAAAAAACCATATATGAGTTTTTAAAAAGCTCCTTAAAACTTGAAACAAAAGTATCAAGACGCAAGGCAATGCTTGAGGACAGCTACATCTACAATACCTTCATGAATGAAAATCATGAAGCAGTTTGCGATAGATTAAATCCAGTTCAAACCGTACCTTATGACCAGAAAAAAACAGTTGTAAAGGTCGAAGGAATAAAAAAGCAGTTTGGCACTTTTACAGCCGTAAGAGAATCAACCTTCAATGTACATAAGGGAGAAATCTTTGGTCTTTTAGGCCCAAATGGTGCAGGCAAAACCACCACCTTCAGAATGATCTGCGCTTTATTAAAGCCAACAGAGGGTAAGGTTGAAGTCAACGGCTATGATCTTCGCTACGCCAAATCAGATGCCCGTGACACCATAGGTTATGTATCGCAGAAATTCTCCTTATACAGAAACCTTACTGTATATCAGAATTTAGAGTACTTTGGATTGAGCTACGCACTTTCTGGAAAAAAACTTAAAGATCGCATTGACACTCAGCTTACAGAATTTAACTTAAAAGATTATAAGGATACCCGCTCAGAGCACCTTCCATTTGGAGTTCAGCGCCAGCTCTCCATGGCATGTGCACTCATTCATAAACCAAAGATCCTCTTTTTGGATGAAGCAACCTCTGGCGCCGATCCACTGGCTCGTCGCCGTTTCTGGGATAAGGTAAGTGCCCTGTCAAACGAGGGTACCTCAGTAATCGTAACCACCCACTTTATGGATGAGGCAGAATACTGTGACAACTTCCTTATTCAGGATCAGGGAAAGATCCTGGTTTTAGGAGCACCCGACCGGATCTGCGTAAAGGACGGACAGCGTATCAGTATTGAACAGGCCTTTATCGATCAGGTATTAGCCTACAGAAGCGGGGAGGATAAGAATGTTTAAATACCTGCCAATCCTCCTTGAGAAGGAAGTAAAACAGATTTTAAAAGACAAGTCAGTATTTTTGCTTGCCTTTGTAATGCCGCTTTTACTTATCATCATCTACGGCTATGCCGTACGTATGGATATTCGCCCGGTTAATATGTGTATTGCCACAGGCAGTCACAGCGCACTTGAGCGCAACATCGTCTCAGAGTTCTATGGTTCTGACTATTATGATGTAACCGTAGTTTCAACCTTTGAAGAAGGCCGGCAGCTCCTAGACAGCAATAAGGTCAAGGTTCTTATCTATCTTCCAGAAAATCTGGCAAAATCAGCCCAGCACAATGATTCTGAGATTATGGTTTATTTAAATGCCGTAGAGTCTCAGTTTGCATCAATTGCAGAAAACTATATTCTTTCAACTTTAAATGTTGCCATCGCCAAGACCAACGCCCGTGTCTTTATGGGAAGAATTCACAATGTGGAGACCAGAAACTGGTTTAACGATGCCAATAACTCCACCTGTTTTTTAATGCCGGGCCATTACGTAAGTATCATTACCTTGATGGCCATCTTTTTGGGCAGCTTCGTGATCTCAAGAGAGTGGGACAGAAAGACTATGGAATCTTTGGCTACCACCAATGCCTCAGCCCTTGAGATTGTGCTCTCAAAAGTTTTAGTCTACTTTGTCCTGGCGTTATGGGCCATGTTCTTTACCATAGGTTTAGGTCAGCTTCTGTTTAATATTCCAATCCATGGCTCAGCACTTTTGCTTATCCTGTCCATGTCTGTTTATACCCTTGAGATGATCTGCCTTGGTGTACTTATCTCCTCTTTATTGAAAAACCAGTTTTTATCAGTACAGATTGCCGTAATCATAGGCTTCCTGCCGGCAGTATTACTTTCAGGTCTTATTTTTGATTTAAGAGCTGTCGAAAGCTTTATCCAGTATGTTGCCAAGATTCTGCCAGCTACCTACCAGATAGAGTCTTTAAGAAATATCTTTATGACTGACTCAAATCTTAACAACAGCCTGTTAAACCTTGTAATTCAGCTTGGCTTTACCATACTTTTCTTTACTCTTGCAGTAAGACAGGTCAAAAAGGATTCTAAATGCTAAATTCAGTAAAAAAATCGCTTTTAAGGATCTTAGGCCTTATCAAGAAAGAATTCATCACGCTGCTTGTAGATCCAAGCAACCGAAAGGTTCTGACTATTCCTATTGTGGTACAGTGTGTACTCTTTGGCTATGGTGCAAGCTTTATTCTCGAACATGTTCCGTTTGTTTTTTTCTGTCAGTCAAACGACGAAACTGCACACAGAATTATTGTCGAACTTGAATCAACTCCCCGTTTCGAGCTTGTAAAAGACTGCGACTCCATAGAGTGTGTAAGAGAGAGTGTGGATAAAGGTGAGAGTCTTTTGGCTTTATATTTCCCACCAGATTTTAAAAACACAGGATCTTTCGACATCATGCTTGATGCCAGAAACACCTCATCGGCAAACACAGTTGCAACCTATGTAAACAAGATAATTCAGAAATTAAACTATGATTTGGCCGGAGCTCCTGCCATCAATATCAATACAAGGTATCTGTTCAACCAGAACAACTATACCCGCTATACCATTCTGGTGGGTATGTGTATGGCCTTAAGTGTAATTCAGGTGCTGCTGCTCTCCTCCCTTTCAATTTCAAAAGAGCGAGAAGAAGGTAGTTACGATATGATGATTATGACCCCGGCAAGACCTTTTGAAATGCTTATAGGCAAGGCGGTGCCTCCGGTGATTATTGCCATTGTGCAGTCGCTTGCACTGGTCGCCATCTGCAGGTACTACTTTGAAATTCCAATCAGAGGCAGTGTCTTTGACCTTCTAGTTATTATTACTGTTTTCTCAATTGCAGTTGTGGGTATCGGCCTTGTGATTTCAGCTTTCAGTAAGACTACCATGCTCTCGCTGATCGTTTCCTTTACGCTGTGCCTGGTTATCATTATGACCTCAGGGCTTATTACCGCAGTTGACGCCATGCCAGAGGGCTTCCAGACAATTGCCTATATAAATCCTCTTTATTATGGAATTTCTCAGATGTGGCAGTGCTTCCTTGAAGGCAAGACATTAGCTGATGTTTTCCACCTGATGCTGCCTTTAATCGGTATAGGTACAGTCACCCTTAGTATAGCAGGATATATTTTCAAGCATAATCTTGAGTAAAAATATCAGTTATTTTATTTTTTAATTTCAAGAGGTTGGATAAATAATTATTTATTGTTTGAGCATTTTTACAATCTGAGCGTATAATGTAGCTTTCAGGAACAGCGAGAAAACGCAACCGCTCCTGAAAGCGTATGCGTCCCCGTTCTATACTGTAAATCTATTCAGTGCTAGGGACATAAAATGACAAATCCACTCTTCCAGAAAGATATTATTTCAATATCTGAATTCACAAAAGATCACATCGAGCTGGTTTTAAAAACCGCCTTTGAATTAAAAAAGAATCCACGCAATGATCTTTTAAAGGACAAGCTTATCGGCGTTACCTTCTTTGAAGGCTCAACCCGTACCCGTTTATCTTTTGAAACAGCCATTCAGCGTTTAGGTGGCAGAGTAATCGGTTTCTCTGATGCTGCCAATACCTCTTTAGGAAGAAAAGGCGAGACCTTCATTGACTCTATGAAGATCATCACTTCCTATACCGACGCTCTGGTTATCAGACATCATAAGGAAGGTGCAGCAAGACTTGCTTCAGATATTTCTCCAGTTCCAGTAATCAACGCAGGTGACGGCTCAAATCAGCATCCATCCCAGACCATGCTTGATCTGTTCACCATCAAAGAGACACAGGGCCGCTTAGAGAATATCTCAATTGCATTTGTCGGTGACTTAAAGTACGGCCGCACCGTACACTCACTGGCTGAAGCTTTATCCTTATATAACGCCAGAATTTATCTGGTATCACCAGAATCACTTGCAATGCCTCAGTACATACTTGATGATTTAACCAAGAGAGGCATTACCTTCTCAGTTCATGAGTCTTTAGAAGAAGTGATCCCTGAGATTGATATTCTTTATATGACCAGAGTTCAGAAAGAGCGCTTTGATGAGACAGAGTATCAGCACTTAAAGTCAAAGTTCATCTTAACTCCTGAGACATTAGAAGGTGCAAGAGAGAACATGAAGATCCTTCACCCTCTCCCAAGAATCGATGAGATTGTTTCAGCTGTTGATGACACTCCATATGCCTACTACTTCAAGCAGGCAGCCAACGGCGTATATGCCCGTGAAGCACTATTAGCCTTAGTATTAAACAAGGAGATTTAAGATGTCAGATTCATTAAACAAAGATAAGCTCCTGGTTGAGGCTATTGCCAACGGTACCGTAATTGACCATATCGCTCCAGGCCAGGCTATCAATATCATCAGAATGTTCAAGTTCCTGTCAAAGAACAATCAGCTGACCGTAGGTTTCAACCTGCGTTCAGGCGATCTTGGCAAGAAGGACATCATCAAGATTTCTGAGGTGGTTTTCTCTCCAGCTCAGACTGAACAGATTGCAGTTCTGGCACCTAATGCCACCATCAACCAGATTAAGGATTTCAAGGTTGTAGACAAATACAAGTTAAGACTTCCTCATGAAACTACCGGTGTTTTCAAGTGCCCTAACTCAAACTGCATTACCAATGATGAAGAAGATGCACGCGCACGCTTTGGCATCACCACCGAAGGCGACAAAGTGCAGATGAAATGCCGTTACTGTGAAAGAGTATTTGACCGTCAGGTTGTATTAAAGTACAACGGTCTTGAGTCTTAACAAAGACACTAACTGATTTGCAAAGGGGGCCTTAGGCCCTCTTTTTTATACTGTCTTAAATTGAGTAAAAGCCCGAACTACAGGATCTGCATTAAAGACAGCTGCAATTTTAAGTGTCTCTTTCTTTAAAGGCAGGATGTTGCCATAGTCTCTTGCCTTAATCTGAGCTACCGACTCATCAAGTTTTACTTTTGCCTCATTCTCGTTATGCGCAAACTTAAGTTCAAATATGATTCTTCTGTTATCTGATTCAATCATTAAATCAGCTCTGCCTTTGGCACTGTGTGACTCTGTACTGATGCTTCACTGTCAACTGGATAGTTGTCATAGGCAATTGAGTTAAAGATTCTGTTTAGTAAATCTTCAATATCCTCTACTGAGCCTGTATCTACAATATTATGACCGTAACAGTCCATTACACTTACTTTGTCTTTACCAAAGTATCTTAAGGCCATAAGTCTTATTAAGGCTTTATATACTTCATAGTTTGGAATACCGATGAACGCAGGGTTAAATAACCGGTCTGACACATCAGTACATGACGGTTCATATCAGGTAAGGAGGTTGGATTTAAGAAGTCATCTACTGATACAATTTTTACAATGTTTCTGTCAGCCAAAAGATCATGTAAATCAAGATTGTGTGATTTTAGATATTCTGAAAGAATTTTAGGCACACCGCCATTTTCATACCAGTAATCACCGTAGGTGCATTTTTTGGTAGATACAAGTTCTTTAAAAAAGTTATTTACAGACCAGGTTGAGAATACCTTTTTTTCACCCATT
>ONCB01000164.1 GCA_900316175.1 uncultured Succinatimonas sp.
AGGTAGTTTCCCAAATGTTACTCACCCGTCCGCCACTCGTCAGCTAGAAAAGCAAGCTTTTCTACTGTTACCGTTCGACTTGCATGTATTAGGCCTGCCACCAGCGTTCAATCTGAGCCATGATCAAACTCTTCTATAATAAAGATTTTGATTTTTTGTCTGTCCTTCACAGGGTTCTCCCTGCTTCACAAACTCCTTTTTTTTAAACCCTCTTCCGAGGGCCCACACAGATTGTCCATACTTGTTTTTAAAGAACTTTTACTAACTTGCTTGAGTTAGTGTTGTCTTGCGTGACAACGGAAATGCATTATAGACTTTTTTTGAATGGTGTCAAATCTTTTTTTATTTTTTTTGAAAAATTAATTCTCTGACCATCCTGTTGCCAAGGTAGACAAATCGCACCACTTTTCATTAGGGGTGCTCTTAGAGAATAGGTCATCTCATACCTTTTGCAAATTTTTATTTTGATATTAACTATAACCCATTATTAATTCAAAGATTAATATTAATTCTTTTTATTAATCTTGCTTCCTCTTTTCTCTACTTCTCATGTCAATTTGTTTTTATAACCTTTTTAATGCCGTTTTCTTTAACACACTTAGATTCAATTGCAAAAACTGAACCTATGTTCATAAAAAATGAGCTGGATGCTTCTATCCTGTTCATTAAAAACACCTGATCTTTTTATAAATTTTTTCAGAAGTATGTTTAGAGTAAAGTAAATTCATAAATAAAAAATATGAGTACTTAGATTGTTTTTTTCTTCAGCCACAGTAAGATTTCGATCTATACCAAATTTAAATTTGGCGCCGCTATCATTTTGATTTATATCTGATTTTACTTATTAAAAAGATGGTTAAACATATTTTGACCGATATATATGCAGTCATATAAAACTAATCAGTACCTGTTATAATGATCTTCGCTCTAAATATACAAGATAAAAAAATAGCAGTTTTTTCAGAACTGCTATTAAAAAATGTTATGAATGATAATTATTCGTCTGAATCATCAGAGAGGTAGTCTTCGAGGGTATAGATTGTCATCTCACCGTCAACGGTTTCTACAACAACACCATCTGAGTAAGCGGTTTCACCGTTTAGACCAGTAACTTCAAACATTAAAAGATATGAACCATCACCTAAGTCTTCATTTTTAATTTTCATTTTAGAATCGTAGCTGAAGGTTTCATTCTCATATTCTTCTGGTTCCTCATCATCAGCAGAGTCATCTAACTTTAATGAAGAGTGGTACATCATGGTTGTGATCTGGTCACCGTCTTTTAATGTAATGTTTTTGCGGGTTGGAATACCTTCCTTGTTAAGTTTTATCACACTTACAATTGAGTACTCTTCCTTGTCATAGTTATAAGCTACAGACATATTGGCTGGCACGCCATTTACCTTGATATAGCAGTCATACAGAGTGTAATCATCAGTAAATTCACTTACCATCAATGGCATCAGATGACCATTAATGCTTGCCCAGCTATTATCAAACTGATCGGTAAATACACCCTTATCCCAGTCCATCTTGATGTTATCATCAGTACCTACAAACCAGATACCGCCATCTTTATCCTTGGTTGGTTTTTCAATGTATGAGAAAGAGAAACTTACAGTTGACACATTGTCAAGAATAGACTCTGGAAGCTTGATGAAGCTGTCACCATCCTTGTTGATGGTAATTGGAAGATCTTTTAATGCCTCCTCAATTGAGAAGTCTTCTTTCTTGATGCCTGAAAGTGACTGGGCGGCAGCCTGAACCAGTGTATTTACATTTTCTTTGATATTTACAGTAGTTAAGGCTGAATTTACGAACGAATTACCGCCTGAAGACTCAGTCTGTTCTGGTTGAGCTGAAGAAGGCTCATTTTCTGCAACTTCACTGGTCTCTTCTGATGGGGTCTGCACTTCACCTTCATCACTTGATAATGATAGATCTGATGCGATGCTTGTATAGTTCTGCTCAATGGCAGTTATAAGCTCACTCTGTACAGATTCTGAGTTATATCCCATCAAGGCACCATTGAACATCATCATTGGGCTTATAAAACCATTTTGAGAAACAAACTCAAACTTCTCCTGTTTCTTCTTTACAGGATAGTAAACAGAAAGACCGTTTGACTTTCTATATTTGCCGTTAATCTTGTAGACTACTGCGTCATTGAGCGCACTAACCATTTCAGAAGAATCTACAACATCAGAGAGGTTATTTATAAAGTGCATGAGATCGATACTCTCACAGTTCTGCTCTGAACCATATTTCTCAGACTTCTGTGCACTTCTTTCAATTACAGTAAAAACATTCTTGTTTGAAGATTCAACTTTTTCTATAAGCTCATAACCTAAGTTCATATAGGCAAGCTGAGCTACTTTTGCCTTCTGAAGATCAACTACTGACAGAGTAACATCCTCAAGCCCCTCGTTACGGCAGAAGTTTAAGAAACTGTCTGCAATGATCTTTCCAAGCTTATCACCAGACATAGATGGATTTGAGGCAAGACCGCTCAACCAGTTGGTGTAATCCCATCCACAACCAGGCTCGAGTTCTTCAGAAGCAACAAGATACTTACCCCAGTCACTCATATAGAATGAAGTTTCAAGGCTAGCCATAAGACAGGCATCAAAACCGATCATTTCAAAGGTTTCAGGATTTTTCTGACCAAACACCTGAGTAAAAGCCTGATAGATCTCAGGCATTGATAAAAAGTCACCTTCAGATAATTCGTCATAGCATACGCCACCTGCAGGGCCACCACCATGATCCCAGAAAATCATACCTCTCTTTTTGGCGTTAAAGCGTTCTTCACCAAATGAAAGAAATGAAGCAAGAGTGGAAGGATCACCCATATTTGAAGCTTCATCTTCACCTAAAAGCGTAAACTCATTATTCTGATCAATTCTGTAAATCTGTAATGCTGAGGCGTTAACCTCATTGTTCTGCCAACCGTTAGCACCACCAGTACATACTAAAATTGTGCTGTTTGCAGGAAGATTAGCCTGAAGCATCTCTCCAATATCAGTGGTAGCTGCTCCACCCTGACTTTCAAGATCACTTCCACACAGATAAATATAGAAGAGCCATTCTACATTCTCTTTTGCCTGTACAGACAAAGAGAACATAAGAGCAGCAGTTACACATAATAATTTTTGGAACATAAAACTTACCTTAAGTTGTAAAAGTTAAGGTAAGTATATTGTACTTGTTGTCCAAAATAATAAGTAAAAGTCACAAATTCAAAAATTACTATATAAATGAACAAATAAAATGCATGAAATGAAAAAGCCTCTGTAAGTAAATACAGAGGCTTCAGATGGGATGCCTGGCAGTGACCTACTCTCACACAAACGTACGTTGCACTACCATCGGCGTGACTGC
>ONCB01000047.1 GCA_900316175.1 uncultured Succinatimonas sp.
TCAATGCTTGCAAAGCTTGAAAAGTATGTTGCCTCAATGAAAGCTGCAACCAAAGCTTAAATTTGTTCTTATAAAAATTACGCTCTTTATCATTTCTGACAAAGAGCGCTTTTTATTCTTTGACACCAATGATTATTCAGAAACTGGAGCTCCGTCTTCGCCAATCTTCATTTCACCTTTTGACTCACCGATACTGCCTTCAGTATCTTCTGTAATTGGCTTACCATCCTCTCCGATTGAAGCTACACCGCCACCAGGAGAAAAGAGCTGAACTTCTGGAGTCTGCTCCTCCTCTTCAGGCTCTTCTACTTTTGGATTTTCAATTACAGGAGCCTCTTCTTTTACCTCTTCAACCTTTGGTGGTTCTGGTGCAGGAGGCGGAGTCAAACCGTCGTTTGGACGCTTTGGTTTTAAAGAGAAATCCTTAGGAGCTGCATCATCTGGTTCTCTGGTTAAATAATCAGGTAAAAACTTAACTTTGCCACGATGATTCTGTGCCATTGAATTTAACTTGTTACAGTCAGACATTACAGTCTTTGACAGATCAAAGAATCCTTCAAGAGGGATCTGATAAAAACGAGGAGTCTGATTTGGTCCCTGCAACAATGCAATCTGAAGAACTCCGCCTTCAGATAATTGCATAAACAAATCAGATAACTTTGTATCCTGAGTCTTGGTAAGCGGAGCAAACACAAGACGTGATGGAGGAATAATCTCAGCTCTTAATGAGTACTCCTGACCTTTGTCTACAAGGAATCTTGCAAAAACATAACCCTTGAAGGTGTCATTGATGGCAATATCAAGAGTAGTGGTATCAAGCTCAAAGGCAGGAGTCTTACTCTGATACATGCAGCCTACCTTAAAGACATACTTGTTGGTTATAGACTTCTGAACTTTGAAGACTGCCTGACGGTGCATGATCTTTTTGTCAATCTGCAGAATTTTGGCAGAAGAGCCTTTTTCAAAAGCATAGTCTGAATTCTGTAAAAGTCTCCAGACGTATGAGGAGGATATATTCCAGCCAGAATTAACAACAGCATAAGCCTGTGCTGAATACAGGCCTACGCTTAGAAGTAAAGATGCTAAAAGAGTGTTTTTTCCAATCATATTAGCATTTTAGTACAGGATACGGCACTTTAATGTGCCCTCGATCTCCTTTAATAAAGGAACAACCTTCTCAGGATCATTAGTGTTGATGTCCATTACCACGTAACCTACATCAGCAGTAGTCTGCAGATACTGAGCTGCAACGTTTAAATCGAGGTTTGCAAAGATCTCGTTAATCTTGCGCATTACACCAGGAACGTTCTTGTGGATGTGCAGTAAACGAGAAACATCCTCACGCTTAGCTGGCAGTGAAACTTCTGGGAAGTTTACAGCAGTCAGGGTTGAGCCGTTGTCTGAGTATAAAGCAAGCTTCTCTGCTACCTCAGTACCGATATTCTTCTGAGCTTCCTCAGTACCAGCACCGATATGTGGAGTTAAGATTACATTATCAAACTCACGCAGTGGGGTTACAAACTCCTCACCGTTCTTTGAAGGCTCTTTTGGATATACGTCAACAGCAGCACCAGCTACCTTGCCAGAACGAAGAGCATCAGCTAAGGCATCAACGTCTACAACAGTTCCGCGTGATGCGTTAACAAAGCGTACTCTGTCCTTCATCTTGGCAAATTCAGCAGCACCAATCATACCCTTGGTTACAGGGGTCTCTGGTACGTGTAAGGTTACGATATCAGCCTGAGCGAATAAATCGTCTAAGGTTTCAACCTGCTTTGCATTACCTAATACCATCTTGTTCTCGGTATCAAAGAAGATTACTGATAAACCTAAAGCCTCAGCTAAAATACCAACCTGAGTACCGATATGACCATAACCGATAATACCTAAGGTCTTACCTCTGGCCTCATGACAGCCGTTAGCTGACTTATCCCAGCCACCACGGTGTAATAATGCGTTACGTGCAGGGATGTCACGTAATAACTGTAAATACTCGCCGGTAACAAGCTCTGCAACAGAACGGGTATTTGAGAATGGAGCATTGAATACAGGGATACCAAGCTCAGCTGCAGCCTGAAGATCAACCTGATTAGTACCAATACAGAAGCAGCCAATACCGATGAGCTTCTTAGCGTGAGATAAAACCTCACGGGTAAGATGGGTACGAGATCTGATGCCGATGAAATGTACATTCTCGATCTTGTCTAAAAGCTCCTGACCATCTAATGCTTTCTTTAAATACTCAACGCTGGTATAACCGGCCTTGTTTAAAGACTCTACAGCACTAGGATCTACACCTTCTAATAATAAGATTTTAATCTTTGACTTTTCTAAAGATAATGAAGGATGCATGTCTACCTCTTTAATACAATAAAACTAGTACTTCAATATTTCTTAATTATACAGCACACCAAAGAAAAATGCCCAACTTTATGTTGGGCATTTACTTATTATTTGCTTTCCTGATTCTTCTTACGGCGCTCTAGCACTGCATTGTTAAGAGTCTCACAGATAGCCTCTGTATCCTCCATACCAATACATGCATCAGTAATTGACTGTCCGTAGCACAGGTTGCGCAGATCTTTTGGAAGATCCTGACGGCCTTCAACCAGATTTGACTCGAGCATTAAACCGAAGATGCGGTTATCACCTGCTGCAATCTGAGCTGCAACATCGTTAGATACATCTACCTGGCGCTTAAACTGCTTGTTTGAATTTGAGTGTGAAGCATCAATCATAACCATTGGCTTTAAGTTTGCCTTGGTTAATGCATCACAGGTCTTCTGAACATCAGCAGCTGAATAGTTTGGCTCATGACCACCACGTAAAATTACGTGACAATCCTCGTTGCCCTTGGTATGAACAATAGCCACATGACCCATCTTTGAAACAGACATGAAGGTGTGCTCATTCTCTGCTGCAATAGCTGCATCAATAGCAATCTTTACTGAACCATCAGTTGCGTTCTTAAAGCCGATTGGGCATGACAGACCAGATGAGAGCTGACGGTGGAGCTGAGACTCAGTAGTACGTGCACCGATTGCACCCCATGAAATAAAGTCATCGATGTACTGTACGGTAATTGGGTCTAAGAACTCGGTAGCAGCTGGCATACCAATGCTGTTAACGTCGCACAGAAGCTTACGAGCAATACGTAAACCATTGTTGATGTCATGTGAATCATCAAGGCTTGGATCATTGATTAAGCCCTTCCAGCCTACAGTGGTACGTGGCTTTTCAAAGTATACTCGCATAATGATGATTAACTGATCCTGATACTTCTTGCGAAGCTTCATTAAACGGCTTGCGTATTCCATAGCTGCATCAGTATCATGAACTGAACATGGGCCAGCAATAACAACCAGACGGTCATCTAAACCGTTAAATACATTGTGGATCTCACGACGTGTCTGAGCAACAATCTTGTTTGTAAATTCAGTTGCAGGAAATTTCTCTATCACTGCAATTGGAGGGAGTACCTGGTACATTTCACTAATTCTCGTATCTATAATACCGTGCCCTGCCTCGTTAGGCGGGGTAAGGTTTAAATTCTTATCAATAGTCATAAATATAAAAACCGCCTAATTATTTAAATGAATAATATCGCCAATAATAGTAAGAGCCTGAAAATGCCTTGTTTAAGCAATTCTCATTTAAAAACATTTCGTTTTGCCCCAAAATATTAAAACTATTAGCGTTCACAACTATTCCTTAAATAAATAAAACAAAATAAAAACATCAGATATCCATCTGACAGTCAAATATTAAGAAATAATATGATATTGAATAACTTTAATATATTCAAGTAAGAAAAGCTCTAAAAGTGGTTTAAAGCACGTTTTGTGCACAAATAATGAATTATTCTGAATGAATTTTACTGCTGTTGTGGAATTTATACGAGAAAACAGCACCACCATAAGAATTACTGCCTCAAAAGAGGCAGTTAAATGAAGGTTATAAATCAAGAACCAGAGTTACAGGACAGTGATCAGAACCTAATACATCAGTTTCAATCCTGGCATCAAGAATTTTATCTTTTAGTTCCTCTGATACAAAAAAGTAGTCAATTCTCCATCCTACGTTCTTTGCTCTTGCAAAAGCTTTGTAAGACCACCAGCTGTAGATATCCTTAACATCACCGTTTACATGACGGAAGGTATCGATGTAACCTGCAGCGGTAAAGCGGTCTAAAAACTCGCGCTCAAGTGGCAGGAAGCCAGTATTCTTCTCGTTTGACTTAGGTCTTGCAAGATCTATTGGCTTATGAGCAATGTTAAAATCGCCGCACACAACAATCGGCTTGTCCTTGCGAAGCTCCTGAGCATATTTGAAAAAGCTTTCAAAAAATGCCATCTTGTAAGGTACACGCTTAAACTCACCGGTTGGCTTTTCGTTTTCATCTAAAATTGCTGCTCCACCATTTGGGAAATAACCGTTGAAGAAATGGAATTTCTCAAACTCAAGATGAACGATTCTACCCTCTCCTTTAAACTCATCATCAGGAAGCTCAAGTTCAATTGACAGAGGCTTAATCTTTGAGAATACAGCTGTACCTGAATAGCCTTTCTTTACGGTTGATGAGCAGAAAAAGCCATCATAGCCTTCCTTGTTTTTTACTTTTTCAGGGATCTGTGAAGGGTCAGCTTTGGTTTCCTGAAAGCCAATAACGTCATAATCAGAATTATAAAACCAGTTAAAGCCTTCTTTTTCACAGGCAGAACGAATGCCGTTTACATTCCAGGAGCTAAGAGTAATTGCCATTTAATTTGTTTTTTCCTCTTTATTTAATTTAGCTTCAACTTCCTCTAAAGTGCCGTCATTGTCTCCACCTAAAGCGGTCATAAGACTTAATGTGGTCCTCAGATTGTAGAGTCTGGCTTCAAGATAGTTTGCCTTGGCATTTCTCATAGTATCAGCTGCATTCAAGAAGTCAGAAATAGATACCAGACCTGAAGCATAACGCACGCGGTAGCGTTCGTAATTGTTTACAGAAAGTTCGTATGACTCTTTGTAGTTTTTAAGGTTGTTTCGATAGTAACGGATATTCTCAATATCGTCATAAACCTCTTTAACAGCATTGATGTAATCTGAGACAAATCGTAAAGTTGCAATATCAACATCCTTTAATGACTGCTCATTTTCAATACTAAGCTTGTTAAAGTTCAAGAATGGGAAGGTAATTGCAGCTCCTAAGGCACCTACAGGATTCTGCAGGAAACGCAAAAGCGAATTTGAATCACCAGATGATGCTGAAGCACTTAACTTAATATCTGGGAAGAAAGCCATTTTTGCTTCGTTAGACTTTGCATAGGACTTTCTTAATAAAGCCTCATCCTCCATCAGATCAGGACGACGGGATAAAAGCTTTGATGGTACATCAAGACTGAACTTAGGCAACACAGACTCATCTAAGGATGCCACATCAAATTCTGCATCAGGAGTTTTTCCAAGTAAAACGGCCAATGCAGACTTTGCCTTCTCATACTCTGCCTTTCTTGAATCTAAAGTTCTTAATACCTTTAAATGGTTAATTTTGGCCTCATCAAGATCAAGTCTGTCAGCAGCACCTGCATGATACTTGTTATTTACAAGTTCTAAACGAACATCTGAGTCCTTTAAGTCCTGAAGACCAATCTGATAAAGCTCTCTTCTGTAGGCATAATCCCAGTAGGCAAAAGCTGTTGTCTGAATTACAGTAAGGCGCATGGAAAGATAGTCATAGGCTGTAGCCTTATAGTTTTCCAAAGCAGCTTCATCTGCAGCCTTCAACTTACCAAAAAGATCTAACTGATATGAAAGTGAAAATGAGCCAGATGAGCTTTTGTGCCATTTGTCATGATAATCAAGAGCTCTTTTGGTGCTTGAACCTAGCTGTGCTGACGCAGTAGGATGACGATCTGTATGGGTAAGATCAACACTTAATAAAGCCTTCTGGACTGACACATAGGAAATCTTTAAGTCAAAGTTGTTCTTTAAAGCCTCTTCCATTACGGCATTTAGCTTTTCATCTTTAAACTTCTTCCAGTAATCCTTGCTTATGACATCACCAGTAAATAAGGAGGCTTCCTTGTAGGATGAAACAACAGGAAAATCAGGTTCTCTGTATTCATTAAAAAAAGCAGTGCAGGCGCAAAGATTCATTGCCATAACTGCTACTGCAAGTTTCTTAATCATCATACTTCCCTCTTAAGGTCTCTTCGATAAAGTCTGCACACTTTGGCATCAAAACTGAGAAGGCTTTTTCAAACTTTGATGTATTAAGATATATACACTTAGGTCTTAATCTCTCTTCCCTGAAGCTTTCAGCTGCAATCTTATTTACATTAACCTCATTCTCAAGCAGTGACAGTCTTAAACCCAAATCAATAACCATCCTGGCAAGATCTGCTCTTGATATACATTCATTGGATGAGTAATTGTAAATACCGTATTTACTTACCCTGTCTTCAATCATTAACGGAAGAATTCTAACCATATCTCTGGCTAAAGCCTTCGCAGGTGTTGGACAGGAGTACTCATCAGCATATACGTCAATACTTTGCAAAGACTTAGCTTTATTGAGTACATTTAAAATAAAGTTGTCACCTCTTGCAGAAAAAAGCCAGGTTGTTCTGATAACAATGGCTCTGGCACCGGATTCAAGTACAAATCTCTCACCAAAAAGCTTGCTTTTGGCGTAGGCACTGTCAGCCCTGGTTCTGTCACTTTCAGAAATTCTGTCATCCTCTTTTGACTCATACACGTAACCTGAGGATAAATGAATTAAAGGTACATTTTTATTTTTGCAGGCACGGGCAACACTTTTTGCTCCGATGGCATTTACAGCATAGGCTCTGTCATAATCCTTCTGACATTCATCAGGATCTGAAACGGATGCAAGATTTATCACCGCCTCAAAAGGAACTGATTCAAAAGCTGAACTTAATACGTTCTCATCAGTGATATCAATTTCATCAATATCAGAGGCTATAACATTATGACCTGCAACCAAAAGCTCATGGACAGTCTCCTGGCCAACCAGACCTTTTGCACCTAAAACCAGAATTAAAGACATTCCTACCTCTTTGTATCAGCCATAAGCTTAACAATATTCAAGAGCACCTTATAAGCATTGTTAAATGATGATACCGGCAGGCACTCATATGGGCCGTGACAGTTTAATGCTCCTGTGAACATATTTGGTGTTGGAAGACCGTTTACAGACAGATTAGAACCGTCAGTTCCACCTCTCACCCTGTTCTCAATCACCTTTACATCTGATAACTGATAGGCTTTCTTTATAAGCTCAATATACTCAGGGACGGTCTTTAATACCTCTTCCATATTGGCATACTGGAAGGTGGCCTTATATTCAACCGCGCTCTTGCCGTACTTTTGCTGCATAAGATTAACTGTTTTTTCCAAAAGCGCAAGCCTTAAGTCCATGCCTTCACGAGAAAAGTCTCTGATTATCATATTAAGCTTGCAGTTCGATACCGAGCCTTCAATATTGTGGACATGATAAAACCCTTCATCCTTTTGGGTGTTCTCTGGCTTTTCATCACGAGGCAGCATTGACATAAATTCATTTGCAAGAGTAATTGCATTTACCAGTTTCTTATAGGCAACAGCAGTATGAACGCTGACACCGTTAAAGCGCACACAGGCTCCATAGGCATTGAAGGTTCCGGTATCAAGTTCACCTTCTGTGGTACCGTCTACAGTAAGACCGTAATCACAGTCAAGTTCCTTTACATCAACGTAGGTCGATGATTTGCCTATTTCCTCATCTACAGTAAAGACAACTGTAAGAGGACCGTGAACAAAGTTTGCGTCAGTTGAAATTTTCTGGAGTAAAAGCAGAATACAGCTGATTCCAGCCTTGTCATCAGCACCTAAAAGAGTGCTGCCGTCAGTAACAATAATATCCTGACCGATAAACCTTTCAAGTTCAGGACAGATCTTCTGATTTAAGACTAGAGAATTGGCAAGGATGATATCTCCGCCTTCGTAGTTTTTGACAAGAGCAGGCTTGATATTCTCTCCACTTGCATCAGGAGCTGTATCCATATGAGCAAAAAGACACAGTCTTTTTGCATTTTCACAGCCTTTTGTGGCTGCAATTGATACTTTAACCATACCCTTTTCGTCCTGCCTTGCATCAAATCCAAGATCACGGATTAAGGAGCACAGATAAGCACCAAAACGAAGCTGACCTACAGAAGACGGGATCGCCTTTGACTCTGGTTCAGCCCTGGTGTCAAAAGAAATCAACTCAATAAAATTCTTAACCAGAGGATCAATTCCTGTAAGGTTTAAAAGATCTGCTGTACTTGAGTGCTGTGCCATAGTAATTCCTTATTCACGGGCCAGTGCATCAATAGGATTTAACTTAGATGCAGCTCTGGCCGGCATATAGCCAAAAATCATACCGATTGCTGATGAAGTCAATAATGCCACAATTAAAGAGGCAAGTGAAAAAGAAACTGGAAGTGAAGGGAAAATATGAGAAATGGTAAGACCTGCAATTACAGACAGAGTAACGCCTGCAATACCGCCTGCTACACAGATAGTCACAGCTTCAATTAAAAACTGAGTCATAATATCTGACTGTCTGGCGCCAATTGCCATACGAATTCCGATTTCTCTGGTTCTCTCAGTTACCGAAACAAGCATGATATTCATTACACCAATGCCTCCAACGAGCAGAGAAATAAATGCAATTGCCAGGATCAGAAGTGTAAATACCGTATTGGTTCTGGTAATTGATCTTAATACCGTATCTGTGGTCCTTAAATAAAAATCCTGCCTGCCGTGACGGGCCTTTAAAAGATTGGTTATGGAATCTTCAGCTACTGCAGGTGAAAAATTCTCTTTCAATCTTATAATGATAGAGCTTAGGTAATCGCGTTTTATAAGGCGTGTCATTAAAGTTGAATATGGCACATAAATGCGCATTGAAGAGCTGATATCACCACGTCCAGAGAGCACTCCTACCACGGTAAGAGGTCTGCCACGCACCATAATATGCTTGCCTACAGCATCCTCATTTGGGAACAGAGCAAGTCTTGTGTTAGCATCAATCACCACAATCTGTGGATTCATGGCACTTTCATCAAATGAGAACAGACGTCCTTCCCTGGCTTTTTTTGAATATACCGAGAAATAATCAGAAGAAATGCCGTACACGGTGGTGTTGGCTTCTAAGTTTCCTCTCTGCACATAGCCAGAACATGTTACCGTAGGTGACACCGAATCAATAAAAGGCTGACCTTTTAATGCCAGAATATCTTTTACAGTAAGCGTTTTAACCTTGGAGGCTTTCACATCACCAGAGTATTTTCCCGGGAGCACCATAATGGTATTGCTTCCCATTGAAGAAATATTGGCAATAACCTTATCCGAGGCTCCCCTTGCAAAAGCCACCACTGATACCACCGACATGATACCGATGATAATGCCAAGCATTGTCAGCAACGTTCTCAGTCTTTTTGAAACCATGGCTCGGATGGCATTTTTGTATGATTCTTTAAAACGGTCAAAGAAGGCAAACATACTGTTTACCCAGTTTTCTGAAAACGAAATATCATCATAATTTCTGACAAAATCATTTAATGAGGTGCCGTTGTCGTTAATGAACTCTGACTCAATCATGCCGTCTTTAATCGTAATCACACGGCGGGCTGCAGCCGCCACTTTGGCATCATGAGTAATCAGAATGATGGTATGACCTTTGCTGTTTAACTCCTTTAAGATCTCCATCACCTCAAGACCATTTTTAGAGTCAAGAGCACCGGTAGGCTCGTCGGCAAGAATAATCTGACCGCCATTCATCAAAGCTCTGGCAATTGAAACACGCTGCTGCTGACCACCAGATAAATGATTAGGCTTTGAGTTCATCTTGTGCTTGAGCCCAAGTCTTTCAAGCATGCTGTGAGCTCTTTCAATACGCAGATTTTTCTCTAAATTAGAATAAACGGCAGGAACCTGAACGTTCTCACTTGCAGTTAAATGAGTTAACAGATGATAACGCTGGAAAACAAAACCGAAAAAATCACGGCGTAATGAGGCCAGTTCATCCGGCTCCATATTGGAAGTGCTCTGACTGTTGATGATATAGCTGCCCTCTGTAGGAGTGTCAAGACAGCCTAATATATTCATCAGAGTTGATTTTCCAGAGCCAGAAGGACCTACAATAGCGACAAATTCGCCCTGACAGATTTTAAGATTGATGCCATGCAGAACTTCAACTTTTTTAGCAGATCCATTCTCATATGACTTTTTAATATCGCGAAGCTCAAGCAGAACTCTTGCCATTAAAATGGACCTCTTGATACCTGTCTTGAGTTGCGCTTCATTGCAGCAGCTTCAGCAGACTTTACATCATTGCCGATGATTACCTTTTCATCTTTAGAAAGACCATCAACAACTTCAATATACTGATCGTCTTTTAATCCCACCTTGATAACCTTGCGCTGTACAAAGCCCATATCATCTACGGTAAAGATAATAGCTGTCTCTCTGTACAGAGAACGTAAAGCTGTTAATGGAAGCGAGAGCACATCCTTTTTATCTGCAATATTGATGGTTACATCCGCAGTCATGTCAATGCGCAGAGTTCTGTCAAAATTACTGGTAATAATATCTGAATTGTAATAGACATTGGATGTTGCAGCAGCTGACTTGACTGATGATGAAACTGATGAATCCTTATAGGCCTTAGGAGCAGGATCAATTCTTTCTAATCTTCCGGTAAAGGTTCTGTAAGGAAGACCTAAAATTGTAAAGTTGCACTCCATGCCAGGAGTTACATTAACCACATCAGCCTCTGAAATTTCGGTCTGCACCTTCATATGATCAAGCGTGGCTAAACGCAGAATGGTAGGTGTCTTCTGTGAGGCGTTAACGGTCTGACCTTCAGATACCACCACAGCAAAGACGGTTCCGTCAATTGGAGCACGGATTTTTGTATATTCAAGGTTGGTCTGAGCATTATCCACAGACAGCTGAGCTTTCTGTCTTTCAGCTTTTAACTGGGTAAGAGCTGCAGTTGCCACATTGTAGGCAGACTCTGCCACTTCAGCATCATGCTTTGAGGTTGCATCAAGCTTGCGCAGCCTGCTCTGTCGTTCAAATTCCAGCTTTAATTTTTTAATTTCAGCACTCTTAGCATCCATCTTGGCATCAATAATGGCGACTTCTGATTTGGCTGAACGCAATGCTGTTTCCTGAATTCTTGGATCAATTTCGCACAGTAAATCACCCTGCTTGACCTCATCGCCAGTCTGCACATAAAGTTTTAAAATCTGACCTGAAACCTGAGCACCAACATCCACCTGGGTCTGACCTGCAAGCGTTCCTGTGGCAAAAACCTGCTTTAAAATATTGCGGTTTTTAGGATGTACAGTCATGTAACGAGGAACGTCCTGCTCAGCAAGTTTGTAACCGCCATAGCAAAAGCCAGCCAGCACTAGTAAAACCAGTACAGCCTTAATGCTTCTTTTGACGTATCTTGTTACTTTTGACATATAATTTATTTAAATAACTGTAAACTTTTACAGTTTTTTTAAGATCTAATGAGGATAAAAATCCATACAGCCTGAACTCTATTTTGGTACAATATTTTACATTATTAAGCTGTTTATTTGGCCATATAAGGCCTACTAAATAACAAACATTTGAAGTATGTGGCATACTTGATAACAAAATTAGCAAAACTTATCTTTTTTGTAAGGCAAAAACGAGTACAATCACTTGATATCTAAAAAGCAGGTTCTCATGAGCAAGACAAACAACGAAAAGACTGTTACTTTAAATGAAGGCAGAGAAAAATCACTCATCCGCCGCCACCCATGGGTCTTTTCAAAGGCTGTATTAAAAGCCGATGACGATATAAAAAAGGGCGAAACTGTAAGAGTTGTAGACTCAAAGAATAACTTTTTATGTTATGGACTTTACTCACCAGAATCTCAGATTAGAGTAAGGGCTATTTCCTTTGATGAGAATGTAAAAATCAAAGAAGATCTCATCAGTTCAAGAATTGAAGATGCTATTGCTCTGCGTGCTCATGTTATTTCAAGAGGCAATGATGGCGTAAGATTAGTCTCCTCAGAAGGAGATCTCCTCCCTGGTCTTATTGTAGACAAATACAATGAATATCTCGTAATCTCAATCTCCTCATGCGGTATGGAGAGATTTTTTGACACCATCGTAAACACTCTTAAAAAGCTTTACCCAGACTGTTCAATCTATGAAAGATCAGATACCAAATCGCGAGCAAAAGAAGGATTAAAAGAGCGTAAGGGCGTAGTTTTTGGAAAAGAACCTGAGGACACCATCTATGTTAAGGAAGAAGGTTCTGTATCCATTCCGGTAGACATTAAAAACGGTCACAAGACAGGTGCATATCTTGATCAGAGATTATCCAGAATTCGCGTAGGTGCACTGTCAAAAGGTGCTGAGGTTTTAAACTGCTTTTCATACACCGGAGGCTTCGGTCTTTGGGCTTTAAAGGGCGGAGCTAAAAAGATTGAGAATGTTGATGTCTCTGAACTTGCCTTAAATGCGGCTAAAACCGGTGTAGCCTTTAATCACCTTGATCCGGGCCACTGCAGATTCATTAAAAAAGATGTGTTTGCCTATTTAAGAGAACAGGTTGAAAAGGGAGTTAAATACGATCTTGTAGTTTTAGATCCTCCAAAGTTTGCCGAATCTGCTGCAAACCTTAAAAAGGCATGTCGTGGCTATCAGGATATCAACCGACTCGGCCTCATGCTGGTTAAAAAAGGTGGTCATCTTTTAACCTTCTCCTGCTCAGGACTTGTTGATCCTGCCCTCTTCCAGAAGATTGTGGCTGATGCAGCCCTTGATGCTCATGTAGACGGTCGCGTGGTTGCAACCCTGCGTCAGGATGAAGATCATGTTGTATCTCTGCCTTGCCCTGAGACCTTCTACCTAAAAGGTCTTGATGTAATGGTGCTCTAGAGGTTTTATGATTTATTATCAGATTATAGGTGGCTCCCCTTTTGGACAGAACTGCAGAATCTACGTTAATGAAGTTACCAAAGAGGCTGCCATATCCGATCCGGGTGCAAGTGCCAGAGCAATTGCACAAATGATTGACAAAAACGGTCTTACACTTAAAGCAATTTTACTCACCCATATGCATATTGATCATGTAGGAGGAGCAAAGGAGCTTTGTGAACTTACCGGAGCTAAAATCTTTGGCAGCGCCATTGAAGATGCTCTGCTGATGGAAAACTTTTCTACTCAGGCTTCAATGCTCGGTCTTGAAAACCCAGGCTTTTTTGAAACACAGTATCTATGTGACAATGAGGTTTTTACACCGATTAGTGATATGGAATTAAAAGTAATCTCAACTCCAGGTCACACTCCCGGAGGGATTTGCTTTTATTGTGAAAAAGAAAAGTTTTTAATAAGTGGAGATACACTTTTTGAAGGATCGGTTGGCAGAACAGATTTTCCTCTTGGCAGTACCGAGGCTCTGATAAACTCAATCAAAGAAAAACTCTTTGCCCTGCCAGATGATACTAGGGTATTGTGTGGCCATGGTCCTGATACCAGTATCGGTGAAGAAAAACTTCACAATCCATATATTTATTAAGTTTGCATACAAGAAGGCTTTAAATGTCATTAAGATTATCTTTTGCAGCAGCTGCGCTTTGCACAATTATACTTACTTCATGCTCAACCATCAGCTCAAACAGAATGGTTAAAGACATAACTCCAGATAATCTTGATGCTGTCTTTGAAAATAAATTAAACAACAAGACTGATGTTGAAAAATACTTTGGAAAGCCTACATTCAGACTTAAGGATTCAAATGGTAATTTTGCAGGCTACCGCTATGTCTATGACAGATTCAAGCCTCATGCGGTAAGCATTATTCCTGTAAATCCATACAAGATTTACTATCATAAGACCAGGTTTGTGGATATTTTCTTTGACGCTCAGTCAAACGTCAGAAATTACGAAATAAGCGGTATTAGCTACACAAGATACGTCAATGCCTTTAATGGCAAAGAGACCATTGAAGATCAGTGTCCGCTTACTACTGAAGAACTGCAACAGTGGGAATAGCGCCTAATAGGCGCTTTTAATACTTACTATAATTTCCTTCCAGGCGTATTTATGGACAATTTCAAAGAAGGCGTCCTTTAACTCTTCATAATCGTAATCATTGATAAGATCATCTAAGGTTAACAGAAAGTTCCTGTAAGAATAGGACTTTTTGTTTCCCTCAAGATCAGATTCAACAATATCACTGTCAGAGAGTCTTGCTGTATTTACAAAACCTACAATATCATTTGCCTCATTGAAAGCATCTACGATTCTTTCCATGATGCCATCGTCAATCAGTATCATAAAATACCTCAAGTTGTTTTCTTTTAAAAAGTTAAATTCTTATTTGAACATGTCTGCAAGTTCTTCTTTTGAAAGTGGGGGCAGTCCTCTGAAAATTCTTTCCTGATTTACAAGATTCTCTTCAAGATTCTCAAGATCAATGCGCAGGAAATACCCTTTTTCATCAAGTGCCTTCTCTAAATCCTCAACCTTTACCTTAGGAAGAGATTTGTGCTTTGACAGAGCAAACATCATAACAAATAGCGGTACGCCAAAAGCATCTAACAAACCTGCAGGAATATGAGAAAATACATCCTTCTCCTTTAAATAGAGGTATCTTCCCTGCTTGTTCTGACTCTTATAAACAAATACTAATCTTTCTGCCATATGGAAATTCCTATTATTTATTTAAAACATAGTACAGGATTTATGAAAATTCCTTGAATTTACAACGTAAAAGCCACGCAGATCAAAATAAAATATACAAATTTCATATTATTTTTACAAATAATAAATTATGTCTGTTTTCAAAATTTTATCACATGCCAAGCTTAACAAATGCCAGTGAAAATGTTCTGCACTCTTATATGGCAGATTTTCAGTTATATTGATTATGTAGAAATTTCAGAAGAGATCACACAAAAACAAGTATCTTTTTATTTATACAATCTTTAAAATTAAGTAAATGGTCAGAATTAAATTTCTGACCTATTATTTCTGAGCCATGTACCATGGCATCAATTTATCCAAAATCTCATCAGAAATTGAGTGAGATTTATA
>ONCB01000079.1 GCA_900316175.1 uncultured Succinatimonas sp.
TTCCTGATTTTTCCCAGTTTCTTAAGGTCTGAACATGAACTCCCAGGATTTGAGCAGCTTTTCCAATTGAAATGATTTTATTCATAAACGTCAACAATAGCTCATAAATATTATGAGGCATTATAAACAATTTATACATTTAACGCAACTGTAACTAACCCACTTCCATGAGGCGGCATCTGCTCTGAGTTCTGGTGCAACCGCAATCAGTCTTTGTGAAACGCCATTTACTCTTGCTCTATTAACTTCATCAGTATTCAGAATACCTTTTGACCTGGCCTCAGAAAGAACCTGATTATATGAAGACTGAGCTTCCTTGTTTAACTCAGCCTCAGAAACTAGCAGAAGCTGATTTCTGTCTTCACCAAACATTGATTTGGTTGTCTGAACACAGGAGGTTAACAGTGTTGCAGCGCCGATGAATGAAGCAAATAAGATAACCTTGTATTTTTTTAACATAAATATCACTGATTTGTCCTTCTGGTATGTATTAAGATGAGCACATTATATATTATAAAAAGACAGATTTGATTAGTTTTTCAAGGCACTAAATTTATGGTCAGCAGCAGATTTAATATCAGCAAAAAAATATTAAGAAATATTGTCCTGTCAGTTATGCTTCCACTTGCTGCAGGACCATTGAATGTTGAAGCCAAAGACTTTTCAAAACTTGTAATTCTGCATACTAACGACACCCATGGATTTGACTTTTTTGAAGACAGAAAAGATGGTACCGGCTTTCTTGGTATTGGTGCCATAGCAGGCTTAAAAAAAGATCTTGAAACAAAAGGCTATGAGGTTTTACTGCTCGATGCCGGAGACTGCTCTCAGGATAATATGCTGGTTAACTTCTCTGAAGGCCTGTTTGCATTTAAACTCTACAATATGGCAAAGTACGATGCCATCTGTCTTGGAAATCATGAGTTTGACTACGGTCAGGACATTTTATTAAGAAATATGAAGGAAGCTGCCTTCCCTGTTCTTTCAAGCAATATCATAGTGACAGCAACAGGACTTCCCTTCACCATCACATCCGCCATTATCAAAAAAGGCGAAAACACCATCGGCATAGTAGGATTTACTACACCTAACACCATCAATTCCACAGCCAAAGGAAATGTTGAAGGCCTTGAATTTTTTAAAGAAGAGAAACTTTACGAGTGCGCCAGAACAGAAATACAAAAACTCAAAGACAGTGGCTGTGACCTCATCATTGGACTTGGACATATGGGCAGCGAAGAGGCAAACATCGGTTTCAGATCTGATGATATTCTCCTGAATACAGACGGTTTTGATATCTTTATTGACGGTCATGATCACGTAGTTAAAAACCGCAGAGTTAATGGAACTTTGCTGGTAGAAGCTGGATCCTACACCATGAATGCCGGTTTTATTGAATATAAAGACGGTACCTTTGTCGAGAATATGAAAACCTTTGATGAAATCAAAGGTAAATACGGCAGTAAAGAAATTGATAAAGCAATAACAGCTGAACTTCAGGCTATTGAAAAATACTATGGCAAAATAATTGGTAAATCAGATGTTCTTCTTGATGCGTCAAGAGAACCTGGTCTTAGAACCAGAGAAATGGCTTTAGGCGATCTGACAGCTGATGCAATGCTCTGGCAGGCCAATGAAGCGTTGAAGCTCTCCGGGAAAAAGGTTCATCTTGCTATTATCAATGGTGGCGGTATCAGACATAACATAGAAAAGGGAGATATTAAAATCTCCACCATCATGGATGTACTCCCATATCCAAATCAGCTTAACGTTATTACTCTTAAAGGAGAGAAAATCCTGGAGATGCTTGAATGTGCAACACAGCTTACTCCTAAGGCAATGGGTGGTTTTCCTCAGGTATCCGGGGTCAGGTTCAAAATCGACACCTCTGTCCCTTACCTTAAAGGAGATAAATACGCTGATTCTGAATACTTCGCTCCATTAAAACCAGGCAGCAGAGTCTCAATTGAGGAAATTGACGGGAAACCTTTTGAAAAAAATAAAATGTATAACCTGGTTGTAACAGATTTTCAGTTAAAAGGCGGAGATACCTACTCAGCCCTTTATGAAAAAAGTATCCTGCAAAGCAGAGTTGTTATAGGCTATACCATTTTTGATGCGCTGTTAAATTATATCCAGACTGAACTTAATGGAAATGTCAATGCTGAGTATCAGGCACCAGATGGCAGAATAGATATTAAGTAAGTGTCAAAAAAATGCACTCTGTCTAATCATAGAAGAGTGCTTTTGTGCGACAAAGGAATTTTTAATTATAAGGATGAATTTGCTCCTAACTGCAGTGTAGCCATCATCATCTTTTTGGCGTTGGCTGCAACCTGAACTGCAGTCTGATATGAACGGTTGGCACTTATCATATCTGCCATTTCTTCAACTGGATTTACATTTGGTCTGTAGATATAACCGTTTTCATCAGCAAGTGGATGGTTTGGATTGTATTCTTTAATGGTTGGTGCATCTGACTCAACTACACCTTTGAGTGCAACTCCGATACCATAAGGCTCGCCGGTTACAGGATCACATACACCACCTTCTGTATTCTCAAACTGCATTGCCTCATCAAAAGCAGCAGAAAACAGCGGACGACGTGCTTTGTAGGTAGTTTCTACAGATGAACTTACAGACTCTGCGTTGGCAAGGTTTGATGCTGTTGCGTTTAAACGAACAGACTGAGCATTCATTGCAGTACCTGCAATATCCATAATTCTAAAAAGACTCATAATCGCCTCCTTTAACCTGCTGTCTTTAATGCATTCTTAAGCAGTGCAATACGGTGATTTAAAAAACTCATGGTAGCCTGAAATTCCATAGTATTGGTTGAATACTTCATACGCTCTGAAGACACTTCAACTGTGTTACCGTTACCGGTATCAGCCTGATATGGAAGACGGTACTTTAATGTAAGCTCAGGATCATCTTCAATTTCTGAACCATCCATATGCATTTCATTGGTTTTTACAAGTGCCTTTGGATCTTCATCAACGATGTGAGCGGCCTGCTTGAAAGCAACATTAAAATCTAAATCACGTGCCTTATAGCCTGGAGTATCAGCATTTGCAAGATTACCAGCTAAAACTTCTGCACGCTGGTTTCGAATAACCATGGTGTGCTGATGTACACCAAAAAGAGCATCAAAACCTATAGACATAATTACTTACCTCAAATCCGTCAATAATATGTTTATTACTACCTTTACTTATATTTAAGCAAAAGCTGTGCCAAAATATTTATATACATTACTATCTGATTTATAAAGGTTTATTTTTATTTATCACAGAGTTTTCATAAGTAATAATTTTGACACCTCAAAAAAAAGCCCGAATTCTTTCGATTTCGGGCAGATGGTGATAGAAATGTAATTTTAATCTGTTTGCTAGTCAAACACGTGACGGGTTGGCTAGAGCTTATAGATGATACCTGGATTGCAACGCAGCATCTCGTACTTGTCAGCAACTCCTACTAAGGTCTCTGTTGATCCTAGAATTAGATAGCCTCCAGGTTTTAAGCACATGGTAAGCTTGCGCAGGATCTCTGCTTTAACTTCATTTGAGAAGTAAATTAGTACGTTTCTAATAAAGATCACGTCAAAGTTGCCCATCAGAGCATATGAACCTAAAAGATTCATTGGTCTGAACTCAACTAACTGCTTGACCTTTGGATCAATAGCCATCATGTTTGGCTGAGCAGTCTTAACAAAGAACTTTGACTTACGCTCTGCAGACAGGCCACGTGAAAGTGCATGCACGTCATAGTAACCTTTCTTGCAGTGAGCTAGCATTTCAGGAGACAAATCTGTACCAATGATCTGGGTCTGCTTAGGATCTACATGAAGCATTTTGCTCATCTGCTCCTGAACAACCATAGCAATTGAGTATGGCTCCTGACCTGATGAACATGCAGCAGACCAGATTCTGACAGGATACTTTCCCTTCTTTGCAAGCTCAGGAAGGATCATGGTTTCTAAGGCAACATATGGATAGGTATCACGGAACCACAAGGTTTCATTTGTGGTCATCGCGTCGATAACTTCGTCCTGAATCTGATTGTTAGGGCGCTCTTCCATTGCCTTGTTAATGAGATCATCAACAGTGCCAACATTGAATTTGCTTAACAGTGAAGTTAATCGTGAGTTTACAAGATACTGTTTACCCTCACCTAAAACAATACCACTCTTCTGCTCGATAAATGAAGCAAATCGGCGATACTGAACATCTGTTACTTCCTGATTCTTGTTGATTAAAACCTTATTGCCGTCACTGTCAATTCTACCGACTCTGGTGACTGGCTTTACAGTAGCAGAAGTTGTCTTTGATGCAACCTTGCTCGCTGCCATTGCCTGCTTTGCCTCAGCAAGCTTTCTTTCAATAGCTTCATTAGAAACTCTTGAAGTGGTAATAGAGGTACCATCAATTCCAAGAGAAGATACAGGAGATGGTCTTGCAGTTGTTCCAAGAGTGCTGCCAGTTCCAACTGATGATAAAGTAGATGGCCTTGGGCTTAAAGCTGCTGATGGTCTTGCAACCGCTGAAGTACTCTTTGCACCAAAAGTTGAAGACAATGAATCTCTTGGTTTAACAGAGGATGTAAGTGTGCTTGACAGAGGCTTGGATGCACCTGTTAAAGACACACTTCCTCTTGTAGGTATAGTGCTGCTGCGGGTAGATGATAATGAACCTGCAGTAGTCTTTGAAGCAGTAGATAAGGTGGAACTTCTTAAAGTACTGCTGCCAGATGCCAAAGTGGTTCTGGAGCTTAATGGAGTCGTTGTGCTCAGAGAAGATGCTGGCTTTGCTGTGGCAGCCAAGCTCGAAGATGACGCAGGCTTTGCCAAAGGCAGAGTTGATCTTGAAGTCAGTGAAGAAGATGGTCTTGCCAAAGAGCCTGAAGTGCTTCCTGAAGATCCTAAAGTGCTCCTTGAAGAGCTCAGAACAGAAGGACGTGCTGCAGTAGCTGCTGCAGTACTTCTAAATACTCCACTTGTTCCTTTTGACAGTGTGGAAGAAGATCCTGAAGATCTCGATGAACTGCCGCTTAATGAAGAACTACCAGTTCCGGTTCTAGATGCAGTTCCAGTTTGAGAAGGTGAGCTGAATTTTTTGTTATTATCGTTATTTGAAAAAGTCATAACTGCTCCGAGAGCATCCACACAGGTATGACCTAAAGGTCATACACTGTTAATTTATTTTATTTATCAGGTTAATACCTGTATTTTTTAAGAGCCTGTTAAGCCTTTTCACCCTTTTCCTTCTTGCCTAAGATAAGCTCGGCACCAGACTTACCAGAACTGGACAGAATAACACCCTTCTTTACTGCTTTGGCAAGTTCTAAAGGATTAAACTTAGGAATAAAGTCATTAGCACCAGCCTTTGACACCATGCCCAGGTTGAATACACCAGACAGAGAGGTATGAAGAATGATGTACGCGCTCTTTAAAATTGGATCCTTACGTACTAATGAACATAAGGTGTAACCATCCATTTCAGGCATTTCAACGTCAGATATGACAAGTGCAATCTGCTCATTTACAGGACCCTTTAAGGATGCGTCACGCAGAATATTGTAAGCCTCAAGGCCGTCGTGAGCCTTGATAACCTCAAGGTTCATCTTCTCCATTGCAGAACAAACCTGATTTAAGGCAACTCTTGAGTCATCGGCAACTAATACCTTAGGATGTCTCTCTTCAATAATCTTTGAGAACTCCTCATCGTATACATCGTTAAGATCATTGGTCTCAAGCTTGGAAGGAGAAATTTCCTCAAGGATCTTTTCTACGTCAAGAATTTCAACAAGTTCACCATCAATCTCAGTTACAGCTGTCATGTAGTTGCTGTCGCCTGCACCCTTTGGAGGAGGCATAATCTTATCCCAGTTCATGTTGAGAATACGCTCAACGTTTGATACCAGGAATGCATGAGTGGAACGGTTGTACTCGGCAATAATGATAAAGCATTTATCCACATTGTGGGATGGTCTGCCGCCAATTGCGAAGGCAAGGTCAATTACAGAGATAGTCTGACCACGAATATGTGCAACGCCGATAACAAACTTCTGCAGTTTTGGCATAACAGTCAGACGTGGGCAAGGCAGAACTTCTCTTACCTTGAACACGTTAATACCATAACGCTGATGTAGTCCTGAGAGCTTGAATAACAGAAGCTCCATACGGTTCTGGCCTACAACCTCGGTAAGCTCATTAACAGAATCCATTACACCGATCATTTTTATCACCTTATTGAATCAACAATTATTATTTTGCGGTAATCATAAGCATAAGTACAAATATATGTTTTTCTAAGAGAAAAAAACAATTTTGCAAAGCACATCACAACCAAACTTTCAATATTGTTATGAATACCTTAAAAAAGAGAGATTATCTCCTTACTATTAATCAATTAATCCTTTAAAAAAAAGTGATTAATAAGAGGATTAATAGACTGCATTCATATCACTTAATAAGTTTTAACTAATTGTTTTGTGCTATCATCAATTAACGTAGTAAAAAACAAGTTTTCATCCGTGTTAAATGGTGACTGCTGTGAAAATCGCACATAAACTTCTATCGGCTGTATTAATTTTATTTTTAAGCTCATTTTATGTAAATGAAAGCTGTGCCACAGTTTCTGAGGCAGATTTTCTTTCAAATGTTGCAAAACAGTATATGTTAGCCCAGTTTCAAGAAGAAAAAGGGAAACGATATGAAGTGAGCGTAGGCAGAGTTGATGCAAAAAAAGACTACGGCGGAAAGTGCCCTGGTTTTCTGACTGCAAGACTGCAGGATGGCAAGATCAAAAAGAATAACGTTGTAGTCATCAACTGTGCCAGAAAAGATCACCCATTTACGGTTAATGTGCCTGTTAACGTTACTGTCTTAAGGGAAGTTACTGTTGCAAAGGATAATATTCCAAGAGGCAGTGTAATATCTGAAGATCTTATCGATACTGTATTCATACCGGAAACAGCCAATACCGCTGCTACAATAACTGACATAAGAAGCATCGTCGGTGCCAAAGCAAGAAAGGATATCAAGGCTGGTGAGCAGCTGAAAAAATCAGACTTCTGCATCGTGGCAAAAGGTGATCCTGTTTACATTGAGGCAACTAATGGTGCTCTCACCATTAAAACCACAGGTATTGCCATGCAGGAAGGCCGACTCAATGAGAATATTCAGGTAAAAAACTCAAAGAGTAAAAAGATAATTGAAGCAACAGTCACAGGACCTGGTCAGGTAAGAGTCATCTTTTAGAAAAAAAGCTGCAGAAACTACTGCAGCTTTTTTGGTTGTTACAGATGCTCTCTGGCATCAGTTCATCTTTAGGGCTTTGGTTGCAATTTCTGAAGCTCCAGCCTCAGTAACCAGCGCTGTAGCGCCAGCTTCACTGGCATTAGCCTTCTGTTCTGCAGCATCAGCTTTGGTTGCATTAGCATTTACAGAACCTTTCTGAGCTGATGTCTCATTCTTAGAAAGGGTGCCTTCGCTATCCGAACCTCGAACAGATCCCTGCTGAAGCTGAGTCTGGTTTGATGTTGGTGACATCGACACCTCTCCTGCAACTGAATTTATTTTAGTATCTGTTACTGCAGCAGACTGTAAAACGGAGTCTGCAGCAACACTCAGAATAAGAGCTGACATTTTTGAACAGGTGCCGGCAATTGAAGCAATTGCATTTGACTGGCTTTTTGTTAATGCCATTTTTTCATCCTCATATTTTTACATAACGTGTTTTATGACACCTTATAAGATAAACATTGTCTTTTGTCTTAGTATGTAAAGACTTTTATTTACCACCATTTGCAGCTTTGTCCAATTTTTCAATAGTGCCATTGACTGTTTTATTCACAGTATCAGACTCTTTGTCGTCGATTGACCTGGCAGAAGTTGCTGCGTTTATGCCACTGATAACAACAGGAAGTGCTTCAAAGGCTGCAGCTGCGATGGCAAGAGACTGGGAAAGCTTTTCACCAACTCGAGGAGCAGGTGTTCTTCCGGTATTTGACACGATGTGCTTGTCATCATATCTGTCAGAAACGTCCGAAATCTGTCCGCCAGAAACTTCAAGCTTACTTGTATTTACACTGGCAACACACAATGCATATGAAGGAATTGCAGCTAACAGCGCCTGAATTTTATTTAAACTGAACATTGCCAGCCTGAAGCGATTAAAATGCTCCTGATTTCTTTTTTTCGTTTCATCTTTTGATTTTGAGGCAATTTCATCCTGAATAGAGCCGACAAGTTCACCTATAAGACCAGCCATCGAAATTGCAAAGCCTATACCGGCAACAGGGCCCGTCCAAATCTTCGAGAATACATCTCTAACCCACATATTCTCCATCAACTTGGCCTTTTCTTTATGAGTAAAGTGGAAGCCGTCTTTATCTCTCAGAAGAGTTCCTCCAAAGTAGGTTCTAACCAGATCCATATCAGCATCACCGACATTAATTCTCTTGTAAGGATCATCTGGGGATTTCAGAGTATCTGCATCAATCTTTAGATTACCTCTATTATCATAGAAAAACTTCTTCTTTTCCTCCTTGGCACTATCAGATTCTTTTTCTGCAAAATAACTGAGAACCTTATCGTCAAATTCTTCTTTACCACCGTTTTTTATTTTGTTTATCTCTGCTTGTGATAAATTTTTATCTCTTGCATACTGATCAATAAGTACGTTTCGTTCTCCTGAGGTAAGCTTATTATAGTCTTTTTCTGACTTATAGCGCTCACTGGCTTCTAATCCAGCATCATCAATAGTCTTTTCGGCAAGATATTTGCTGTACATTTCAGATGTAGACTCACCTTTCCTGTAAGCTTTATTTGCCAGGAAAACTGCACCTGCAGAACGTTGCAATGCAGAGTCTTCGCTTGCAATGGATTGAATTGATGAAGCAACTTTAATTACATTTGAGACAACATTTCTTGCTATTGCAGAGGCACGTTTACTTGCAATCTGCTCAAGTCCTGCATCTACAGCACCTGCACTTAAATTAACGACATTTGCTACAATTTCACCTGTACCCATGGTGCCTGATGACACCTCAGCACCGGTGAGACTTACACTGCCCATTTTTGTGGATATAGCTCCACCAAATGAATCTGAAATTGATGCACTGCTAAATGTACTTATATTCAGGTCAACAGCGTTTATGCTGCATCCTGATGCAGCATCCAGAACGATTGAATGGCTGAACAGAGGATGGGAAGTATCAAATCTTGAACTTGCAAGGGTAATACCCTTTTCATCAAGAACA
Source organism: uncultured Succinatimonas sp. (assembly GCA_900316175.1). Lineage (GTDB taxonomy): Bacteria > Pseudomonadota > Gammaproteobacteria > Enterobacterales > Succinivibrionaceae > Succinivibrio. The sequence continues at coordinate 9,265 of ONCB01000079.1, forward strand.
ATTGAGTTCCTACCCACCTTAAGAGAAATACCCACATCCGATGAGATAACTATTTCGTCATCAGCATGGGAAAAAATCTTTCCTTCAGTATCAAATGTGATGCCTTCAGATAAGCTGACAGATGTGTCCTTGCCAGAGAACAGTCTTAAATCACCCTGTGAGATAAATGTAGTCTGCGTTGGCTTGAAAGGGAGAAGTCCACAGATTGGATAATTCTTAAAGAGCTTTGAATACCCCTTGCCATCTGTGTATAGATCCTGAACACCATAACAGATACACATTCTGTAAACATCCTGAGCAAAAGCGTATATAACAGTTTCAAGCTGAGTCAGTCGATTTGACAGGTTCTTTTTCTTCACTGAGTCAGAAGCTGTTTCAGCTCCAACTCTGGTTTTATTTAACTGAAGTTTTGCATTTCAATTTTTGCTAACAAATGGCTTAGTGATGCGGTCCAGCACCGTATTTGTTGTTTAAAAATCAATTTCTTTACGGAAT
>ONCB01000081.1 GCA_900316175.1 uncultured Succinatimonas sp.
AGGATTTGAGCAGCTTTTCCAATTGAAATGATTTTATTCATAAACGTCAACAATACCTCATAAATATTATGAGGCATTATAAACAATTTATACATTTAACGCAACTGCAACTAACCCAGGTTTCAAAGTCGTAATCAAAATTACACTTTTCTGAATGGAAGGACTGTCTGTCTTTAAGCACAAACGGGTACTTTGTAAAGTCAGGAAAAACCGTATCTCCCTCTACGATGGTATGCACTCTGGTTAAATGCAGAACTTTAGCGGTTTTTAAGGCTTCCTCATACATTCTGGCACCGCCAATCACCATCACTCTGTCGCCATTGGCGGCCTTTAAAGCCTCTTCTACAGAGGAAACAACAGTAAGACCTTCAACCTCTTTATCAAAGGTTGTACTTACCATGATGTTCTGACGGTTTGGAAGAACTCTGCCGATTGATTCAAAGGTTCTTCTTCCCATAATTACAGGATGAGATGTGGTTATTTCCTTAAAATGCTTCAAGTCTTCACTTAAATGCCATGGGATCTGACCATCGACACCAATCACAAAGTTATCAGAAAGTGCTACAACAATTTCAAGCTGAGCCATTTTTACATCCTTAACTAGTTTCTGTAGATGAACTCTGGGCCATCGTCCTCATCATCAAAATCATCATCCTCGTCAAAGGATGGAACTCTAACTTCAGGCTCAGTCCAGACGAATTCTTCGGCCTTAGGCTTCTCAGGAGCTTCAAGCTCCTTACGCTTAACCTCATCAACCAGATCCTGCAGTGCAAAGATAAGCTCGTTAACGCCAGTCTTGTTAAGACCTGAGATAATGAAGGTGCGCTCTGGTTTTACTTCTAATGCCTCGGTGATGGCATCAAGAGCTTCCTGAGCTTCTTCTTGAGTACCTAAATCCACCTTGTTGGCAACCAGCCAGCGTGGTTTCTCATACAGATCATGAGCATACTGCTTTAATTCGTTTTCGATAACCATAACGTTATCAACCGGATTTGATTCATCCACAGGATGAACATCCACAAGGTGCACGAGCACACGACAGCGCTCCAAATGCTTTAAGAATCTGTGACCTAAACCTGCTCCATAGGATGCGCCTTCAATCAGACCTGGAATATCCTCAATCACAAATGAACGGCCGTTAGAAGTTTTTACTACACCTAAGGATGGAACCAGAGTTGTAAATGGGTAATCGGCAACCTTTGGCTTTGCTGCAGATACTGCACGTACAAAGGTAGATTTGCCGGCATTTGGCAGACCCACCAAACCAACATCAGATACGAGCAGCATCTCAAGCTTTAACTGACGGCGCTCGCCTGGCTGACCATTGGTCTTCTGGCGTGGGGCCTGATTGGTTGCAGACTTGAAGTGAGTGTTGCCAAAGCCGTGTCGGCCACCTCTTGCAACGCATAAAACCTCACCTTCATGGCGCAGATCGCCAATCAGCTCACCAGTTGATACATCAGTTACACGGGTACCAACAGGAACCATCAGGATCTTGTCTTCACCTCTAGCACCTGTGCAGTCAGCTGTACCACCGTTCTGACCGCGTTCTGCCTTATGGAACTTGGTAAAACGGTAATCCACAAGGGTATTTAAATTAGTGTCTGCCTTTAAAAAGACATTGCCGCCATCACCACCGTCGCCACCGTCAGGGCCTCCGCGTGGTACATACTTCTCGCGTCTGAAACTAACAATACCATTGCCACCATCTCCGGCTTCAACACGGACAATTGCCTCGTCAACGAATTTCATTTTATTCTCTCTTCACCTTATGATGGCGTTATGCCATTTTTTCCAAAACTTAGGGAATTATAAAATAATATAGACTTTCCAACAATAAAAAAGCCCGCATCAGCGGGCTTTTTAATGCAATTCTTTAGGAATTACTGCTGAGTCTCAACGATCTCAACAAACTTGCGGCCCTTAGCGCCACGAGTTACGAATGCAACCTTACCATTTGCCTTAGCAAATAATGAGTCATCCTTACCTAAACCAACATTTGCACCTGCATGGAAGTGAGTACCACGCTGACGAACGATGATGCTGCCAGCTGTTACAACTTCACCAGCGTAAGCCTTTACACCTAAACGCTGACTATTGGAATCGCGGCCGTTACGAACGGAACCACCAGCTTTCTTGTGTGCCATTTATTCCTATCTCCTGTGAAATTACTGATTGATACCAGTAATCTGTAAATCAGTGTACCACTGACGGTGACCAGTAACCTTCTGGCTGTGCTTACGACGACGGAATTTAACGATCTTAACTTTCTCGCCACCGTGTGCGCCTAAAACCTTAGCGGTAACCTTTGCGCCTGCTAAGTAAGGTGCACCAACCTTAATGTTGGTACCATCAGAAATTAAAAGAACTTTATCAAGTTCGATATCGGTGCCAGCCTGGGCATCCAGTAAATCAACGCTTACAACGTCGCCTTCTGAAACCTTCTGCTGCTTGCCGCCGCAAAAAATAACTGCGTACATGCTCAAACTCCGGTAAATGCAGGAGTTCTGCTCCCGCGAACAAAAAAAACTGTGCCTCTAGGGCGATAATGGGACAATATTTTACAGACAAATATTAATTATTGCAAGTCTTTTGATGCTCAACTCACAAATATTTGTCTCTAAACTGTTCCAAATGTATTAATTCCTATTAATCGCATTAATTACGATTAAAAATGCCTGATGATTTTAATGCCTTATTTCATTAATTTCAAGATTTATATTAATTGAATGTCTAAATAAATGTTACAATATCCTAAGTAAGTGAGATATTGTATGCCAGAAGTTTCAAGAATTATAAAAGAGGATCTAGCAAAGGTAGAGTTAAAGCTCTCAGAACAGCTTACAGGATCCTATCTAGAAGAACAGATAAATAATATGTGCCTGCGCGTTGTCAACGCCGGAGGCAAGCGTATCAGACCACGTCTTTGTATTCTATCAAGACGCGCCTTAGGGGATCTTGTTACCCTCGATGACGATTGCCTTTATTCTCTGTCTGCCGCTATCGAACTTTTACATACCGCAACTCTGGTCCACGATGACGTTATTGATAAGGCAACTGTAAGACGCGGTGTTAGCACCTTAAATGAAACTGACGGCAATCATGCTGCTGTTTTAGCAGGTGATTACCTGTTTACCAGAACCTTCATGTGTCTGCAAAACCTGTCAAACAATGCCCTTTTTCCTATCGTAAGTCAGACTCTTGCAACTTTAGTAAGAGGCGAAATCAATCAGTTCCACAACCAGGGTAATATTGATATTACCATTGCAGATTATGAGGAAACCATCTACTGCAAGACCGGTGCTCTTTTTGAATTTGCAACAACCGCTGCCGCCATTGAAGCAAAGGCCGATGAGAAATACATCAGAGCCTTAAGTGAATACGGAAAACAGCTTGGTATAGCATTCCAGGTTGCTGATGACATGCTTGACTACACCTCAAGCACCGATCTCCTTGGCAAAAGCATTGGTGAAGATCTCACTGACGGAAGAGTAACCCTGCCACTTATCCTGTCATTAAAATACTGTCCACAAGACAGACTTGATGAGTTAAAGGATGCAATTTACAACGACAGGCTCGATACTGTAATTGAATTTATCAAACTTACCGAGTCATTAAAGTTCTGCTCTGAATTTGCTTTAAATGCAGCCAGAAAAGCTCAGGAAGCTTTAAAAGCTCTGCCTGACAATGAATTTACACAAACACTTGCAGCTTTAGCCTATGAAGCTGTTAACCGCTCAAAGTAATTTAATCAGTTAAAAGCACCCGTTGCTTTTATCATTCCAAGACATCTAAAGCGAAAAAAGCCTTTCATCCAGCGGGACGAAAGGCTTTAAAATCTTATCAGTCTTAAAACTAATCAGCGAATGGATCGTCTAAGTAGATAGTCTGATCTCTTTCAGGACCGGTTGAAAGAATTGCAACCTTGGCACCTGAGAGCTCTTCTAATCTTCTGATATAGTTCTGAGCGTTAACTGGTAACTTATCCCACTCGGTTACACCGAAGGTAGACTCCTTCCAGCCAGGCATGCTCTCGTATACAGGAGTTACACCCTCGTACTCGTGAGCTGATAATGGAGGTAAGTCTGATACAGTACCGTCAGCCATCTTGTAGGCAGTACAGATCTTAACCTCATCCATACCGTCTAAAACGTCCATCTTCATAAGAGCAAGACCGGTTAAAGAGTTGATGGTAACAGCTCTGCGCATTGCAACAGCATCATACCAGCCAGTACGACGAGGACGACCGGTAACAGCACCAAACTCTGCACCTCTCTTACGGATGCCTTCACCTACTTCGTCATTTAACTCTGTTGGGTATGGACCACCACCTACGCGAGTGGTATAAACCTTGGCAATACCTAATACGTAGTCAATATCAAGAGGACCAGCACCAGAACCGGTTACGCATCCACCAGCTACAGTATTAGATGAAGTTACATATGGATAGGTACCATAATCGATGTCAAGGAATGTACCCTGAGCACCTTCAAATAAAATCTTCTGATTGTTCTTTCTGCCTTCAGCAATGATTTCTGAAACATCAGCTACCATAGCTAAAAGTCTGTCACGGATGCCCTCAATGTATGAAAGCACAGACTCGTATGAAACCTCAGGCTCATTGTAATAATTCTTTAACAGGAAGTTTCTGTAGTCTAAAAGATTCTTTAAACGAACCTTGAAGTTGTCCATGTCATATAAATCACCAACACGAACACCGCGACGTGCAACCTTATCCTCATAGCAAGGACCGATACCACGACCGGTAGTACCGATTGCATTGGCACCGCGAAGCTTCTCTGCACCCTTGTCAATGGCAGGATGAACAGGGAGCAGTAATGAGGCTGCACCAGAAATCTTGATGCGCTGCTCTACAGATTCAACACCTGCAGCATTTAACTCAGCAATTTCCTCAAACAGAGCACCTGGGTTTACTACCACACCAGAGCCGATAAGGCAGAGACATTCCTTGTGCAAAATTCCTGATGGAACGAGGCGTACCACCACCTTCTTAGAGCCTACAACCAGGGTATGACCTGCGTTGTTGCCGCCCTGACTGCGAACAACAATATTTGCCTTGGATGTTAATAAATCGGCAACTTTACCTTTACCTTCGTCACCCCATTGTGTACCGAGCACAATTACATTATTTGGCATTTGACCTTCCTCGTTCTAACATTCTTCTGGTAGAAATTTACTTTTTGCCCAACAGAACATTATACATTATTACTGAGCTTTTGCTCCATTTGCATCATTAAAGAATTTGAAAAATTCTGTTTCTGGCTTTAAAACCATTACATCATCGCCTGATGATATGGCAGCCTTGTAAGCATCCATAGAGCGGATAAACTCAAAGAGCTCACGGTTTTGAGAGTAGGCTCTGGCGTAGATTCTGGTAGCCTCAGCATCACCCTCACCCTTGATGGTGCGGCCTTCACGCTCTGCCTCGGCGATCTTTACAACCACTTCGCGGTCTGCATGAGCCTTGATAGCTTCAGCATCCTTTCTACCCTGTGAACGGTGAAGTTTTGCCACAGCATCACGCTCAGCTCTCATGCGCTGGTAAATTGAGTTTGAAACCTCTGGAGGAAGATTGATCTGCTTAATTCTCACATCCACAATCTTGATACCTAAAGCCTTAGCTGAGGCACCTATATCCTTGAGTGCATTCTGCATCACTTCATCGCGCTTTGACTGGCTTGCACCAGTATCAGCGGCAACTGAATCGAACATGCTCTCATCATCCTTTTCATTGCCGTTATTCTGGCCTGATACAATCTCGTGAATGGTCAGACGGCCAATCTGTGATCTTAAGGAGTTATTGATTCTGCGACGCAGCAGTTCTTCTGCCTGCATCTTGTTACCGCCTGCGGTGGTAAGGTAATAGGTAGCTGGCTCTAAAATCTGCCACTTTACATAAGAATCAATAATCACGTCCTTCTTCTCTGAAGTTACAAAACGATCAGCAGAAGAACTGATAGTCTGAATGCGAACATCCAGTGCTTTTACATGATCTACAAATGGAATTTTAAAGTGTAAACCAGGATTTACGATGTTAAGATTTTCATCAGTGTCTCTTAGCACCTTGCCAAAGCGGGTAACGATGCCCTTTGTGCCCTCGTTTACCACATACATGCTGTTGTATCCTACAAAGCCTAAGACTAAAAGCAGGATCAATAATAAATTTAATAAAGCCTTATTCATTATCTTGTACCTCTGCGATTTGTACCGTAGGAATTGTCAGCAGATGATAAAGGTGGATAGAATTCCTGTGAATTTGAATTCTGCACCTGTGAGCTGTTCTTTACTGAAGAGCTCTGAAAACTGCCAGAACCTGTCTGAGGAACAGCAGACTGTCCACCCTGAGGCATTGGCAGATAAAGCACTGGAGATGAGCCCTTTGGCACATCTAAAATGATCTTCTTTGACTTGCCTAAAACTTCCTGCATGGTCTCAAGGTAAATTCTGGTACGGGTAATTTCTGGAGCGGCCTCAAACTCAGGGAGTACCTTCTCAAATCTTGCAACCTCACCTTCAGCCTTCAAGACCACCTGTGAACGGTAACCTTCCGCTTCCTGGCGAATACGCTGCACCTGACCTTCAGCCTTTGGCAGAACCTCGTTGGCATAGGCTTCAGCCTCTCTCTTGTAACGCTGTTCATCTTCCTGTGCGGCAATAGCATCATCAAATGCTTCTTTAACCTGATCAGGAGCTCTAGCTGGCAGGAAGTTCACATCGACAATTGAAAGACCGGTGTTATATGGCTCAATAATGGAGGTTAAAAGCTCACGAGTATTCTGACGCACCTTTTCACGACCGGAAGTCAGGATATCATCCATAAGAGTATGACCTACCACATAGCGCAGGGCAGAATCGGTTGCCTCTAACAGGGTGTTATCTGGATTTACTACAGAATAGAGGTATTTAACCGGATCGGAAATACGGTACTGAACATCCATTTCCACAATAACCACATTCTCATCTTCGGTAAGCATGGTTCCTGAAGACTGAATTGAACGAACCTGTTCAACATCCACTACGTTGACTGTATCGATACCTGTAAACTTCCATCTCAAGCCTGAGTCCACCACTTCATACATCTTGCCAAAACGCAGTACCACACCGCGCTCAGCCTCCTTTACGGTATAGAAACCTGTAAAGGCATAAAAGCCAAGGACAATCAGTGCTACAAGAGGAATTACGTTAAAGCTGGATTTTGATGTCTTTCCAGAAGAGCCAGAGCCCTTCTTTTTAAATCCCAGCATCTCCATCAGTTCATCAATGAACTTTGAGAAATTGAACTCATCGTTTGAAGAACGTGAAGAACGACCCCATGGATCATTATCCTGAGAGCGTTTCTTCTCCTCATCATTGTGGTTGTTTGAACCAGGGGCATCCCAGCCCATCAAGTCTTTGTTGTTATTTTCCATAAGCCTAATTCACTGAATCAAAGTCAAATTCGTTAGTTTTCACCCATGGGCGATTTTCTTCTGTACAGTTTGCATACAGAAGCCCGTTAGTTTTGCTGTCAATTATGGCAGCTTCAATGGCAGGAAGTTTTACCTTTAAAAGGCATGTTCCTGACTCATCATAAAATTCACTGTCCACAGCTTTTGCTGTATATAAAAGACTTCTTAATCTGCCGTCAGCATTACCTATCTTAACAGTAAATGAGCACAGATTATCAGTTAAAAGTTCACTTACTGCCTTTAAAAGGTTGTCAATGCCAAAGCCTGTCAGAGCACTTACATAAACTCTGACAGGTCTGCCCTCTTCATCTCTTACAATATCGCAGGCGCTGTCTTTGACGAGATCTGCCTTGTTAAAGACCAAAAGAGTATTAAGATCTTCAGCACCAACCTGTTTTAGAACAGCATTTACAGCCTCAATATTAGCTTCCTTATGTTCATCAGACGCATCCACAATATGCAAAAGCAGATCAGCCTGCGCAGTTTCTTCTAATGTACCGCGGAAAGCTGCCACAAGATCATGGGGCAGATGTCTGATAAAACCTACTGTATCTGCAAATACCGTCTTGCCTACCACCGGCAGAGAGACTGTGCGTAAAGTTGGATCCAAAGTTGCAAACAGCTGATTTGCAGCATACACATCAGAATCGGTCAGGCGATTGAAGAGTGTGGACTTGCCGGCGTTGGTGTAACCTACAAAGGAAACCACGGGAACTGCATTCTTTTTTCTTAAAGAACGGTTCTGCTCTCGGCGCTGTGCCACCACCTCAAGATCTTTTTTAATTGAGGCTATCTTCTCTCTTAAGGCACGTCTGTCAAGCTCAATCTGAGTTTCACCAGGACCTCCTCTTAAACCGAAACCGCCTTTCTGTCTTTCAAGGTGGGTCCAGCCTCGAACCAGTCTTGCCTGTTCATACTGAAGCTGTGCCAGTTCTACCTGAAGCTTACCCTCATAGGTTCTGGCTCTCTGGGCAAAGATGGTAAGAATAAGAGCGACTCTGTCCATTACTCTGACGCCGAAGGCTTTTTCAAGATTGCGTTCCTGAGCTGGAGAGAGTTTGTTATTGAAAATAACTGTCTGAGCCCCATAGGCTCTGACTGCATCGGCTACTTCTAAAACCTTGCCAGAACCTATAAATGTGCTTGGATCAGGATAATCCTTTTTGCATGAAACTGAATATACAACATCCCCTCCCCCTGACTGAGCAAGGAGATACAGTTCCTTTAAATCATCCTGTGACTGAAGGTTTGGTAACTGCACATCAACAAGCAATGTCAAACCTAATGACTCAAAATTATTTTCGGACATTAGATCTGCTTACCTGAATATAAATATACAATCACAGCTTTTTGTAAAAGATCTAAGATTATTCTGCTTCTACAGTCTCGTCCTTATCTGCAGTCTCAATATTAACTGCACGGGCAGGAACGATTGTTGAAATTGCATGCTTGTAAACCATCTGGCTTACCTGATTCTTTAAAAGAACCACGAACTGGTCAAATGACTCAACCTGACCCTGCAGTTTGATGCCGTTTACAAGATAAATTGAAACAACAATGTGCTCTTTACGTAAAGCGTTTAAGAATGGATCCTGAAGTGATTGAACCTTAGCCATAAATATATCCCTTTTTATCGTTATATTAACGGGACTTGTGAAGACTGCAGTATTTACTCTTTGCGGAAAATTTTGACAGTCTCGTAAAATCAACGTTTATATTAAAATTATTAAAGTCGTACGAATGCTGTATAAATTAAACAGTAGCTTTATTTTAACAGTAAAAACGAAAGAGATGTAAAGTAAAGTCACAAAATTGCACCTATATCTTATATTTCTTAAAAAAAGGACATTATCGGTGCATCAAATAAACTTTTTCTAAATATATGCGGAGATTAAAAATGCAGTCTTCAGTGACTGCATTTTTAACTCTGATTTTCTAAATAGTATCTCATAGTAAATTGTGACACAAGGATCAAATCCAAAAAAACAGTCATAAACCTTGATGGAATGCGAAATATAAATTGCATTC
>ONCB01000082.1 GCA_900316175.1 uncultured Succinatimonas sp.
TCTGTTTTTAAAGAACTTACTAAGATCTGTAAAAGATCTTAAGGGTAAAATAATCATATTGAGGCTCTATGTTTTATCCACACATATGCACGAAGCCTCGAAAATAATTATATTCCTTCTTTAAAAACATGATATAACATATTGTATATTCATTTATAATATAAAAAATGTTGTAAAAAGGTTGGAATATATTACTACTATGAAAACAATAGGTCTGATTGGAGGAATGAGTTATGAGAGTACCATTCCTTACTATAAAATCATCAACGATGAAGTTAATAAAGCTTTAGGTGGTCTTCACAGTGCCAAAGTGGTTTTATACAGTGTTGACTTTGATGAGATTGAATCTAGACAGAGAAGTAATGACTGGGACGAATGCGGTCAGATCTTAAAGAATGCTGCTATCTCTTTGGAAAAGGCTGGTGCCGACATTATCCTTATCTGTACCAACACCATGCACAAGGTATTTCAGGATGTTCAGGCAGGTGTTAAAGTTCCTGTGCTCCATATTGCTAAGGCAACTGCTTCAAAACTAATTGAAAGCAATGTTAAAAAGGTAGCTCTGTTAGGCACAATCTACACGATGACTCAGGACTTTTATAAGTCAGTACTGATTGAGTCTGGTCTTGAGGTTGTCATTCCTGATGATATTCAGATGCAGGAGATTAACCGTATTATCTTTGAGGAACTTTGCAAGGGTAAAATTGTTGAATCATCACGTGAGTACTTCTTAAAGGTAATTGATTCATTAAAGGCAAAAGGCGCTCAGGCTGTAATTTTAGGTTGTACCGAGATTGGTCTTCTGGTAACAGATGATAAGAGCGCGCTTAAGGTATTTGATACCACTGTTATTCATGCAAAAGCTGCAGTTGAAGCAGCACTTAAGGATTAGGCGATATTATTATGAAAGAAGGTTTTATGACTCCTCCAAAGCATGAGAACTTTGAGGCTAAAAAGTTATTTGGGGCAACAGGACAGATTATAGACGGTGCCATTGCCTATATGCACTTAAAAACGGTGGCGGTCCTACCGAGCCTCACACTCATGAGCACAACCATCTTTTTATTGTGGTCAAAGGTGAGGCCAGGATTAAAATCTGCGATAGAGAAGTGATTGTAAAAGAGAATGAGTCATATCTTGTTGAAGGAAAGCTTCCTCATTCTGTCTGGAACAATACTTCTGATGACACCATTATGGTTGGTATCTCGGTTAAGTAAAGTTAAAAAGACTGTAAGGCATCAATTTCTTACAGTCTTTATGTTTCTCTTCTCATAAGCATATTAAAGCTCTGTTCTCTTTTAAAAAAGTAAGTTTTATCATACTTATAAAACACGCTTTAATATATAATTACAATGTTGCCTTGTGCAACACACACAAAATAAAGGCTTACTGTCAGAGAAACTGACTTTGGAGATACTATGAGCTTACAAGAGCTTACTAAAAAGATTATTGAAGGCTATGAGATTTCAAGAGATGAAGCAATAGCCATCTACCATGCTCCGCTTGAGGATTTAAAGGAAAGCGCAACTGCCATTACCACACATTTTTACCATGATGCTTTAGAGCTATGCTCAATTTCAAACGGTAAATGTGGCATGTGTTCAGAGGACTGCAAGTTCTGTTCTCAGTCCCGTCACTACAGAACAGAAATTGATACTGCTCCTTTAAAGACTGTGGATGAATTATTTAAAGAGGCAGAGTATAACGCAAAGCACGGAGTTCACCGTTTCTCTGTGGTTACCGCAGGCGTCAGAATGTCTAAAGCTGAAATAAAGGTTTTAGCAGATGCCTTTAAAAAGATCACCTCTGAGCTTGATATAACCTGCTGTGCTTCCTTAGGTTTACTTGATTATGAGGATTTCGTGCTCTTAAAAGAGAGTGGGCTATCCCGTTATCATAACAATATTGAGACCAGCCCAAACTTCTTTAAAGAGATCTGCACCACCCATACAATCGAACAGAAAGAACAGACTATAGCTCTGGCCAAAAAGGCGGGGCTTGAGATCTGCTCTGGCTGTATTATCGGTATGGGTGAGAGTATTGAAGACAGAGCTGATATTGCCCTTGAACTTCGTAAGATTAAGGTGGATTCTGCACCTATTAACATCTTAAATCCAATCAAAGGTACTCCTTTGGAAAATCAGCCTCCACTTACACCTGAAGAGATTAAAAGAACCGTCGCCATGTTCCGTCACATCCTGCCAAAAGCAGTATTAAGACTGGCTGGTGGCAGATTAAAGATACAGGATTATTTTACTGAGCTTTATAAGTTTGGTATCAATGCTCAAATTACAGGTGATATGTTAACTACCGCAGGTCTTACAATTGCTGATGATATCTCAGCAGCGATAAGAGAGAAGAAGTTATTGTCAAGGATAACTTCTGTTAAGTAGCAGTAAAAAGGGAGTCTTTTTGACTCCCTTATGTTAACTGCAGGATGAATATCATTACTCAACTGATGTTTTATCTTCAGCTAAAGTAATGTTTAAAACCTTTATCACATCATCTCTTTCTATGGTAAATTCAAGAGTTCTGCCTGGCTTTGACTGAGACACCATATCAATAAGCACCTTTACATCAGAGATGGTAACGCCATTGACTGATTTGATGATATCGCCTACCTTTAACACTCCAAAGGCAGGCCCCTGAGGATCAATATAGTCAATCTTAACGCCGGATGAACCTCCTAAGACAAAGTTCTCATCATCAGCAATACCAAGATAACCACGGGCAACCCTGCCATGCTGAATAATTTCATTTTTAACGTATTCAACCAGTTTTACAGGCACTGAAAAGCCAATACCATAGCTTGAGGCTCCGCTGAAGGATGCAGTGTTAATACCAAGTAACTGACCTTTGGTATTAACTAAGGCACCACCTGAGTTACCGGCATTGATTGGAGCATCAGTCTGAATTAAATCCTGTACGCCCTGACGGATATTCATCTGATCTTTGGTTAAAAGACCTGAGCCTGAGCGCGAGGTAGCTGAAATAATGCCGTGGGTTACAGTCTGACCTAAATTGTTTGGATTACCTATGGCAAGTACAATATCACCAACCTTTGGTTCTGTCTCACAGATAGATATTGGGGTTAAGGTGGTGTCATTTACCACTAAAATTGCCAGATCGGTTCTTCTGTCAGAACCTGCCACCAGAGCATTTAAAAGTTTTCCATCACGGGTCTGAACCCAGATGGCCTTGTTAGGTTCATTGCCATATGGGACTACATGGTAGTTGGTAATGATAAGCCCCTGTCTGTCTATAACCACACCTGAGGCTGAAGTGGTAATGCTGTTTTTATCTGGCTTTGTATAGTCCTTATTCATATTGGCAACATAGATGTTGACAACTGATGGGGCTGCCTTGGAAACAGCATAGGAATAACCCTCAGACAACAGATGGCTTGAATAGATTAAATCACCTAATCTTTTACCGGTATTAGGCTTGACTGCAAGAATGGCTGCGCCAATTACAATACCTGCGGCAATTGGCAGGATCACAGGTAGGTACTTTTTAAACTTCATAATATTGTCTATATATAAATGCGCCGGATAATCTATTCTAATTCTAGGTTATTTGCCTTAAAGCTTTTCAGATCTTCTTATAAAATATGAAGAAAATCAGCTTTTATTCCTCTTTTATTCCCTTAAATTTAAAAAATCTAATTCCTTCAACAAATGCAAGTGACATAAAGAAAAGAGCTGCGATGACATCGAGCGCTATCTGCTGAGAATATTCTAATGTAAAAGGGAAGAGTGGATTAAAGCTAATGAGAATAGTAAGAGCAATAACCTTTGGCAGAAGATATGAGTCAAAGGTAAGGGCGGTCTTTTTTAACTTGGCGTTGGCTGTAAGAATAAAGAGAGTACATACGCAAAGCATCATAACAGTACTTTTAAAGTACAGAGCGTAATCCTCAGCAACACTGGTAAATACAGCGCCTAATAAAACTGCAGCGGAAATTACAAAGAGTAGAACTTTTAACATAAAAATGCTCTTTTAAGGTTATTAAAACGTTCTATCCATTGTAAGGGAAGCATTCATAATTGACAAAATCTATATTTAATTTCCGTCTGTTAGATCATATAGATAATGGTTTTAAGCTTAAAAAAGGCCGGATTAGTAGTATGAACCCGGCCTTCAATCTTACTTTTAAGAAAAGTTTTTAATCATCACAATTGTCGCCATCATTGTTTCTGATATTAGCAAAGATGGTTGCAATAACTGGTCCTGAGATGTTGTGCCAGACGGAGAATATGGCTCCTGGTACAGCAGCAACAGGATCGACGATTCCAGATGCTGCAAGGTTGTTTGCAAGTGCTACAGATAAACCGGAGTTCTGCATGCCAACTTCAATTGCAAGAGTCTTTTTCTGTCTGGTCTTATAGTTAAAGATCTTTCCAAGAAGGTAACCAAAAACATATCCAATGCAGTTATGCAGTGCCACAACGCAGAAGATGATAAGTCCTGTTTGAGCAAGACGCTGTGAGCTTACAGCAACTACAGCACAAACAATTGCAATAATCGCAAAAACGCTCACCATTGGCAGACAGACAACTGCGTTTTTTACGAGGTTTCTAAACAGCAGATTTACGATCACTCCTCCTACAATAGGCAGGATCACAATGTTGATGATTGAAAAGAACATTGCCACAGGTGATATATCAAGCCACTGACTTGCAAAAAGATAGAATAAGGCTGGTGTCACAACAGGTGCCAGAAGAGTAGTACAGGCTGTGATGGTAACGCTCAGTGGCACATCGCCTTTACCAAGGAAACTCATTACATTAGATGATGTTCCTCCAGGACAGCATCCAACCAGCATTACACCTGCAGCAATCTCTGGTGGCAGAGAGAATGCCTTTACCAGACCAAAGGCAATTAAAGGCATAATGATAAACTGGCCTGAAATACCTAAAAGTACAGTTAAAGGTCTTTTTAATACCTCCGAAAAATCCTTTGGAGAAAGAGTAAGACCCATTCCGAACATTACAATACCAAGCAGTATTGATATGTATGCTGCAAGCACCCTGAAGGTCTCAGGAAAATAAAAGGCCAGAAAAGCAAATAATATCACCCAGAGCGCAAAGGTTTTGGAAAAGAAGTTACTTATTTTTGAAAGCGCATTCATAAATTATCCTCAGGTTAATCAATGAAAACAGTTTATATCAGAGTAAAAGCAATTTCTATAAGGATAAAAGGAAAACGTTGTCCTGTTCTGTAACTGTCGGTCAGAAAAAAACTTGATGAAATTTTTTAACCAGAATATTCTGTTTATACTTTTGTGTAGATGTTTATATAAAAGTACAAAATGGTATCGAATCAACATGGGGGTAAAAATGAAGGTTCAGAATATTCTTCTATCTTTAATTGCAGTAATTCTTGCGGTTATTGCTTTTTTCTTGTATTCATCATGGAAAATTGCAAATGATGAGTTTTTGGCAAAGCAACAGGCTGAACTTCAGAAAGCTCAGGAGTTGGCGGATCAAAAGTCAGAAGAACCTGAATCTCCTGTTTCAGCTGCGCCCAGTCTGTGTTTTGCTTTTGATGTTGATAGTATTGGTCACTGTAAAAAAGGCGATAGACTAATCTTTATGCCTTCAAGATGGGGCAATGATCAGTTGCCAATCGTAGTAGCCGGAAACAACTGTGATTTTGATAAGGCTGTTGTATATAACAATGGCGGAGTTGCATGTATCAAGCTTACTGATCCGCTTCCTAAAGAATAGCCTTTTCTTATTGATATTCTCACAAAAAAAGACCATCTGTGTATAAACATCAGATGGTCTTGTTTTATTTAATATTTCTATAAAACAGATTATCTTAAGGTGATGTAGATAGTCTGACCGTGACGGTTGATTCTGATTGCACTGATCTTGCCTTCAACCTTATCGAGCTCTTTTTTCAGTTCATCGAGATCTTCAATTTCAACGCGGTTTACACCAGTGATGAGATCGCCTCTTCTTAAACCAAGTCTCATTGCCATAGAGCCGCGAACCACGTCATCTACCTTAACGCCTTTCTTGCCGTTTGAAAGTGATGCGCCTGCCAATGCTGGGCTGATATCCTCAGCGTCACCTTCAGAAACAGATGAGCTGCTTTCCTTCTTGATATCATCCTTTAACTTAACCTTCAGATCCTGATATTTGCCGTCTCTGAAGATGGTGATATCAATGTCTTCACCAGCTCTTTGAGTTGCAACTTCTGCTCTTAACTGAGAGAAGGAGGTGATCTTCTTGCCATTTACTGCTGTGATGATATCACCTGACTTAATACCAGCTTCTTCAGCACCTGAGCCTTTCATTACCTCATTGATGAAAGCACCAGAATTGCCGTCATAACCAAAGCTCTGAGCAAGGTCAGGAGTTAATTCTGAGCCCATTACACCTAACAGGCCGCGCTTTACCTCGCCATACTTCAACAGCTGATCGGTTACAGTCTTAACCATGCCTGATGGGATGGCAAAGCCGATACCGATATTACCGCCTGATGGAGCCATAATTGCGGTGTTAATACCGATAAGTTCACCATTGAGGTTGATGAGCGCGCCACCAGAGTTACCAGAGTTGATGGCTGCATCTGTCTGAATGAAGTTTTCGATATTCTCGATATTAAGACCTGATCTGCCAAGAGCTGATACGATACCGGAGGTTACAGTCTGACCTAAGCCATATGGATTACCGATTGCTACAGCAAAGTCGCCTACTTCAATTGGATTTTCAGTAAATCTGATTTCAGTAAGGTTCTTGGCATCCTTAATCTGTAACAGAGCAAGATCGGTGTGTTTGTCTGCACCTAAAAGCTTGGCTTTGTATTCATGCCCGTCTGAGAGCTGAACTGTAATTTCATCAGCATCATCCACAACGTGATTGTTGGTTACAACAAGACCATCTTTGGCGTTGATGATTACTCCTGAGCCTAAAGCCTGGAACTGGCGATGCTGTGGTTTGCGGTTGCGAGGTCCAGGTCCAAAACCAAAGTCCTCCATGCCTGGGAAGAAGAAGTTAAACTCTTCAGGGAACTGGAATCCCTGATTCTGAACTTCCTTCTTGCCTTTAACTGAAATGTTTACAACACCAGGCAGAACCTGCTTTAACATTGGTGCAAGGCTTGGGAGCTGACCTTCAGCCTGCATCTGATTTAATATTGGGGCTGCAGCCATACCCTGTGAGCAGGTTAAAAGGCCTACAGATAATGCAAGTGCTGATGATACGGTCTTAACTTTTGATAACATTGTGATATCTCCTGATGATTATTCAAGTAATGTTACTTACTTATAATTTTTCAATCTTTTCTTCTTCTTTAATTTCTACGTTGTTTGACTGTTGTCCGTCGATATCGGTTGCCTGTGACTGCAGCTCTTTAGGTGCAGGGATAATGATTTCCTCAACCTTTACCGGCTCTTCATGAGCTTCTTGAACTACTGTTTCATGTTTTTCATTTTCTTTATCATCACCTCTTGTAAATATAGGGTCAGGATATTTCTGTTTCATAAACTCGTGTACTGGTTCTTCCTGTGGGGCAAGACGCTGTGCTGTTTCTTTTAGGAACATGGCGTACTGCCTGTGGGCCAGATCAAGATCAGAGAACATATCAAGAGAAGTCTTTAAGAATCTGTCTAAGGTACGCTTGGCATTTACCGCATCACGTCTTGACTTTAAAAGCTCGTCTCTAACTCTTTTGTGCTTGTAGATTTGCGCCAGGATTGCATAGCACAATGAAGCACCAGTTAAAAAGCCTGCTATAAAAGGTAAAACGTAAACTACGGCATTTTCCATTTGCATTTCCTCAGTAGACTCGTTTTTATTCTCTTTACTGGTCTTTCTGTATTTATAAGATTAACAGTGAATTCTTAGACAACACTTAGCAAAGAAGAAAAGTTGATTTTTCAGGATGATTTTTTTTAATTACATTGTTTTTGCTTGAAATAATTTTTTCAAAGCAACCTATATTATGCAACGATGCAGAAAAAATACATAGGAATTTTGTGATTTTTTGACGTAATACCAAACATTAAGTATGATTTTTTGAGATATTCAGAAAGAAAGGATAGAAAATTTTATACAACATAATGCAGGAAGAATATATTTCTGCCAGATACCAGCAGTCAGGCTTGTTATGATTATTAAAAATGCCAGAGTTTTAAATGACAGTTTCGTCTTTGAAAAAAAAGATCTTTTTATCAGGAACGACAGATTTGTAAGTGATAAAGAGTGTGACAGTTCAAAGCTCATTGATGCTAAGTCACTTACAGCACTGCCGGGCCTTGTTGATATTCATTTTCATGGAGCAGCAGGTCATGATTTCATGGAAGGAACCTGCGATGCAATAAAGGCTATAGCATCATATGAGGCATTGCGTGGCATTACCTCAATCACTCCTGCAACTATGACTATGAGCGAGGATGCAATTATAAAGGCATCAGAGGCAGCAGCCAGCTTCGTTCCTTCCAATACCGAGTCTTCACTTGAAGGCATCTATATGGAAGGTCCTTTTGTATCTGAAAAGAAGCTTGGTGCCCAAAACTCTGATTATGTAAAAACATGTGATGCCTCATTTTTTGAAAGGGTTTTAAAAAGCTCTGACGGTCTAATAAAGAATGTAGTTGTGGCTCCGGAAACTGACGGAGCACTGGAGTTTATTGAAAAGTTCTCTTCAAAAGTAAGAGTATCATTAGGTCACACCGCCTGTGACTATGATACAGCCTGCAGAGCATTTACAGCAGGCGCTAAAGGACTTACTCACACCTTTAATGCCATGAATCCGCTGCATCACAGAGCCCCTGGTCCGATTGCGGCCGCATCAGACAGTGACTGTGTCCTTTTAGAGCTCATCTCTGACGGTGTTCATATTCATGAGAGTATGATTAGAGCGTTATTTAAGCTCGCATCTGGCAGAGTAATTCTGATTTCAGATTCCATGGCGGCAACCGGACTTGACGATGGAGAATCATCCTTAGGCGGTCAGACTGTATACGTAAAAGGAAACATGGCAACTTTAAAGGACGGAACACTCGCCGGCTCTGTAACCAATCTTTTTGACTGTATGAAATATGCTGTAAAGTCTGGTATTGCGCTTGAGACAGCAGTCAAAAGTGCAAGCTATAATCCTGCTCTGGCACTTGGTCTTGAGCATACATTAGGCTCTATTAAGGAAGGCTTGAGAGCAGATCTTTTACTGGTTGATGATTCACTAAACTTAAGAGGTGTGATTTTAAGAGGTAACACTCTGTTTTTTAATTAAAAAAATACACCAGAAAAAGTGACATAAAAAATCATAAAGATAGCGAAAATTTTGATTGAATTAATAGGCGTTTTTGTATAAAATACGCCATTGCCCCTCTAATCAAGGAGCCGGTTTCCCACCCGTGTGACTTGAGGCAGGTTAAGCAATTGACCTGTTAGGAAAGAGAACAGGTAGAAATATCTGAAAGGTTTTAATGGATTTATCCATCAAAAAAAGGGTTTTTTAATGAAAACTTTCGTTGCAACA
>ONCB01000131.1 GCA_900316175.1 uncultured Succinatimonas sp.
TATATTCAGCCTAAAAGCAATTCATTTATTACGTGTTGATCCTAATTTTTGAGCTTTGATATTTGCTCTCTTTTCAACATGTTTTTATGAAGATCTAAAAATACAAATGAAGCATCCTTATCAGTTGGTAAATATCCAATTTCATCAATTATTAACAAAGAGTATTTATAGAAGTGTTTGATCACTTGTTATATTCTTTGCTCAGCTATAGCTTTCTTTATCTTAGCCATCAGCGTAGAAAAATTGATAAAGTAAGTTGAATATCGCTGTGATGCAGCCTCAACACCTATGGCAATTGCCAAATGTGATTTTCCAACACCAGGAGCGCCCATAATTACCACATTGTTATGTTTGTAGGTTATCATCAAGATGATCTGAGATTAAACAGTTACTACTAAAGTTTTATTCAAAAATTTTACAGGCCAATGTCTGATTCATTAAAACTATTCATCTTTAATCACTTTTTTCTGACTGATTTAATTGTAAAATATGATATTTTTACTATTCGTTTAAATCAATTAGAAGTTACTTCATAAAAAATGAAAAAAGATTATGTAATGGGTAATAGTGCCATAGCAATAGGCGCTTTAAGCTCTGGGGTCAAGCTTGTTGCTGGCTATCCAGGTACACCTTCAAGTGAAATCATAGAAACCATATTTCATGTACCTCATGAAGGTGTTCATCTTCAGTGGTCTGTAAATGAAAAAGCTGCAATGGAAGTTGCAGCAGCTTCAGCTTATTCTGGTGCCCGCTCATTAGTCACCATGAAGCAGGTAGGATTAAATGTTGCATCTGATCCTTTAATGAGTCTTGCTTATGTTGGTGTAAAAGGTGGAATGGTTGTTGTGTCAGCTGATGATCCTGGTCCAATCTCTTCACAGACTGAACAGGATACCAGACGATTTGCATCATTCTGTAGAATTCCTGTTTTTGATCCTGCATCGCCTGAACAGGCATTTGAGATGATACAGGATGCTTTTGAGCTTTCAGAAAAGTATGGCACTCCTGTTTTGTTTAGACCAACTACAAGAGTATGCCATGGTTATGCTTCTATTGAATTTGATGAAAACTACAAAGTTCATGATTATGAAGGCTTCAAAAAAGATTCCAAAAGGTGGGTGATCTTTCCAAAGCTTTCTTATGCCAACCATTCAATGATGGAAAAGAGAAATCTTGAAATTGGTAAAGAGCAGAGTTTATATAAATTTAACACTGTTTTAAATGCACATCCTTCATCAAAAAAGGCTGTAATTGCTGGAGGTATCAGCTATGCCTATGCCAGAGAATATTTAAATCAGAATAAAGACGTCTGTTTAATTCAGGTTGCAACCCCATATCCTCTTCCTGAGAATTTCTTATTGAATGCGTTACAGGGAATAGATGAAGTTATTTGTCTTGAAGAACTTTCTCCTTATCTTGAAGAGGAAATACTTCGTCTTGCAGGTGCATACCATCTTGCAATAAAGGTAAAAGGTAAGCTCACAGGTAATGTACCTCATTCAGGAGAACTTTCTGTAGGTGCCGTAGAGAAGATTTTAAATGAGTTTTACGGTATTACTGATCACAATATTCCTTTTGATGACAGTTCAATGCCAGCTTTACCTGTACGCCCTCCTGTACTATGTGCAGGCTGTCCTCATAGAGCCTCATTCTACGCAGTTAAAATGGCGATGAGAAAAGAAAAGGCATACTTCTGTGGAGATATAGGTTGTTACACTCTTGGTAATGCCTTGCCACTTGATATGGTTGATACATGTCTGTGTATGGGTGCAGGTGTTACTATGGCACAGGGCTTTAACTTTGTTGAACCAGATGCCAAGACCTTTGCATTTATTGGAGACTCCACTTTCTTTGCATCAGGTATAACTGGCGTTGTTAATGCTGTTTACAATGAAGCTGATATGACATTATGTGTTCTTGATAATTCTACAACAGCAATGACAGGTCATCAGCCTCATCCAGGTACAGGCTTCAATCTTATGGGCAATTTTGTTGATAAGATGAATATTGAAGCCATATTAAAGGCAATAGGGGTAAAGAAGGTTGTTACAGTTGATCCTCTGGATTATAAAAAGTCAGTTGAAACTGTTAAAGAATGTGCTGCCATAAAAGGCGTTAAGGCAATAATCTTTAAGTCTCCATGCATATCAATTGTTAAATCCGGCAAGATATGTCACATTGGAGATAAGTGTAACAACTGTAAGCTCTGTATTAAGAAACTGGGCTGTCCTGCACTTATTATCAATGACGGTAAAGTATGTATTGATAAGACTCTGTGTACCGGATGTGGTCTATGTACTAATGTATGCAATCATGGAGCAATAGAGGTATCAAATCTTGAATAAGAACATTTTAATCTGTGGCATTGGTGGTCAGGGAACTGTTCTGGCTTCAAAACTCATTGCATCCTCTGCAATGGCACAAGGAAGATCTGTACATTCAGCTGAAACAATTGGTATGGCTCAGAGAGGAGGTTCTGTTACCAGTCATGTAAGAATAGGGGATGATGTTTTCTCTCCTTTAATTCCTGAAGGTAAAGCCGATCTTATTTTAGCTTTTGAACCTGCCGAAGCGGTGCGAAATCTTAAATATCTTAAAAAAGATGGCCTCGTAATTGTAAATTCACGTCCCGTAAAACCAGTTACAGAATCTCTTCTGGATACAGGCTATGATGGAAAAAATATGATTGAGTATTTAACACAAAGTGTTAAAACCTTAGTTGTTGATGCGGACATCATTTGTGAACCACTAGGCTCAACCAAAGCGTTTAACGTTGTGATTTTGGGCGTGGCAACAGGTGCTGACGTGCTTGGTTTTGATAAAGACACAATGATTAAAGAAATTGAGAACAGAGTAAAGGCAAAGTTTGTTGAATTAAATAAAAAGGCTTTTGCTCTGGGATTTGAAATAGGACATAACTATGAAGCTTAGTGACAAACAGTTAAAGCTTGTTGACGCACAGATTAAGCGTCTTATTAAAACTGACAGCTTTTACGGAAAAAAATATCGTGAATTAGGCATTACAGGGTGTGAATGTGAGGAAGATTTTAAAAAACTTCCTTTCTCCTCCAAAGATGAATTGCGTCTAGCATACCCATTAGGAATACAGGCTGTTGATGATAAGGACGTGGTCAGAATTCATTCATCATCAGGAACTACCGGAAAGCCTGTAATCATTCCTTATACACAGAAAGATGTTGATGACTGGGCTACTATGTTTGCTCGCTGTTATGAAACTGCAGGAATAAATAAGACAGACAGAATTCAAATTACTCCAGGTTATGGACTTTGGACTGCAGGTATAGGATTTCAGGCAGGTTGTGAAAAATTAGGCGCCATGGCTGTTCCTATGGGACCTGGTAACACTGAAAAGCAGCTGCAGATGATGATAGATCTTAAGACAACTGTAATTGCGGCAACTTCTTCTTATGCTCTGCTCTTATCTGAAGAGATAACAAAGAGGGGACTTAGAGATCAGATTTTCTTGAAGAAAGGTGTAATTGGTTCAGAGCGTTGGAGTGAGACCATGCGTCAGACTATCAGACGCAATCTTGGTATCAGTCTTTATGATATCTATGGTTTAACAGAGATTTATGGCCCTGGCATCGGTATCAGCTGTGATGAAGAAAATGGAATGCACTATTGGGATGATTATATCTTCATTGAGATTATTGATCCTGTAACAGGGGAGAATGTTCCTGATGGTGAGAGTGGAGAAATAGTAATCACTACTCTGGTAAAAGAAGGTGCACCTCTTTTACGTTTTAGAACACATGACCTTTCAAGAATTATTCCAGGAGAGTGCAAATGTGGCTCTAAGTATCCACGTCTGGATATTATTTCAGGACGCAGTGATGATATGTTTAAGATCCATGGTGTTAACCTCTTCCCAAGTCAAATTGAGGCTATTCTCGGTATGGTTGATGGTGTTGGTTCAGAATATCGCATTATCCTTGCAAGAGACAATGATACCAAGAAAGATGTTCTTCATATTACTGCTGAAGCGGAAGGTCGAGTTGACTTTGCTCAAACAGGCATGTCTTTAACCAAACTATGCAAGTCAAGATTAGGTGTAACTCCTAAGATTGCGATTGTTCCTGTAGGATCACTTGCAAGAAGTGAGAAGAAGACTAAACGTGTGGATGATCAGAGAAGTTAGTACTTCTTTAATCTCTCCGAAAATCACTATCTTTTCAGGCTCTTCGTGCACATCTGTGGATAAAATCTCAAAGTAGTGCCCGATAAAAGCCTCTTATTTAACTGTTTTTAAAGGTTAAAACAAATGGATGTTGGCTACAATGAGGCTTTGAAGTTCTTTATCGGTCTTCTTGCTATTATCAATCCTTTTGGAGTTCTTCCAATTTTCATATCGCTTACTAAAGATATGACACCTGAAGAAAGACGTCATATCAATGTGGTTACACACATTGCTGTCACCATAATTCTTGTTGTATCAATGTTTCTTGGTGAAGAGATTTTAGAGTGGTTTGGCATTTCGCTTAATGCTTTCAGAATTGCTGGCGGTGTGCTGATTTGTATTATTGCATATAACATGATGCAGGGAAGTTTGCGAATCAGAAATTCCCGCGACAGCCAGGATAAAGGCTCATCTTTTGCCGTAGTACCTATGGCTTTACCTTTAATGGCCGGTCCTGGTGCTATCAGTTCAACTATTGTTTATGCCAGCGAATTCCATGGTTCTTCAAACCTGCTGTCTCTGTTTTTGGCTATTATCGCTTTCTGTCTAATCAGTTTCACCATTTTCAGTATGGCTTCCATAATCTACCGTTTTCTACGTCAGATGGGGGTAGTTATCGTATCTAAGATTATGGGCATTATCATGATGGCCTTAGGTGTTGAAATCTTCTCCGCTGGTCTTAGAGGAGAATTTCCTCTTCTTGGAAATTAAATTACTCTTCATTTAAACATTAAAAAAAGACCTGGTTTCGTCTGAAAACAGGTCTTTTTAATTAATCAGGACATCCCTTCAAGTTACACTATAAACTTGTTAACTGTTTCGTCCATTCTTGAAGAAAGAGCATTAAAGTCATTGGTGATATTTTCTGCAGCTGCTGATGCATCTGCCATTTCCTTGGTGAAGTCTTTAATTGAAGACAGATGGGCAGACATTTCCTTTGATGTACCGGTCTGCTGCTCGGTTGCAGCTGCGATCTGAGTGATCTGCAGGTTAACATCGCCAACCTTCTGAGTAATAACATCAAGAGTTGTCTGTAAATTACCGGCATTAGTTGCGATTTCATCCATCTTT
>ONCB01000084.1 GCA_900316175.1 uncultured Succinatimonas sp.
CTGTTTTTAAAGAACTTACTAAGATCTGTAAAAGATCTTAAGGGTAAAATAATCATATTGAGGCTCTATGTTTTATCCACACATATGCACGAAGCCTCTAAAAATAACAGTTTTTAGCATTGTATGCATCAATGGTATTTTTTTCAATTACAACAGTATGTTTTTCAAAGATTTGGCAGATTGATCCTAAAAAGCTTTAAACCTGTAATAGTGATTTTTTCTGGCTTTGTTTTTCAGGTAATTAAAAAAATTCTTTATCAAACTTTGATAAAGTGATACTTTTTATAAAAATTTTAAGGATATTTTATGAAAACAATAAATGTGGCAGCAGCCATCATTACGGACGGCAAAAAGGTTTTTGCAACACAACGAGGCTATGGCGACTTTAAAGGCGGATGGGAATTTCCAGGAGGCAAGCTCGAAGATGGAGAGAACTCAAAGGATGCCTTAATCCGTGAAATTTACGAGGAGCTTTTAGTTACAGTTGAGGTTTATGATCTCTTTTGCACTGTTGAGTATGATTATCCTGCCTTTCATTTATCCATGGATTGCTTTATCTGCTCGGTAAAAAGTGGAGAGATAGTATTAAAGGAGCATACTCAGGCAAAGTATCTTAAAAAGGATGAGCTTGATTCTGTGCCGTGGCTGCCTGCGGATATTAGCATTATAGAAAAGCTAAAATCCTGGCTCAAAGACTGATATGTAATTACATTCTCAAAATACGGTAGCGCTTAAATTTTTGTAAAAGACTCTTCTGTATAATCGAACTGACAGATTACAGGAATCTTATATGAAAGAGTCATTTTTAATACTTGTTCTTAGAGTGCTAATCCTTTTTACCGGGCTTACCATTGCTCACCTTGGTGTATCACTGTTTTTAATTGCAGCTCTAGGTGCTGACCCTTTTAACGTCTTTATCCAGGGGCTTTTGAGATTGGAAGAACAGTACTTAAGCCTTGATTTTATAACTCACGGAAGGATCCATATGATAATCAGTTTCCTGATTATTCTGGTGCTTTTAGTGGTTGATAAAAGCTATATAAGAATAGGTACTTTAATCTGCATGTTCTTTTGTAGTCCTGTCATCGACTGTTTCAACTTCATTCTGATGCCTCTGTTGGAACCATTTATGAATATGCCTTTCAGGATCTTCATAAATTTCACCGGATGCGTCATTCTCGCCTACGGCATGACCATTGTGATTATAAGTCTGAAGCAGGCACAGGCCCTAATGATCTGGTAGCTCTTGTCATAAGTGAGAAATCTAAAATAAAGTTTGCTCCGGTACGTATAATCGTAGATATTCTTTTTGCTGCAACTGGGTTTTGGCTTGGTGGAACCTTAGGTCTTGGTACAGTCATATGTGCTTTTGTGGTAGGTCCTGTAGCAGGTGTCTTCCTCCCGTACAATGAAAAGCTGATTAAGAGGATCATCTCAAAGATAAAATGATCTAAAGCTGATAAATAAGGGAAGGATCATAAAAAAACTGCACTATTTTCATTGCATTTTCATATTTTGTAATACCTCGTTGATTATGAGCATTATTTAGAGTAACATTCACACAAAATTTGCTGACAGAAATGATTTTATCTTTTCTTTGGCAGTGAAAATCAACTTTATAAAAGAGTATTACTATGAGAGACTCACTAAGCAGTCTGATGCAGAAAATAACAACCAGCCGAATCTTTGAGATGTCAATTATGGTTGTAATTCTTATCAACTGTATCTTCATTGGTCTTGAAACATATGGCGGTTCACCGGTTTTTGACCTTATCAACAAGATCTGTCTTTATATCTACACAGTCGAAATCTCCATGCGCTTTATGGCCAGAATTTCTTTAAAGAAATTCTTTACCAATGCATGGAATCTTTTTGATCTTTTTGTGGTATTAGCAGGCTATATCCCAGAGGATATCACCTCAAATGCAGGCGTTATTGCTGCCATTCGAGTCTTGCGAGTATTCCGAATTTTAAAGCTTTTCAAGACCAGCATGGAACTTCGTCTTATCATTTCCGTAATGGTAAGATCAATGAAAGCTTTAACCTACAATGCCATGGTAATGCTTATTTTTATGTATGTGTTTGCTATTGCAGGTATCTATTTCTTCAGACTTCCAACTCCTGAAACAGCAACTCCTGAGCAGCAGGTGGCTTTAGTTAAATTAGCTGAGGTTGCGCCTCACGCTCCTGCTAATGCCGACGATCCTTATGGTACACTGCCTGAGGCAATGTTTACGCTGCTGCGCTGTTTAAGTGGTGATGACTGGACTGATCTTCGTTACAATCTGGTTACTGCATCAAGATATAATCTTATCTCTGTTCCTCCTGTAGTTGTAACCATATTCCATATTTTCTGGTATATTTTTGCAGCATTCCTGCTCATTAACCTTGTAGTCGGTGCTGTAATCAACAACTACCAGCAGATTATGGAAGAAGAGAAGATTGCGGTTAACAAGGCAAGAAATGAAGAGCTTAAATAACTTACAGTCTTTTTAAATAATCGTATAGAAAACCAGATCAGAAAATTCTGATCTGGTTTTTTCATATCAGAAAGAAAAATTTTTTGAAATTTTATTAACAGTAACTGAGGATCTGGATCAGATGATCCTCTTGCTTTATACCTCTCCTGTATTCTCCGCTATGATTAGCGCAAATGGAGGTTTTATGAACTTAAAAACAGTAACCAGAGCCATACAAGGCCTAAAATCAGCTTTATTTCATGAAAGCAGTGATCATTTATTTATGTCATCTGAGCACTGTAGCTTTAAAGATGGCTTTAAAGTACTGTGCGCAAATGGTGACAGGATCTTAAGATATAAAAATCCTGACCTGCTGCTCGATGAAAACAGATTTTTAATCTCAAAAATAAGAGATCTTTTAGATTACCATGATTATGAGTTTAAACTCATCTTTCTTCCTTTAATAAGGCAAGTTGCCAGAATCGTATCTGTAGCTCCTGCCTCAGAGAGTTTTCATGATTCTGAATCAGGCGGTCTTTTTACCCATTCTCTGATGTGTGCGTTTAAATATCTTGAGTTGTCTAAAGCTACAGATGCTGCTATTTCAAGAGAGGATGAGTTAATGCTTGTTATGGCTGCTCTAACCCATGATCTTGGCAAGATGGCAACTGACTTTAAGGTTATGACTCCAGATGAAGAGTGTGTCTTTGATTCACCTGAGAATGTATATCTTGAGGATTTCTGTAAAAAGTATAACTGTCCTTTTTACAGATTCAGATTCGATGAAGGAAGGGGCAATTATCATGAAATAAGATGGCAGCCTTATTTTGAAGCGCTAATGTCAGCATATATGAAAATTAAAAGCTCTCTTAGTGCATCAGAGTCTTCAAAACATATAGTTCTGCCTTCGGTGTCAGATGTATATTCTTTTGTAACTGAAGCTTTAACCTGTGACTCAAAAGAGAGTTACTCTCTTTTGAAAAATGCAGACGTTTTTGCCTGTGCACTCAGTCTTAACGGCTCTCACTGCTCAGTTTCAATGTTTTTAAAAGAGCTTTTACTAAACGGCCGAATTGACACTTCAATTGAAGGTTTCTATAAAACCTCCAGAGGTTATATCATTGAACACAACTCTCCTGCATTTAATGCCATAGTAAAGGCTTTTGACAATTACCAGCTTCTTTTAGGAAAAGCTTCTTCTTTTTACCTTATGGATCTGAACAAGGCGTTTTATTCAAAAAATTATCTTAAAAAAGAGGAGCATTCTTTTAATGATTATAACGATCTGCTTTCCTGTTTCTTTGGAGAGCACTCCTCTTTAAATGATCTTACCCTTACAAAAGACAGAGACGGAATCTTTAATGTGCTAAACGGTAAAGGCTTTTTTACAACCTACTGCTACAAGACAAAAGCATTGTGGTTTGCTCTTAAAAAAGAAGGCAAAATCACTCTTGTTTACGGCCCTTGTGTAGAACTGCCTTTAGAATCCTCTTTACATGACAATTTAATGTTCTGTTCTGATGATATATATGAGGTCATATCATCAGACTGCAGGGATTATGCTGACAAGGTAATACATGATCTTGATTATGAAGATAACACCTTAACTCATATCAACCTTATAAAGGACTTTTCATTAAGTGATTTAAATTCTTGTGATCACAGCTCTCTGGTGGTT
Organism: uncultured Succinatimonas sp.; assembly: GCA_900316175.1. Lineage (GTDB taxonomy): Bacteria > Pseudomonadota > Gammaproteobacteria > Enterobacterales > Succinivibrionaceae > Succinivibrio. The sequence goes on from ONCB01000084.1 coordinate 4,138, forward strand.
GAAAACACAGGGCTTACAGATATGGTTCAAAAGGGAGTAAGAGAAGATCAGAGAACAGACAGACATTATGAATGTGAAAAAGCACGAAACACAATGTTAAATGATGTTCGTAAAAGAATGGGGCAGGAAATAAAAGGTATACCAGGTCCTGATAACGATGATATGGCAAGACTTGAGGATATAGTTTAGATTTAGGCAGCGTATGCTGCCTGTTTATACAGTATAGAAATGAGTAAACACATCTTACAGATGGTTCTGCAATAAAGACTGCAGCAATTTTAAGTGTCTCTTTCCTTAAAGGCAGGATGTTGCCATAGACTCTTGCCTTAATCTGAGCTACCGCCTCATCAAGTTTAAATTTTTCCTCATTTTCGTTTTGAGCATACTTAAATTCAAGTACAATTCTTCTATCAGAGGCTTCTATTACAAGATCTGCTCTGCCTTTAAAAGACTGAACTTATAACTGAATATTAACTTTGTTTCTAAAAGTCCAAGGTAACATACTGCCCTTACGACAGATTCATATCAATACAGAAAAGATTGTAAGCATCGCTGATAAATATACTGTCTTATACTTCATATAATATAAAAGTTATGCTGTTGATATAAATTTTCAAATATTTATATCTGTATATAAAGAATTGTTATGAACTTAAAAGATGTATACCTTAGCTTCAGTTATCCTGTATAAGAGATTTTTGAACATTAACGTAGGATGCTATTGATATGTCAGATTCTGAAAATCTTGTTCCAGGAATTTATGAACAAGTTCTTAGTAAAAAGCTAAAAAGTCATGTTGACAAGCTATTATCTATAAACGACAAGAAAGCATTTTTAAATAAATTAGATAAAGCAGAAGCATCTTCTGTACTTTCTAACTATATGGCATCAATTTTAAAAACTTGCTTAGACATTGTTGCAGAGAAAGCTAAGAAAAAAGATGATGCAGGATCCGATGACTATAAATTACACAGTCAAATTGATTTTATTAATGATCTAATATCAAAGATTAAGTTTCCTTATCAAGAAGAAAAAAACACTGATGAAATTCTATTAGATAGAACAGGACAGATGCTTCTATCAATTGCTGATAATGATACTTCCTTCCAAAATAATTTAGAGGCAATAGAAGCTAAGGATCTTGAAAGACCAGATACTTCAATTCTTTTTAGTGATCTATTTACTGGAGCAAAAGCAGATTATCAGTTAATGTCTGAGCTTCAAAAGGAGATTAAGTCTGCTGATGAAATCTGCTTGCTGGTGTCATTTATAAAGTACAGTGGCTTTATTAAAATTAGGGAAGCTTTAGAAGAATTTACGGAAAATCCTAATCATAAGCTTTATGTCATCACTACTTCTTACATTGGCGCTACAGATCTTAAAGCTATTGAAGAAATATCTAAATTACCAAATACTAAAATTAAGATCTCCTACGATACAAAGATTACAAGGTTGCATGCAAAGGCCTATATCTTTAAACGAAGATCTGGTTTTTCAACAGCGTATGTAGGTTCATCTAATATATCAAAGGATGCTATTACAACAGGACTTGAGTGGAACGTAAAGGTAACACAAAAGGAATTGCCTTCTATATATGAGAAGATGGCAAATACGTTTGAATCTTATTGGATGACTCCTGAATTTGAAGATTATGATTATGAGAAGCTCAGGAAATCTTTAGAGTTTGAAAAGCAAGGATCATCAAATAAGAATAAGGTAAATTCATTTTCCTTAAATATAGAAATCAGACCTTTTGCATTCCAACAGGAGATTTTAGATAAACTAAAGGCAGAAAGAGATCTTCATAACCACTATAAAAACCTGATAGTTGCTGCTACCGGCACAGGCAAAACTTTCATCTCAGCCTTTGACTATAGAGCTTTTTATAGAAATAACCAGAATAACAACAAGCTTCTTTTTGTTGCTCATAGAGAGGAAATTTTAAAGCAATCCTTAGATGCCTATAGAATAGCTTTAGGTGATATGAACTTTGGAGAGTTACTTGTAGGTAAAAATAAGGCAGAAAGAAAAGATTATCTTTTTGTATCTATTCAAAGCTTAAATTCAAAAGAAATCTATGAGACTATTAATCCATATTATTATGATTACATCGTGGTTGATGAATTTCACCACGCTGCAGCAGATGGTTATCAAAAGCTTTTAACTTACTTTAAACCAAAGATTTTATTAGGCCTTACCGCTACTCCTGAGCGTATGGATGGAAAGTCTGTTCTAACCTATTTTGATAATAGGATTGCAGCACAGATTAGACTTCCTGAAGCCATTGAAAGACAGCTCTTGTGTCCATTCCAATATTTTGGTGTAGCAGATAGTATAGATTTAGATAAGTTAAAGTGGTCCCGTTCAGGCTATGACAAAAAAGAGCTTGATAACGTCTATACCCTAGATGAGCTAAGTGCAATCCAACGTGTTCGCTTAATTGAAAAATCTCTGAATCAATATGTAAATGATCCTCAAAAAGTTCGCTGCCTAGGATTTTGCGTAACCATCCATCATGCTGAGTATATGGCCAAGATGTTTACAAATCTTGGTTATAAAGCTGTGGCTTTATCATCAAATTCCTCTGATGAGGAAAGAAAATCTGTTGCAGATAAGTTAAGAAAAGGCGAAATAAACTACGTCTTCGTTGTTGACCTCTTTAACGAAGGTGTTGATATTCCATGTATTGATACCATTATGTTCTTACGCCCAACCGAGTCTTTAACAGTATTCTTACAGCAGTTAGGTCGTGGATTACGAAAGTATGAAACTAAAGAATGTCTTACTGTATTAGACTTTGTAGGATTAGCTAATAAGAACTATAACTTTGAAGAGAAGTTTTCTGCTTTACTGAGTTCTCCAAAATACAGTGTCGAACGTCAGATAAAGAATGGATTTACAGCAGTGCCAGCAGGTTGCTTCGTGCAATTAGAGAGAAAAGCAAAAGAGCATATTTTAAGTAACATTGAAAAGCACTTTACTGGAAAAAGCGCCATTGTAGAAAAGCTAAAAGTATTCTCTTGTGAAAGTGGTATGCCTCTTAATCTTAAGAATTTTGTGACCTACAGTAATATTCCTTTAGAGAAGATTTATTCAATAAATAAAGCTTCATTTAAGAAGTTATGTTCTGTAGCAAATTTACTTGAAAACTTTGAAGAGCCTGCAGAGAAAGAGGTAGTATCTGCTCTGCCAAAATTAGCTGTTCTTGATTCACTAACCTTAATAAACTTTATTTCATCATTTATAGGCAAACTCAAAGCTTGTGCTGATGTAAGTGATTTAAGGAAAAGCCTTCTTTCAAAAAAAGATAAGCTAATGCTTAATATGTTCTTCGTAACAGTCTTTAAAGATGCAATTATTGATTTTTCAGATCCAAACGTAATCGATAATTTAAATAAGCTTAAACATTCAAAGAATATGTTATCTGAGATAGAAGAGTTGATGGAACTTAAAGCAGATGAAGTTGATTTCTCTGCTAAGCCATTAGCTGTAGATTATGAATGTCCGCTTGAAGTTCATTGCAGTTACTCACGCGATCAGTTGCTTGTAGCTCTAGGATTTAATAAGCCATCCTCAATGAGAGAAGGTGTTAAATACCTAGAAGATATCAAGACCGATATCTTCATGGTTACATTAAATAAGAGTGAAAAAGACTATTCACCTACTACAATGTATAAAGACTACTCAATAAACGACGAGGAGTTTCACTGGGAATCTCAAAGTACAACCTCTGATACTTGCAAGACAGCATATAGATATTTTAATCATGACAAGACAGGAAATACCATTTTGCTTTTTGTAAGAGAGAATGAAAGTAATCTCTTTAAGGCCACTGCTCCGTATACCTTCTTAGGGAAAGCACATTATGTTCGTCATTCTGGTAGTAATCCTGTTACAGTTATCTGGAGATTAGAAGAGAAGATCCCTGCCCGTTTTATCAATACTACTAATTTGCTGGTAGCAAACTAGAAGCTATATAAAACGACGTAGAGAATAATAAGGTTACTTTATATGGCATCAGGTTGGGATTTATCCTCAGGAATATACGATGATAGAAATGTCACTGAAGATGAACTTTTCAGTGCCATCCTAACTGTATTTTCTCAAAAAAGTAAAAAGACAAACACCTACAAGTTTGCTCTCATCAAAGCCATACTTGATAACCTATACAATGCTGATGCGAATCTCGTGATTTCATTTGATGATCTATTTTTGAAATTTGCTGCAGTTTATTGGACTTTGGTTACTAAACACCATCTGCATCAGCAGCCAGTATCTGATTTTTATAAAGGCGCAAACATAGAGCAACTTCTCAATAAATTCAAAGATGATAATTCAATTCCTGATGATACACCTTATCAATCATTAGGTGATGAACTTCTAGGTAAGCTTGTGAAGATTGTAAAAAGAGATTGCTCAAAGTATGTAATAGGTGCCCTGTATCTTGATACCAACAAGCTTTTATATTCTTTTGATAAGAAAGCAGGCTTTATCAAATTAAATCCTCGTATGTATATGTTTTTGTGTAAACGAAAGACAGTCATAGAGAAGCTCAACTACTACCACTTTGCTAAGTTCCTTGAAAAGATAGAAACTAATAGTAACCATTCTGATGGTCTGCTAACAAAGATTGATGAAAGTGCTAAACGTACCAATTTAAGCTTCTTCTTGAAAATCCTTTATGAAGAGTTTGAAGAGAACACCTGTTTTTACTGTGGCAGAAAACTTAATCTAGATAAGAAAGATAAAAACGGTGTGATTGCCATTGATGTTGACCACTTTATTCCATGGTCCTTTATTAAGGATGACAGGTTATGGAATATGGTGTTGTCATGCCCTCAGTGCAATAGAAGTAAATCAGATAAACTTGCATCAACATTCTTCCTTGATCTGTTAAAAAAGCGCAACATTAGTCTTTGCGAGCGCGCTGAAGATCAAATGAAAAATTACGATGAGGATAAGTTAAGTCATATATATGAGTATGCCATAGAAAACGGCTATAGTGAGATCTGGAATCACAAACAAACTTCCTTTGCAGGAACTTAACTCATTTTTTTCAGTCCCCCAAAAACATATAAACACTCTCTCAATTTATTCCTTTTAAAGAAATTATTGTAAATGGTCAGAAATAAATTCTGGCAAGCATTAACCTGTCAACCTTTACGGTTGATGAGTTCTTTAAAATTTCAATGTGATTGAATTCACAGTATC
>ONCB01000030.1 GCA_900316175.1 uncultured Succinatimonas sp.
AGTTCGACTTACAAAACTTTTATCTGCACTGAGGTTTAAAATTTATGGCAGTAAAGATCGGGGAGAAATAATCCTAAAATTTACTGCTCAATGTCAGTTTTAATATGTCAATGCAGTATTTTTTTTGTATTAAAGTATGAATTTTTTATTTTACAAATAAGACTGAAAAACGTTTTAGAGAAGAGATTAAAAAATAAAAACGCTTAAATACGAGATTAAAAACGATTAAATATAAATTTTAGCCGTGCATGATAATACATTATCAGACTGTCACAGAAATTATTACATCATAAAAATAACTATGAAAATTTCAGTTATACCAAAAATCAGATCCATAAGAACCAGACTCATCCTGAGTATGGCTGCAACCTGTGTGTTTCTCGGTATCGTGTTAGGTTCACTGAGCATCATTCAGATTTCAGATGTTGTAGAACAGAACAATGAAAAGATCCTGCTTGAAAAGTTGATGCCCTGTATTTAAAGGCCAATGCAAAACTCGATATGATGGCAGGCTTTGTAGATCTTTACGCTAAATTTGCATACCGAGAAATCACTGATGTTAAGGCTCTTATCAGCAGTGAAGAGTATTTTAAAAACTATAAAAGAAGGATGGAAATTGCGCTTAAAGCCATGACTTCCTCGGCAATGCATCCTAAGACACTTTACTATAAGTTCGGCAGAGTCCACTGGCCCAGAGAAGGTCTTTTTATAGTAAGAAACGGCCAGACCTATATCGATCATGAAATAACCGATCTCAGTTTATACGCTGAAGATGACATTGAACATGTAGGCTGGTATCATCTGCCAGTCAAAAATGGAGCACCAACCTGGATGGCTCCATATGACAACGCCAACATCGACAATGCCAGAATTATTTCCTATGTTATTCCTGTCATTGTAAACAGTGAGGAAATCGGCGTAACCGGCATAGACTATGACCTTAACGAGATTACAGATGTCGCAGCAGCTGCCAATCTGGCCGAATCATCCTACGGAGAGGCATTTGTAATTTCAAAAGAAGGCAGAGTCTACTATCATCCTGACATTTCCTATGGTTCTTTAATTTTCAGTGAAATAGAATCCATGGAAGATATACTTCAGAAATTCAAAGCTCTAAGTGATAAACACCATAATATGGTTTTCCAGAATAAAAACAAATATGTGGCTCTGCGAGAACATAAAAACGGCATGTTAATCGGTGTAGTCGTCAACAAAAGTACAGTTAATGAGGCAGGCACCAGTCTTCTGTCTAAACTGCTGCTTGCAGCTGTAATTGTACTCATCCTCATGATATCAGCTACTGCAGTAATTGCTGAAAGTATTGTGCAGCCTATTTTAAAACTTAATAACACCGCAAGAAAAATTGCGCTAAACATCTTTACAGAAGAGGTTGAGGTCAAAGGCCATGATGAAATTACTGATCTGTCCTTAAGCATCCGCAATATGAAGGATCACCTTCACAAATACACAGAGTATATCTAGTCTCTTGCTTTTATTGACTCAATGACAGGAGCAAACAACAAGACTGCCTATGACAGAGACATTCAGGAGATTGACCTTAAGTTAACCTCGCATGAAAATCAGGTATTCGGTATTGCTGTGTTTGACGTGAACGGACTAAAAGAGATTAACGACAACTACGGCCATGAGAGCGGCAACTATCTTATTTCAGATGCTTCAGATGCAATCAGAGCCGCTTTTCCAAAAGACAGAGTCTACAGAATCGGTGGTGATGAGTTTGCTGCAGTGCTAAAAGGCGAAGAAGAAATAAGCCTTTATGAGTCCATGAAGCACAACTTTGAACTTGAAGTGTCACTTGTAAATGAGAAGAACTGTTCTGTTCCTGACAAACCTTACACGCTTGAAATCGCTCTTGGCTTTGCCGCATATGATATCCGAGATCATCAGTGCGTTCGCGATGTGTTTAAAACTGCCGACAGCAGGATGTACGAAAACAAGATGGCAATGAAGTCTAAGAGCATAAATCAAGTAGAAAAATAACACTATATGATAAATAATTTATAAAAACGCAAAGTACATCAAGTAATTTAATTATTTAATTTTCTTAAATTTGTGCTATATCAAATAATATGTGAGATTTCTTGCTACAATTAAAAATATAACGCATAATGGCTGACTTGAATACAAGCAGATTTTTTTAAACTATCGATAAATCCTAAAAGCGGCTGTGCCGTCTGATAGGTTAAGGATGATGAATATGGCTGACAATGAGAAGCATATCGACTCTTCAATGGGTCCTTTAGCAATTGCCGGTGTAGAGCCTTACCAGGAGAAACCTGGTGAAGAGTATATGAATGAGAACCAAAAGGCTCATTTCAGAAAAATCTTAACTGCCTGGCGTGATCAGTTACGTAATGAGGTTGACCGCACTGTTGATCATATGAAGACAGAGGCAGCCAACTTCCCAGATCCTCTTGACAGAGCATCACAGGAAGAGGAATTTGCCTTAGAGCTTCGTGCCCGCGACAGAGAGCGCAAGCTGATTAAGAAGATCGACAAGACCTTAACCAAGATCGACAACGATGAGTTCGGCTACTGCGAGCAGTGCGGCATCGAAATCGGTATCAAGCGTCTTGAGGCAAGACCAACAGCTGATCTGTGTGTTGACTGCAAGTCAATTGCCGAAATCAAAGAAAAGCAGCTTGAAGGCTAGTACATTCTTTTGATAAATTGGGAGCGCAAGCTCCCTATTTTTTTATGTCATACACAGGCCGTTTTGCTCCGTCCCCATCAGGAAGACTTCACTTTGGATCTTTGGTGTGTGCTGTAGGTTCATATCTTAGAGCCAGATCCGAAGGTGGCAGGATCTACCTCAGAATCGAAGATCTTGATTTTTATCGCTGTAAAAAGGAATACACAAAAATCATTTTGCAGGAACTGTCTGAACTTGGATTTGAATATGACGGAAAGTTAGTCATTCAGTCTGAGAGAACAGACTTTTACAAAAACAGAATCGATTATCTTTTAAAGACAGAAGAAGCATTCTACTGTACCTGCACCAGAGCAAAACTCAAAACATCCCCATGTACCTGCACAAAAATACAAAAAGACATCATAAATGAGCTGGGCTACGTGCAGCATTCTGTACGCTATATCAGCACAAATGATGAAACTACTCTTAATTTTAATGATTTGTTAAGAGGTGAAATCAAAGGCACAATTGATGATAAATTCATCACCCTTAAAAGAGCTGATAATGTCATTGCCTACAATTTAGGATGCGTTGCCGATGACATTGAAGAGGAAATTACAGAGGTCGTAAGAGGCTCTGATCTTATCGATATCACCCCTGTGCAGCAGTCACTTTATCATTCTTTTAAGGCATCAGTACCTGATTATCTGCATCTGCCTTTAGTCATGCAGGATGAAAAGTATAAACTGTCAAAACAGAACAATTCAAAGGCAGTCATGACTCTTGCCTCCCCGGCAGAACTTTTAATCAAAGCGCTGGAGTTTTTAAACCAGGATACAGCAAAATTAAGTGTCTTAATGAATGTAAAGGACATACTCAAAAAGGCAGCAGACAGCTTTGATATTCACAAAATACCAGTAAACCCAAAATTATCCCCAATCTAAGCTCTCTTTTGAGTATTTTGTTAAATGCAATTTAAGCCAAAATTTTCAAAAGTTGGTATAATGTCACAAATTTTTGATATCAAAATCTGGAGAACAGAAAAATTAACTCGCTCTTATCAAGACTTGATAAAGAATGTCTTAAGAAAAACAAAGAATTAGTAAAAAAGAATGGTACAGCAAAGCTAACAGTTAATACTGAAGAGCTAGGGTTGGAGCTTTCTTTACTCTCAAAAGCCGCAATGAATGTGGTCAGAAAACTACAGGACAGCGGTTTTAAAGCTTATCTTGTAGGTGGCTGCATCCGAGATCTGCTGCTTGGTAAGAGACCAAAGGATTTTGATGTTTCAACCGATGCTACCCCTGAACAGGTTCATAAGGTCTTCTCATCTAACTCAAGGATCATCGGTCGCCGTTTCAAGATTGTTCATGTGCTCTTTGGCGGAGACAACATCATTGAGGTAACCACATTCAGATCAAACAGCGAGCCTCCTAAGACCAACAAATACAGTAATCGCGTATCAGGTGATTCTGGAATGCTCATAAGAGACAATGTCTATGGCAAGAGCATTGTTCAGGACAGCCTTCGCCGTGATTTCACCATCAACGCCATTTATCTTGATCCTGTAAAAAAGGAACTTTATGACTTCAATGGCGGTCTTTATGACATGCTCCATGAAACCATTGATATCATTGGTGATCCGCTTGTTCGATACGCTGAAGATCCTGTGCGTATGATTAGAGCTCTGCGCTTTAGTGCAAAATTAAGCTTCAGACTCTCTAAAAGAACCAGTGCACCAATTCATGAGTTAAAGAACAATCTGCTTGCAGTTTCAAACGCCAGAATGTTTGAAGAGGTCAACAAGCTGTTTTTATCAGGTCACGGACTTGATAGCTTTAATATTCTCAAAGAGTACCACATAATTGAACTGCTCTTCCCTGGTATTAAAGATTTCCTTGATAACCAGAACTACTTAAACTTCATTGAGTATGCCTTAAAGAGCTCTGATATTCGATATGCAGAGAACAAGCGCAATATGCCTCACTTCCTGTATGCGGTAATGCTCTTCTCAGTCTTCAACCGCAATGTTTTTGAACTGAGAATGACCTCAAGAAGCATGATAAATCCTGTTTCAACTGACGAAATCGTGAAACTCAGTTTAGACAGCGTCTTCTCTGTTCAGGATAAGATCACAGCCATTCCTATGGCTGTTGCCGACAACATCAAGTCTATCTGGAGAAATCAGATAAATCTTTTAGAAAACACAGGCAATCTTGAGAAGTCAGATAAGATTTACCAGAAGCTTATCTTCAGAGCTGCTTTTGACTTTATGACCTTAAGAGCCAGATTCGAGCCTTTCCTGGCTCAGTCAGTCGCATTCTGGACTCCTTATTACGAAAAGAGCAAAGCTCTTGCCGACAAGAGAAAGAAGCTTTTAGACGAACAGAAGCAGGAAAGATTAAAACGCAAGCTTACAAAGAAGAAAGGCAAAGATCAGAAAAAATCCGGCAAGGAATTTGAGAGAGTTACCTCTGAGGAACGTAAAAAGCAGCTTGAAAGAGCCAGAGCATGGAGAAAATCCATGAATCTTGAGGTGTAGGATGGCAAAGTCTCTTTTATCCTTAGGATCAAACCTTGGCGACAGCAAAGCACTTATATCAGACGCACTTGAAGATATCAACAGAACCGAAGGTGTTACTGTTTTAAAACAGTCTTCCTTATACATTACAAAGCCAGTAGGATTTTTAGATCAGGACGATTTTGTAAATGCTGCAGCTTTAGTTGAGACCAGTTTGGACGCTCATGAGCTTTTAAAGGCAATGCAGAGTCTTGAGCAGAAATACAAAAGAGTAAGACTTTTTAAAGATGGACCAAGAACTCTTGACATAGATATTATTGCCTATGATGAAGTTGTAATGAATACAGATGATCTTATTCTCCCTCATCCAAGAATGCATGAAAGAGCATTTGTTCTCTCTCCACTTAACGAGATTGTTCCTGATTATCAGGTATCTTTACACAATAAAAACATCAGTGAGCTTTATGAAGCTTTAGATGAAAAAGAAAAAGCAGGAGCTAAAAAATTAAATGGCTAATGACAACTGCACCATCAAACTTATTGTAGGTCTTGGCAACGTTGGCTCAGAGTATGATCATACCCGCCATAATATCGGTTATGACTGCCTGGTGAAGCTAGCTGACAAATATAAGATCACCTTAAATCCAGAGGGCAAATTCTCAGGACTTTTAGGAAGAGGAAAAATAGAAGGTGAAGAAGTAAGACTGCTCTTCCCAACCACTTTTATGAATCTTTCAGGCAGAGCTGTTGGCGCTGTATGCACCTTCTTTAAAATCAAGCCTGAAGAGGTTTTAGTTTTACATGATGATCTGGATCTGAATCCAGGTTTCATGAAATTAAAGTTCGGTGGCGGTTTAGCCGGACACAATGGATTAAAGAGTATTACATCAAGTCTTGCAAATTCTCAGAATTACTACCGTCTTCGTCTTGGCATCGGTAAACCACCATCAGGTGAAGTTATAAACTGGGTGCTGGGTAGACCATCTAGTGATGATCAGAAAAAGATTGATGATATGTATGAGGCAGCCTTAATCGGAATTGATAAGCTCTTTACACAGGGACTTTCAAAGGCAACAGCTGCCATTAACGGTTTCAAGCCAAATTAGGAGATATAAAATGGGTTTTAAATGCGGTATTGTAGGTCTGCCAAACGTTGGTAAATCAACACTTTTCAACGCGCTCACCAAAGCCGGTATTGCAGCAGAAAACTTTCCATTCTGCACCATCGAGCCAAACACTGGTATCGTACCAGTACCAGATCCTCGTCTTGATGCAATCTCTGCTATTGTTAAGCCAAACAAGATTGTAGCAACCACCATGGAATTTGTGGATATTGCAGGTCTTGTTAAGGGTGCATCAAAAGGTGAAGGTCTTGGCAATCAGTTCTTAATGAATATTCGTGAAACAGATGCTATCGCTCACGTAGTCAGATGCTTTGAAGACGAGAACGTTATTCACGTTGCTGGCAAGGTAAATCCTGTTGAGGATATTGATGTTATCAACACTGAGCTTGCCTTAAGTGATCTTGATATCTGTGACAAGGCTTTGCAGAGACTTGAAAAGAGAGCCAGAACCGGCGGCGATAAGGAAGCTTTAGCACAGGTAATTGCCCTTGAAAAATGCAAGCCAGCTTTAGAGCAGGGCAAGATGCTCAGAACTGTTGATTTCACAGATGCAGACAGAGCTGCTTTAAGAAACTATAACTTCCTGACCATCAAGCCTGTTATGTACATTGCAAACGTATCAGAAGACGGCTTTAGCAACAATCCTCTTTTAGATGCTGTTCAGAAGCTTGCAGATGAAGAAGGTTCTGTTGTAGTACCAGTATCTGCAGCTATTGAATCTGAGCTTGCTTCAATGGAAGAAGAAGACAGAAAAGAATTTATGGAAAGCCTTGGTATCGAAGAGCCTGGTTTAAACCGCGTGATCCGTGCAGGTTACAAGCTTCTTGGACTTCAGACATTCTTTACAGCAGGCGTTAAAGAAGTAAGAGCCTGGACAGTTAAAGTTGGAGCTACAGCACCACAGGCTGCAGGCAAGATCCACTCTGACTTTGAAAGAGGCTTTATTCGTGCTCAGACTATTGGCTATGATGATTTCATCAAGTACAAGGGTGAGGCAGGAGCTAAAGAAGCTGGCAAGTTAAGAAGTGAAGGTAAGGATTATATCGTTAAGGATGGCGACCTTTTTGAGTTCCTGTTCAACGTATAAAAGAACCTTTTAAACATGAAAACCGGATGTAAAATTCCGGTTTTCTTTTTTCAGATCATTATGGAAGCAGAATTATCATCAATCCAATTTTTTATTTAATGAAAATAAAGTTTCTTTTCTTTGCACCTGCAAAGACATAAACCTCAGAAAAAAATGAATAGATAATGTTTCTGTAATCCACCATTTTAAGATGAAAAATCCCGGCCAAAGCCGGGATAAGATATCGACAAAATTCCTTACTTCAGGCTTTCAATATTCACAATAAAGATATCGCCGCTTATCTGCTCTAACACAAGTTCACTTGCTGATGAGTTTACAGTACCAAAGAAGGTTGAACGCTTACTTGCTCCCATGCAGATCATACGGGCATTAAGTTCGAAACTCAAGCGTGGGATAGCTTCATCAGGTCGACCTTCAATCACATGCATATTCTCTTTTGGAATATTGTGTTTTTCGGCATACTCTTTTGCCAGCTGATGACGAATATCAAGATCATCCTGTGACTTGTCACCTAACAGAAGCTTTGATGTTCCTACCTCTGCTCCCATGTAGCTCTGAACTCTTGGAGCCAGACAGTTAGCAACGTGAACCACACCATCAAAGGTGGCGGCAAAACGGCTTGCTGCCTCAAAAAGATAATCATCAAGCTTGTCTAAATGAGATACTTCACCAAAGTCAATTGCAAGTACCACGTTCTGGCCTAGCTGTGCAGTATCATTAGCACTCTTAACCACTAAAAGTGGTACAGTGCTCTTGCGCATCACATTACTGTCGATAGTGCTTACAAACAGATCTCTGATGGCATGACGCTTGTTTGCAGAGATGATTGCCATTGAACAGCCTTCATTGCATACGGAAACAAAGCCATCTGCAATGTCCTTGTTGAATACTGTCTTGATGGTCATATTCTCTAAAGAGGCATAGCGTCTTCTTAAATGTTCAAGTTTTGCATTCTCTTTAGCGATTAAATCAGATTCATGGCCTTCAGCATAATCATTGAAAACACGAACTGCTACGATCTCAATCTTTTCTTTTGAAACAGCAGCATACTGGGCTGCTCTGTCAAGAGCTGGCTGCTCATCACCAGGCTTTAATAAAACTGCAAACTTGTAAGACATAGATCCTCCTTGGTTTTCAATCTATTTTCTGATTTCTATTATTTTCAGATATCTTATGTTAATTATTATAGTGTTAATTCAATCATATAAAGTCAAATTTATCAAATATTGAGATATAGATTACTTTAACTCTTATCTTTTGTCAGCACACACCATAAAAAAGCACTAAATATAAATAATTGCATTAAATTTTTATCAGCTTATAATGAGCCTCAATCACAGAAAGCAGAGGCTAATATGACTCATAGAACCATCTCATTTACAGAAGCTGAATTCTCTTTAGACGAAGAGAGAACAGTATCTTTAGGCAACATTACCATCACTCCTGATGACCTTATTGTTTTAATCGGCGGAAACGGCTCAGGCAAGACTTCCGTAGCAAAAGCATTAAACGGAGAACTTGAGCTCAAGTCTGGTGTTGCGCCAACTAACTATCATCCTGTTTTAGTATCCTTTGAAAAGCAGATGGAGCTTTTTGAACAGGATTATGAAATGAGAAACTCTGACTGCACCACTGCAGAAGAAGAGCTCGGCATTACTCCTGCCATGATTTTAAAGGACGATAACAAGGAAGTTCTCCCTGATATCATCAAGGGACTTAATCTTCAGGGGCTATTAGAAAAACCTATCCGCCAGCTTTCAGGCGGTGAAGGCAGAAAAGTGCTTTTAGCCCACGCTCTTGCTTCACAGCCAAATCTGATTATCTTTGACTGCCCTTTTGACGCACTTGATATTCAGACAAGAGCTGATCTGTTAAAGCTCATCAATGAAATTCACACTGTTTACAAGACACCAACCGTTCTTATCGTAAACAGACCTTCTGAAATTCCTGATAGCTTAACATCAATGGGAATTATTGCTGACTGCAAAATTGCCAAGCTTGCCTCCCGTGAAGAAATAGAAAATGATGAAGATGCAAAGGCTCTTTTAGGCTATGCCTCAATTCCAGATGTAACTCCGCCTAAGGCACCATTAAAGTTTGCTCTGCCACCGATTAAATCAGAAAACATTGTAGAGCTTAAAAAGGTGAACATCACCTATCAGAGAAAGGTTTTAGATAATCTTGATTTTACTGTGGCTAAAGGCCAGCAGTGGCATATTATGGGACCTAACGGTGCGGGTAAGTCTACTCTGCTATCCTTAATTACAGGCGACAATCCACTGGTATATGTCAACGATGTGACTGTTTTCGGATTCAAGAGAGGCAGTGGCGAGTCAATCTGGGATATTAAAAAGTATTACGGTCTGGTATCGGGAGCACTGCATCTTGATTACCGAGTAAATGGTCCTGCCATCAATGTAGTACTCTCTGGTTTCTACGACTCAATCGGTCTTTATGAAAAACCATCAGACGAGGAAATAGCCATAGCAAGACGCTGGCTTAAGCTTGCAGGTCTTGCTCACAAGGAACGTACCGCATTCAAGTCTCTTTCCTTTGGACAACAGAGACTGCTGCTGATTGTAAGAGCTCTGGTTAAGAATCCTCCTCTGCTAATTTTGGATGAGCCTCTGCAGGGACTTGACGGCTATGCAAGAGCTCTTGTGAAATCCTTTATCAGCTATATGATGAAGAACGGCAATACATCAATTCTATTCGTATCTCATCATGAAGAAGATCTGCCAGACGGCTTTACCAACCGCTTAAGTTTTGTACCTGAAGGAGACAACTTTAAGGTAGTTCAGGAACAGCTCTAAAAAGTTTTAGAATACAAGGTGGACATGGTTCCACCTTTTTTTATGAATTAAAACTGCTTACTCAATAACAAAAATTACCACAAATTGTCTATAAGACTGAACTACATATTAAAATTACAGCTATATTCTCAAAGAGGTTTTAAAATGAATAAAGTCATTAAATTTTTAAGCATTACGCTGATTGCTGTGCTTTCAATTACAGATGCAAATGCAGATGAAAATTCTGACATTAAAACACCGGTGGCAAGCGTGGTTTATTTTTCAGCAACCACACATACCAGAGATGTTGCATCCGTAATCAGCACTGAGCTTAACATTGAGAGCTTTGAAATTATTCCTAAAGATCCTTACTCAAAAGAAGATCTTGATTACACAAATGCAAATAGCAGAGTTTCAAAAGAGTTTAATGACCGAAGCATCAGGACTGGTATCAGCAATGATTTATCTGCAGCGCTTAAAGCTGACACCATCTTTTTAGGAAGTCCTGTATGGTTTTCAAGAGCACCATCTGTCATACTAACCTTCCTTGATAAATACAATCTCAAGGAAAAAAGGATTTATCTTTTTGTAACCTCAGGCGGAAGTCCTGTAAGTCTTTATGAAAAGGAAATTAAAACACTGCATCCTGAGCTTAACATTGAAGGTGCGGTAAGATTCCAGCAGACAGGTAATGACAATGCCGTAAAAGAGTGGTTAAAAACACTTAAGTTAGATTAAAAATTTAAGAGCATACCCTGAGCATGCTCTTTTTCCTCCAGATTACATTCAGATTAAAGAGAAATCATCTCTTGCAAACACAGGAATAGAATCCAATGGAGTATCTACAGTAACGAACTGCCACCATACCAAAGATTTTTTCATCATCACAGGCATCAAACCTTGCTGTGATCTTGTATATATCGCCTTTTTCAGGATTAAATTCACGACCGTCTATCTTAAGAGCACTTAGATCTTCTGAAGAGCCATCCTTGAGGTTTCGAGCAAATTCAGATAAAAGCACTTTTCCATGCTGATTGGTAAAGACAAGCTTACCGCCAGATGTGAAGGTGGCGGTGATTTTCCATGTGTGATTTTTCCGCAAGGAGAGCTTACCGTATCAAGTCCAGGCAAATTTAAAACAACCTGCATTACTTCATCAAAAAGCTCAATATGAGTATTACCTATGACTTTTACAGGTTCAGGTCTGTCTTCAAGAGCAAGAGCATATTTTGCACTTATATCAAGCTTAGAATTTTTACACAAAAAATATGCAGAGGATCTTTTCCAAAAGGAATTACAGCAGTGGTACTACCTTCTTCACTTCTGTATAGAATGCCTTTATCTTCATATACTCTTGCAGCCATAACCTGCTCCTGCACAACATTTAAAAACAAAACCTGCTTTTTTAAAGCTTTATTTTCTTATAGTACATAAAAGAGTACATTCAGGTAAAAGCAAAACTGTATTAGTGCACAAAAAAAGGTATGAGAAAAATGTAATTCATCAGGCCGTAAAATCAAAGGCGACTCTTGGATCGCCGTTTTCAAGATATATAATGCCGCACTCTTTAAAGCCGTACTTTTCCATGGCTCGTCTCATTGGCTGATTGCACTCATGAGTATCACAGCGAAGATAGGAAATTAAGGTTCTGCAGTAGTCAAAGCAGGTCTTTGCCACATCTTTATGAACGCAGTCAGAGGCAATACGGTGCACGGTACCGTAAAGAGATTTTGAAGACCATTTACCATCAATGATCTTATAGGTTGGATCTTCACCGATGATAAAGGCAAAATAGGCTATCACACAGCTCTTATCATCAAGGATCACGTAGCCTATTTTCTTTTCAACATCCTGTAAAATCAGCTCCTTTGAAGGATAGCTGTCATTCCACTGATAAGGATTACCGTTTGAGGCCATAAACTTACGTGAGAGGATCACGCATTTCATGGCTTCATCAGCATCAGCAGCAGTAGCTAATCTTACAGAATAATTATGCACTCTTATCACCTATGCTCTTGAAAGATAGTCACCTTCACAGACATACTGATAGGTGTTAAGTTCAGCTAATGCCATAGGTCCACGGGCATGAAGCTTCTGAGTTGAAATTGCAACCTCTGCTCCTAAACCGAACTGGCCACCATCAGAGAATCTGGTTGAAGCATTGACATAAACACAGGCAGAACCTGCAGCTGCAGTAAAGAGCTTGGCATTATGTCTTGAGTCAGTCAGGATGGCATCTGAATGTGAAGCATTATGAGCTCTTAAATGCGCAATGGCCTCGTATACATCAGGCACAACTGTAATATTGAGCTTTAAGGACAGAAATTCAATATCAAAGTCCTCTTTCTTTCCTTCTTCAAGCAACTTATACCCCTGACACAGGTCATATGCTTCATGATGAGCAACTACAGCTACATTCTTTTTTGAAAGCTCAGGCAGGAGCTTTTCCATAAAGAGTTTTGCAATATTTTTATGAATCAAAAGAGTGTCAAGGCTGTTGCAGGCTGAAGGCTTCTGTGTCTTGGCATTTAATACAATCTCTACAGCCTTGTCTAAATTGGCTGTCTCATCAACAAAGATATGAGAAATACCAAAACCACCTATGATAACTGGAATTGAAGAATCCCTCTGGCACATTCTCTGCAGCTTCTCACCACCACGAGGAATAAGAACATCAATATACTCGTTTAGCTGCAGCATCTTTGATACTAGCTCTCTGTCAGTGCTCTCAAGCAGAGTTACACCATCAGGGTTTAAACCTGATGACTCAAGAGCCTTTGCAATTAAAGAGTGTAAAAGTTTATTGGTTTCAAGAGCTTCAGATCCTCCTCTTAAAAAGCAGGCATTGCCAGACTTAAGACATAAGGCTGCAATATCCACAGTAACATTTGGACGGCTTTCATAAATAACACCAACCACACCAAAAGGTACTGATTTTTTGCAGAGGGTAAGTCCGTTTGGCAGAGTTCTGCCATCAAAAGTACGGCCTACGGGATCGGATAAGAGAGCAACCTTGCGGACTCCTCCTACCATTTCATTAAAGCGGCTGTCGTTAAAGGTTAAACGGTCAACCATAGCCTCAGAAAGACCATTGTCCTTTGCTCTTTGAACATCAAGAGCATTCACTCTGTAGATCTCATCTTTGTTTGCATCAAGAATATCTGCAATGGCATTTAATGCATTATCCTTGGTTTTTGTGTCTAAAAGTGCAAAATCAAAAGAAGCATTTCTGGCTTTACGGGCAAGCTCAACAATATCAATCATTTTATTTTTATACCTAATTATTTATTCACAATCACTAAATCATCACGGTGAATTGCTACATCACCATGTGTAAAGCCTAAAATTGATTCAAACTCATCTGAGTGGGTTCTGGCAATTAAATTGAGCTCATCTGATGAATAACGGGTAAGACCTCTTGCGATAACCTTACCTGACTCATCTTTAACCTCAACGGTAGAACCGCGAAGGAAACTGTCAGAAACGCTGATAATACCTTTAGGAAGAAGTGATGAACCTTTGTTGACAAGAGCCTTAACTGCACCTGAATCAACAGTAATTGACCCCTGTGCTAATGTTGCAGTTGAAATCCATGACTTTCTTGCAAGCACCGGTCTTGATGAAGGCTTGAAGAATGTAGCCTCACCGCAACCTTTAACCAGAGCTAAAATAAGCTGTGGATTTTCACCTGAGGCAATCACCATCTCGACACCGGACTCGGTTGCAACCTTCGCAGCTTTAATCTTGGTGGCCATGCCACCTGTACCTAAAGTGGTGCCAGAACCTCCTGCGATCTCAATAATGTGCTCATCAATGGCATCAACTCTGGTGATCAGTTTTGCATCAGGATCTTTACGAGGATCTGATGAGTAAAGTCCTTTCTGATCGGTTAACAGAATCACCATATCAGCTTCAATCAGCACTGCAGACAAGGCAGCCAGGTTGTCATTGTCACCAACCTTGATTTCATTGATGCTCACTGCGTCATTTTCATTGATAATAGGAATAACACCCATCTCAAGAGTAGCAAGTAAAGTATCTCTTGCATTTAAATAACGCTCTCTGCTGTCAAGATCAGCTCTGGTAATTAAAATCTGACCTACACACAGAGAATATATGGAAAACAGCTTTTCCCACTGTTCAATGAGTTTTACCTGACCTACAGCTGCGAGCATCTGCTTGTAACGCATATCTTTTGGCAGATCTGGATAGTTTAAAAATTCACGACCGGCGGCAATTGCACCGGATGAAACTAAAATGACGTCAGCACCCTGCTCTTTTAACTGATGAACCACACGCACAATTTCAAGCATATGTGCAACATCAAGCTTTTTAGAGCCATGTGTTAAAGTACTTGTTCCAAGCTTGATAACAATTCGTTTTTTGCTTAAAGAGGTCATTTTTTTTCCTGGTTTTTAGATAAATTTTTCTTTTAAGAATTCACAAACTTCATTTAAGGCTGTGCTGTAAAAATCTGAGTAGCTTGCATTTTTCTGCTGATGCATTTTTAGATCGGAAAAATGGTTCTTAAGATACATCACATCATCTTTAGAAACTACAGTATTATTATCCATACACAGAATAGTAGGGATCTTACATCCGCCATTTGGGGTTAAAAGGGCCTGAACCTTTAATGACAGAGCCTTTAACAGAGAATTTACAAAACTCCAGTTGGCTGCATCCAGACCGATGCGATTGCATACGGATGCTCTCATGCAGGCAGGAAATGCGTCCAGCATCTTCTGCTCTGTAAAGATTGAATGCACAAAAGGATCGATCAAAGCCATAGCTCTTATCTTTTCAGGTTTGAATCTTGCTGCTCTGATACATGCTGCACCAGAAATATTAGAGCCAAGCAGCGAGATGCAGGTTGAATCAATATATTTGTGTTCACTCATCACATCAAGTGCATCTTCTATGAACTGAGAATAGTGATCTTCAAGATTCAAGGCTGAGCTGCCACCCTGTCCTGGCATCTCAAGAAAGAGCACTGCTGCATTGTTAGGTCTTAAATAGTTTAAATATGAGTGCAGATAATCAGTTATATATGACTCATAGTTAACCACAATAATTACAAGAGGATGCAGAGATTCTCTATCTGGCAGCAGTAGCAGACCATTTACAGATTTATCCTTGCACTTATAGTTGACATCTTCAACAATGCCTAAAGAAGGCATACATTCAAAGACCTTTCTGAAGGTGGTTCTGCAAAGCGCATATGAAGTATCTGCAAGAATATCACCCTTTAAATTAGGATGGGCTGCAATGGCAAAATATCTTGAAGCCATACGGTAGTTATGTGCAGCCTTAACCATATCTCCTTTTTCAGAAAGCTCTTTGGCGAGATTTACTCTTTTCTGAGCAATGGAGTTAAATTCAAAATTCCAGTGTCCTGGACCATACTCATTTACTGTATCAAAAAGCTTTGGTCTGGTTCTTGTAGCTTTTGAAGTACAAATGTTGGCAAGAGCCTCATCTATATCAAGGAGATTTCCACCGGTTAAAACCCACGAAAAACGGGTTACAGGTCGGTAAAAATACTTAGAAAAACCCATCAGCTCGCTTTCATAGCAGTTATCTAAATCTTCAAAAGAACTGTTAGAAACAGTAGATGTCTCAGGATATGAAAACTTAGGTTTGAAAAGCAGTTCACTCAAATTTTCTTCTGCCATTATCCTCTCCTTGAAATTTCATATATTTTACAGCAAAAGGACCTTTAAATGGCAAAAAAGAAAATAATAATAAATAGTAAAAAAAGCAAAAACAAAATATGAAAATCCCAAAAAAACTAATGCTTATTTTCACACTCAAAATTCACAAAAGTACTAAGAAATGCGATAAATAAGCGTTTTTAGGTATGCATTAAGTAAAATACCGTCATCCTTTTGATTTATAAGTATTTATTAAGATATCAAAGAAGTTTCCCACAAGCAGCATAATTGAGTTTCCCACCGAAATTTAGGCTTTCAACAGACTTTCCCACAAGTTATAATTCTTTTCCCACAGGTTGTTTTATTTTCAAAAAACAATGAATTTTTTTGTCTCTTCAAAATATAAAAAAAGGTAAAAACAGGAGAATATAAAATCAACTGTTAATTTTTAAGAAAGTACAGTTATCATTTTGGTTTATATATATTTTTTAACAATAATTTTCTTTTGTAGGAATTGTAACCTAACATTTGGAACAAGAATAACCAAATAACCCGTCAATACCTATATTTTTTATACTTATAAGGTTATATTTTTTCCCACACGCGAAAATGGTTCAAAAGATCCCATTCCAACGCCGATCCGAGAAATTACCCCAAAAATCACCCCACTTTTCCCACAGGTTTGAATGTCTAAAAAAGAATGATTGTGGGAAACTTTTTTTTCTAAATTTGCTGATTATGTCAATAATATCTATTTGTTTTATAGTATTTTTATTTTTCCAGTTATTTTTATAGAACAGATAAAAAAATTAATTTTGAAACATCTGTCAGAAAGTCAAATTTAAATAACCCGAAGACTTTCCCACAACCTTGATAATTCAAAATTTATTCATTTCCATTTACAAAATTGAAAACGAATCGCTAAGATAATATTTTTTGCCATATTTGCGATCTATCTTTATGAAATTTAAATATTTTCTTAATATTACACTTTTAAGACTATGTTTTTAAAACGGACATTTTTTAATGTTTTAAATCAACTTTTACAACTGCTAGCATAATTATCAAAAACTTGCATAGGGGAAAACTAATAATTTTTGTTATCTAATTGATACTTAAAATATTATTTTATTTTTATAACTTACTAACAAAAGTTTCCCACAGCCTCAGATAGCCCTATCAATGCACTTTACCCACAAGTTTTAACATATTCCACAGAGTTTCCCACAGGTTTATGTTACTTTTCCTCATATTCAAAAATAGGTGCATTTTCTTTCATTTTTGAAATTATCATTTTTGGCTCAAAAATAAATTTTCTTATGAAAATTTGATCACTTTTTTCATGACTCTATCCTTCAAATTTTCATTTTTCTTTACACAGGCAGGTATATTAGAAAATTTTGGTCAAATATAAGTCTATCTTTACTTTAACCTTGGTCTTAAAAGCCATATTTCTGCTATTATGTTGAAAATTTTTGAGGACATATAAAGCATGGAAACTAAACCAGTCAAAAAGAAATCAGCTTTACTTCGTTCGGGTGCAATTACTGCTGCAGCAACCTTTATGTCAAGAATCCTTGGCATGTTAAGAGATATTGCCATTGCATCCCTCTTAGGTGCATCTTTATCTGCTGACATTTACTTTTTTGCCAACAGAATTCCAAATTTTTTCAGAAGACTCTTTGCTGAAGGAGCCTTCTCACAGGCATTTGTTCCTGTAATGAGTAAGACCAAAGAAAATCAGTCACAAGAAGAACTCAAAGATTTACTTAATAAAACCTGTGGCACGTTAGGAGCAGTGGTTCTTATTATTACCATGCTGGGTATGCTTCTTTCCCCTGTGCTTACAGCTGTATTCGGCTTTGGATGGTTTCAGTCATATATAAATGATGAACCTGACGGCAGAAAATTTATTGAGGCAAGTTATCTTTTAAAGATCACCTTCCCTTACCTTTTCTTTATTACTCTTACAGCGCTTACAAGTGCTGTTCTCAATGTATTTAACAAATTCCTGATCCCTGCTATAACACCATGCGTACTTAACATTGTGTTAATCACAACAGCATTTTTTGTAGCACCTTATTTTTCAGATCCTAATGTTGTTTTAGCTTACAGTATGGTAGTCGGTGGTGTACTGCAGTTATGTCTGCAGATCCCTTTTGTATTAAAACAGAAGATCTTTATTATTCCTATGTGGGGATGGAAACACGAAGGAGTTAAAAAAATTAGACAGCTGATGCTGCCAGCCATCATCGGTATTTCAGCAAGTCAGATAAACCTCATTGTAAATACCGCTTTAGCATCATTTCTGGCAACCGGTGCCATTTCATATTTATATTATTCAGACAGACTTTTAGAGTTCCCTATAGGTATCTTTGCGGTGGCAATTTCAACAGTTATTCTGCCATCTCTTTCTAAAATCAATATCAGTGAAGATCATGATAAATATGTAAAGACCTTAGACTGGGGCGTAAGACTGGTACTGCTGCTTGGTATTGCCTCAATGTGTGGCATCATTGCGCTAAGAGAGCCTATTTTAAGAGTGATTTTCATGCGCGGAGCATTC
>ONCB01000014.1:0-26145 GCA_900316175.1 uncultured Succinatimonas sp.
TTTTCCCAGTTTCTTAAGGTCTGAACATGAACTCCCAGGATTTGAGCAGCTTTTCCAATTGAAATGATTTTATTCATAAACGTCAACAATACCTCATAATTATTATGAGGTATTATAAACAATTTATACATTTAACGCAACTGTAACTAACCCTTGTGCACAACAATGTCAGAAAGCTCTTTAGACAGACACTTAGATGGAGGAATTACCTCCTCATCAGAAACCTTAATAACTTCGTAGGAATCCTTGGTAAGGTTAATTAAGTAAACCTTATAAAAAGACTCAGAAAACTTCTCAAGAGCACAGCCAAGTGCCTCTTTATTTAAAATTCCCATAAACACCTAAAAGCAATAGATTTTTTTATACAGAAAATCTGTATTTACCTAATTACCGATTCAGCATAAAGGTATGAATATAGACTGCACAAAAGCAGTCAGAAATATCCTGATAAATCATGAATATTTTTATTTTTTATTATTTAAGTTTGTTACATTTTACCACAGAGCAGTAAAATTTTTATTTTAACTGGATGATTAGTCAGAATTAGCTTGCCAAGCTTATGTAAAAGAGCGTGATAACAGAAAGTCTTAAATATACAAATATCTGTAGTTAAAGAAAATTATTGTTTAATAAAATGACTTGCACCTTTTAAGATCAAAATATGACAATATACGCATCTACACCTGAAGTGACTATGACTTTTTTAAATTTAAAGTCCGAGCTTCAGGGAATTTGATCTAATTTCTCTTAATTCATCAGAGGTATACCACTTAGGAATTGGTCTTGTAAATCTGTCAAAATCTTTAAGAATACGATTAAAGTTTGTCTGCATGGCAGAGAATTTATCAGGCTCTTTAAATGCCTTCTGACCACATTTCCACAGAGCATACAGGGCAGAATACATGGCAAAGTGCATCCAGAATGCTGATGGCACCACAGACTTGAAATAACCGTCTATGACACCGGCACAGAATACAGGATACAAACCTGCAGATTCTACCTCAAGGGAAGCAAAATCCTCACACATGTCGCCAGGGCCATAACTGTAACTTGGCAGAAGCATAACCTCGTCGTTTCTTGTCATTAACACCTTGTCGTGTTTTAAAGAACCATAGCGCATCACTGAGCGGTAAATTTTTAATTTATCATAACGCATCGAAATAGCATCAATGGCAAAGTTATCATTTTCAAAATGAGGATAATCTGTCATGTACAAGGCAAGATGCTCAAGATATGTTCCGTGTCGTAATGCTGCTTTTTTCTGGTGTTTGGTCAACAGAGGTCTTGAATGAATCATCGACAGAGCACGACCTAACTTTTTACCGGCAGCATACTGCTGTTCTTTTGAAACTACTTTCAGGTAGTCTGACAGAAAACCACAGTCTCTGTAGGCAAAAAGAGCAGTTGAAATAGAATTTTTAACATCCTGATTTACTGACAGAGCCTCAAAAGTATTCTCTGGTGCGCATTCATAAAAATACACGGAAGACAGATAGGATTTTTTCAGTCTCTTAAGGCTTTTCAAATCACCCTGAAGGCACAGACAGTTAGCTCCATGGGTTTTAACCACAGAATACTCAATGTTATTGGCATCAGTGAATAAAGAGCGATATGAAAGCTGCATTAGAGCTACTCCTTCTCTGTGTGGTCTTGATTTTGTCTTCTATATGAGGCTCCGGCTCTTGGATGGGCTGACTCGTAAACCTGATGCATTCTTCTGGTGGCTACATGAGTATAAATCTGAGTGGTAGTAACAGAAGAGTGACCAAGCAGCATCTGCACCGATCTTAAATCAGCATTATGATTTAAAAGATGGGTGGCAAAAGCGTGGCGGAAGGTATGCGGAGAAACATTCTCCATAATCCCCAGAAGATCACTGTAGTACTTGATTCGATACCAGAAGCCTACCCTGCTTATAGCGCCAGTGCCTTTTGCTGACAGAAAAATTTTACCGATTCTACGTTTTGGATCTCTTTCTCTTCTGAAGTTTGCCACGTAATATTCAATATAGTAAATGGCATTCTCTCCAAGAGGAATCAGTCTCTCCTTGTCACCTTTACCCCGTACAATCATAAAACCATCGGTAAAATTGATATTGTCAAATTCAAGAGAGATAAGCTCTGAAATTCTAAGTCCGGTAGCATAAAGAGTCTCAAGCATTGCCTTGTCTCTTGCACCGACATAGGTTGAAAGATCTGGTGCATTTAAAAAACTTTCAACACACTGTTCAGACAATACCGTCGGCACATATCTTACAAGCTTTGGATTTTCCACATGAATGCATGGATCTTCAGTGATCAGGTTCTCCTTGATAAGAAATCTGGTGTAGGCTCTCATTGAACACAGAAATCTGGCCTGAGTGCTGGCTTCAGCCTTGGAATGTTCCTTTAAATACTCTTTTATGTGTTCATGATTAAATGACACAAGATTATCCATCACTCCATGATTGATAAACTCAGTTGTCAGAAAATCGCAGAAAAGATTGATATCTGAAGTGTAGGATTTAATAGACAAAGATGACATGCCGTTTTCAAGCAGGAGAAAATCGGAAAAGAGAACAAGTAAAGTCTTTTTATCTGTTACCATCTTTTTAAAACGAAAAATACCAACTACATGGTAACCGGTATTCTTAATCTGACAAGCGTTCCAGTGAAGATATACGCATCAGCTGAGCCATGGAAAGAAGTTCTTTTTTTGAAGTCTTCTCCACTACCACAAAGTAGCGGTTGTTCTTTGGCAGCAGGCAGAAGCGGTATACACCATCATCTTTTGGATAAAAAGAAACTTCCTCAAACTTGGAATTCTGATTTAACTCAAGACTCTTCTTACCGTTTCTTAAAACTCCAGGAGGATTCATAAAACCAAAATTGGTTCCATCTGACCAGTCAGCATCAGCAAATTTAAACTTGTAAGGTGCCCAGTCAGAACGCAGTAGCGCAACAGTACAGAAACCATGCTTTGAAGCACGCAGTCTGTAAGCATCTGAAACAGCATAATCGTTCATTTCACCACGCAGATAAATCGCTTTGTCATTGATTGAAAAACCACTGTGAGCAGAAGATCTGTCTACTGTTGAAGATGATGAGCAGCCACTGAGCAGGGCGGCAGCAAAAAAAGACGCGCCGCAGATTTTTATTAGGTTCACTTTATTGTTCTCTATCTTTTAGATAATTGTTTTTTTATGGAAAGTATTGTACACAAATTTTTGAAAAAGGGTTTTAAATGAGAGTGAAATAATGTAATTTTTTCCGACTATTGTTAATAAATGACACCTGTAGCAAAAAAATAATTTTATGAAAAATGAATTTTGTACAATATAATCTACCAGCCATAGAAAAATTGAAACTTAACAAATAAAACTTAGCTGACCTGAGATTAAAAAAAATAATCACTTTTCCCCTTCAAAAGCAACTATAAATTCAGAAAAAACTTCAATAAAAAGGTATAATCAGTAAGTCACCAAAGGCTTTGAAACGGATTAGGATAATGAGCAGTACTGTAAGTAATTCAGATAACCTTAAAACTGAAGGAAAAAAAGCTTTCAGGATAGGCCTTACAGGAGGAATTGCATGTGGCAAATCTGCAATTGCAAGCCTTTTTGAATCACTTGATATCTGTATTGTTGATGCTGATGCTGTAGCAAGAGAAGTAGTAGAACCAGGTCAGGTTTGTCTGAAAAAAATCACAGATCATTTTGGATGTGAAATTTTAAACAGCGACGGCACCTTAAACCGCAGAGCTTTAAGAGAGATTGTTTTTGCTACAGGAGCTGAGTTAAAGCTAGAAAAACTCAATGCTCTTATGAAAGATGCAATCAGAGAAAAAATTGATGAAAAAATTGATGAGGCGGATTCACCTTACGTAATTGTCATGATTCCGCTGTTATTTGAGCATCATTTAGAATCAATGGTAAACAGAATTCTGGTTGTAGATATAGAGTATGAATTACAACTTAAACGATTGATAAATAGAGACAATATATCAAAAGAGCTGGCTGAGAACATGATATCGCGTCAGGTTGACAGAAATACCCGAATACAAAAAGCTGACGATTTAATCAAATCTGATGATTCTCCCTTAGATAAAAAGCTCAATGTCGTGTTAAAATTACACAATGAGTATTTAAAACTGGCAAAAGAATTCAAACAATAAAATTATAAGAAAACAGAGAGCATAAACTCCATGTATAATTTTGATTTTCCATTAAGTCCAAAGGCAAGAACATACCTTAAATTAGAAAAGGTATTTAAGAACGTAGAACAGACAAAGGATCTTAATTCAATTCAGCATGTAATGTTTCTTTTAAGAAGCATTGTTGATTTTATCGATCTCGTTGACGGCTCAAGCGCAATCAAGATTGATCTGATTAAAGATCTTGAAAAGTGCGACTCAAAGCTCAAAGGCTGGCTTTCAGATCCTGAATGCGACAAAGATTTTGTAGAAAAACTAAGAGAAGGAATCAGTGAGGCAAAAAACATTTTAGACGGCTTTACCAGACAGAGAACCGTACTAAAGGATGATCCTATCATCGAAATGATCAAGCCTCGTTTCCTTACTCCAAGCGGTGTAAACTGTTTTGACACTCCGCTTTTTGACTTCTGGTTTGAACTGCCTGAAGAAGAAAAGAAGAAAAGTGTAGACAAATGGCTGCACGAACTTGAGTGCATCAGAATTCCTGTATATACCATTCTCTACCTGTGGAGACTTTGCACAAGCATCAGTGACCGTGTGGCAAAAAGTGGCTTTATGCAGGAAAATGCTGATACCTGTGATTTAATCAATATTCAGTATGAAAATGGTATCAGAGCTTACCCTGTAGTTTCAGGTTTCCAGTCACGAGTTAACATCAGATTCCTGCCTTTTGACAAGGGAGCTCCAGTAGGAGATATTCCTTTCAAAATCGCATATGTTAAGAGCTCACTGCAGTAAGAGACGTCACATGAGTCTTAGAGATTTACTGCCTCCTGGCACCTTTGATGAAATTTCAAAGGAACTTGAGAATAAAAACAGGGCTGCAGTCAGAACCGATGTATGTCCTGTATGCAAAAAGACAGTTGCAAAAGATGCAACTAACAGGTTCAGGCCATTCTGCTCAGAAAAATGCAGAACCATTGATTTGGGTGCCTGGGCCAGCGGTGATTACTGTGTGCAGGGAAAAACCATTGAGGAAGATCCTACGACGGACAGCCTCAAGGACGCAGATTACAGCGACAGATTTTAATGGTGCAGTAGTTTTAAAGCTTTTGTCAGCTGACTGCATAAAAGAATATACTCAAACTGATTTTTAGGAAAAGTACCTTGAAAAAACCAAGGATTAAAAAAACATCTCTTGCTCTGCTTGCAATTGCAGTAAGCTGTGCAATTTCAGAGGGCGTATATGCAGCCTCAGGAAGTACTGAGAATTCTCAGAACACCAAGACAGCTGTAGAAATGAATTCTAAAAAGGGCCTTGCAGTAAAAACCAGGGTTCACAGGAAACAGACATCCTTCAACAGTCTTATAGTATCTGATTTTGCCTACAGAACAGCAGATATTATGAATTCAAAGGCATCCACCTACTATGTAACCAAGACTGCAGCTGCAGACGTATCAACTTTTCCAATGCGTCTGTTCTTAAAGATGGATACCAACATTCAGATGCCAGGACCAACCCATCCTTTCAGTTACACCTTAAAGGATCTGACCTGTTATTACGATGTTCCAGGCTATACTACTCCACTGCAGTATGATGTAAACAAAACCCCGATTAACATTACATCTGATAATGTAACTGGCGATCTGACCAACAAGGAAGGAAAGCTTACCTACACAGGAGATGTTTACATCACACAGGCAGACCAGAAGATTGCTTCTGATGTTGCAGTCTATGACGGTACCAGCAGAACCATCACCACTCAGGGTTCAAGTGTTTTCAGATCACCTGAGTACAGTGTCAAGTCAGAAGATGTCGTTACCCACAGAATTGACGACAAGCTTATTGAAATTACAAACTCAGTTTTCAAGTTCAACGGTTCCGTATTAAGAGGTACTGCAGAGCAGCACACCATTGACAATGTCAAAAACGAGCAGGTTTTCAAGAGTACAACCATTACTTCATGCCCTACCCAAGACAATACCTGGGAGATGTCCTCTACTACTGTAACTATCGATAAAAATGAGGATCTGGCATCAGGATGGAACAACATTGTTTGGTTAGGACCTGTTCCTGTATTTTATATACCTTATGCCTACTTCCCTCTTGGAAAAGACAGAAGAACTGGTCTGCTTGCACCAAACGCATCCTACAGTAATGATGGTGTAAGTTATTATCAGCCAATCTATCTGAACCTGGCACCTAATTATGATATGACGCTGACCCCTGCTTATGATCCCAAGCACAAAAGATATTTAGGTACTGAATTCAGATACATGCCTTTCAGAAACATGTCAGGCACCATCAAGTTTAACTATCACCCAAATGATCCAAGCTGGACTCCTGAAAACGGTGACCACAAGCGCTGGTATCTGAGTGTAAATCAGAATATCTCCTTCTTAAACGGCGATCTGAATTTTGGTGTTAATTACGCTGCTGTAAGAAAGGATGACTATGGATACGTCAACGACATCAGTGAAGAAGATGCTGGCATTAACGATACATCCTTAATGCAGTCTTTCCGTCTGTCCTACAACAAGGAACTTTACGCTGTTTCTGCAGAAGTACGTGAGTATCAGTCGCTGATTAACCCTAAATCCGTAGCCTACAGACCATTTGCCATGAGACCGCAGGTCAAGGCTTCAACCTTTGCCACCTGGGGACCTGTAAGTTTCAATATCAGTGGTGAGTTTACAAGATTCAATCAGGACAACCTTTCTGATTTCCGTTCTGTTAACATGCAGCGTCATCATATTCAGCCTGAATTTTCATATCATGCCTTCGACGCATACGGAGTTCAGCTCGACTTTGGTTTAAAGGGCTTTTTGACTCATTACTCACAAAGCCAGCTAAGGAGTCTTCCTTCAAGTTATCAGGGCTATTTAGGTTACAGAACCTTAGAAGATTCAAAGGTTAGAGCTCTGTATCTTTTTGATGTGGATTTAAAGGCCAAGCTTGAACGCAAGGTATGGGATATGAATCATACCCAGACTTTAGAGCCTGAAATCAAGTATCAGTATATTCCTTACAGAGATCAGACCGGTATTGCGCTTTACGATACCACAGATCGCTTTGAGGACTACTATACCCTGTTTAATCACATGAAGTTTGCCGGTATTGACCGTATTTCAAATATGAACAGACTGACTGCAGGCTTTACCTCAAGAATTCTTGATATTCACGACCGTGAAGTTGTTCGCTTCGGTCTGGCACAGGCAATCAGATTCACACCTGAAAGAGTTGGACTTTACTCAACTGACAGCTACAGTACTGAAAGAAAATCAAATTTAAACGGCATTCTTGATACAGAAATCATCAGTGGTCTGACAACTCATTTTGCCTCTTCATATTCATATGAGACTAAAAAGTTCGACAACTACAATGCTTCTGTAAAATACAGAACCCGCTCTGGCTTCCTCATCGGTACAAGCTACCGCTACATGAGGAATGGCAATATCTTCGTGAATAAGGAAACCGGTGCTGTAGATTATGGCAGAAGAAACGACTTAAGACAGATAGGTGGTGAAATTGCAATACCTATCAATGCCGACTGGAAATTTGTTGCAGCATCATATCGTGATACCGCACAGAAATACAACATCGACACCAAAGCTGGTATCTTCTATGAAGACTGCTGCTGGTCAGTTGGTTTCATGTACGAAAAGTATATTCAGATGAACAAATCAAGCCAGTCACAGAAGAAGATTGTTGGTATTTCCTTCGAACTTAAGGAATTCTACGAGCTGAAGGTAAGGGGAATAAACAACCCAAGATCTACCCATACTCACTTTATACCATCAATCGACCCAACAAGTTTGAACAGATAACATTAAACATAAGGTTACAACATGAAATTAAAAACATTATTTACCGCAATCGCAACCGCCTGTACCCTAGCAACCAGTGCATCTGTTCAGGCTCAGGAAGTTACACTTGATTCAACCGCTGCGATCGTAAATCAGGAAATCATTTTAAACAGTGAGCTTAACAAGGCAACACAAAAGTTCCTTGATCAGTATAAAGCTCACGGCATGAAGGTTGACGAAATTGACGTAAGACGTCAGGCTTTAGAGAACCTTATCACCAGAAGTCTGATCCTTCAGCTTGCAAAAACTCAGGGTTCAGAACTCACCGATATGGAGCTTGACAAAACTATTGAACAGACAGCTCTTATCAATAACACTTCAAAAGAGACTCTTTTAGGATCATACGGCAAGAACCTGACCTCAGCCCAGGCTCGTGAAAAGTTCAAAGAAGACTATGTCATCAATGAAATCAGAAGATCTTCAATCCGTCAGAAGATCCATATTTCACAGTCAGAAATCAATTCACTTGCCAAGCAGTTAAAAGAAAAAGGCAACACTGTAGAACCTTATTACAATATTGCACAGATCACTGTGCCATTATCATCAACTGCAAACGAGCATGAATACGAAAGAGCTCAGAGAAATGCAAGAGCAGCCATCAGCATGTTAAGAAGCGGTGCTGCTCCTGAAGAAGTTTCAGCAAAGTATGGTTCAGTAAACGACAATGTAAACATGGGATTTGTACCGGAGACCTCTCTGCCACTTCCATTTGTTCCAGGTCTTGTAAAGGCAAAACCGGGTGATGTTATCGGACCATTCCGTTCACAGGTAGGCTTCCATATTGTAAAGCTTATCGATGTTACCAAGAATGCAATGGCTCCAATTGTTACATATGATGCAGCCCATATTCTGATTAAAACCTCTATCATTTATTCTGATGAAGCTGCTGTAGCAAAGCTTCAGGGCATCAAGCATGATATTACCTCTGGCAATATCTCATTTGCAGACGCAGCAAAACAGTACTCAGAAGATCCTGGTTCTGCAATTAACGGCGGTGACCTTGGATATGCCCTGCCAGATCGTTATGATCCTGGCTTTGCACGAGGCATGATGGAACTTACTCCTGGCCAGATTTCAGAACCTGTAAAATCAAGCTATGGCTGGCACCTCATTTATCTGAAGGATAAAAAGGTTGATACAGACTCAATGGAAGTTTACAAGGACAAGGCCTACTCTATTCTCTTTGAAAGAGAATACAACGAGGCAGTTTTAAACTGGGAGCGTAACTTAAGAGAAACCTCCTATATTCGTGTATTGGATCCTGCACTGTTAAATGCAGGCGTAAAATTAGATCAGGAAAAACCTAAGTTTTAATGGAAAAACGTTTAGCTGTCACACCGGGAGAACCTTCCGGTGTAGGTCCAGAGCTGATGTATCACCTCTCTACTCTTGAGTTTGCTGATACTCAGCTTGTTATCATCGCATCAAAAGAGCTTATTCAGAAAAGAACAGCTCTTTTTAATCAGAATGTAGTTATTGACGACTACGACAAAGACAACTTTGTTCCACAGCGTAAAGGACACCTTTGTGTTCTTGATGTACCACTCAATGATGAATCTGTTCCGGGTGTTTTAAACGGGAAAAACGCATCCTATGTGTTAAAGACACTTGATATTGCTTCAGACAAATCACAGTCAGGCGAGTTTTCTGGCATCATCACCGGACCTATTTCAAAGGCGGTAATTGCTGATACCGGTCTTGAATTTACCGGTCATACTGAGTACTTCCAGGAAAGAACCGGTACAAACAAAGTTGTAATGATGTTAGGCTGCGATGAACTTAACGTTGCTCTTGCAACTACTCATCTGCCTCTTAACAAAGTATCAGAGGCCATTACAGAAGAACTGCTTACAGAAATTGTAACCATTCTCAACCATGATCTTAAGACCAAATTTGGTATCGACAACCCATGCATCATCAGTGCAGGTTTAAATCCTCACGCTGGAGAATACGGCCATCTTGGTATGGAAGAGATTGAAACCATCATTCCCACATTTGAAAAATTAAGAAAAGAGGGTATCAACATCATAGGACCTCTGCCTGCTGATACCATGTTCCAGAAAAAGTACATTGAAAAGGCAGATGCCTTTTTAACCATGTACCATGATCAGGGACTTCCTGTTTTAAAGTATGTGGGTTTTGACAAAGGTTATAACACCACCTTAGGTCTGCCTTATATCAGAACCTCAGTAGATCATGGAACCGCCATGGATCTTGCAGGTACCACCAGAGCTGATCCTGGTTCACTGTTTGCTGCAGTTAATCTTGCAGTTTTCATGGCTAACGCAAGGAGATAATTATGGCCCTGCCACCAGTACATATGAAGGCAAGAAAAAGATTCGGTCAGAACTTCCTTGTCAATGACCATATCATTTCCCAGATTGTTGACGCCATCAATCCAAAAGAAGGTGAAAAGCTTGTTGAAATCGGACCTGGCCATGCCGCCATCACAAGACCGGTTCTTGAAAGAGCAAAAGCTCTGACAGCCATTGAACTTGACAGAGATCTGGTTGAAATTTTAAAGCATGATCCTTTCTTAAAAGGTCTTAACCTGATTGAAGGCGATGCCTTAAAGGTTAATTTTGATGAGCTTGACGGTGCCGGAAATTTAAGAGTGTTTGGCAACCTGCCATACAACATTACCTCACCAATCATCTTCCATCTGTTAAATCAGAAAGGCATTCTGGATATGCACTTTATGCTGCAGAAGGAAGTTGTAGAGAGACTTGCAGCTGGTCCTGATACCAAGGACTATGGCAGACTGACTGTAATGACTCAGTTCTTTGCTCATGTTATTCCAATGCTCATAGTGCCACCTTCAGCTTTCAGACCCGCCCCTAAGGTTACATCTGCTGTGGTAAGACTAAAACCAAAGGGACTTACTGATGAAGAACGTGCTCTGGTGCCATATTTAAACAACATCACCACTACAGCCTTCTCTGCAAGACGCAAGACCATCCGTAATGCACTGATGAAGTTCTTTACAGAAGCTGAACTTGAAGAACACGGCCTTGCCCCTACTTTAAGAGCTGAAAACATCTCTGTTGAAAAGTATGTGGAACTTGCCCGTGCCTTAAAGCTGAGAGATAAGGTATAAATATGGCAAATTCACCAGTTTACGAACTCTTAGAGCGAAATATTGAGATCTTTGAAAACGCTGAGATTCTGATTGCAGGTGACATCTATGATCCTATGACTCTGGCGCTTGTAAAAAACGCAAAAAAGGCTACTGTCATTGTAGATAACTATGTATGTGCTGGCAAAATGGCAGCCATGATAGGTCAGAGTCTTGATAACTCATTTCCTCAGGTAATTGAGCACAAACATGTAAAGATCATCTTCTCTGATGTTTCATCAGCACTTGATAAGATAGAAAATGTAAACAGACTGTTAATCCTGCTTCCAAAGAACAAGCAGCAGACTGTAAAGCTTTTAAATCTTTTAAAGAGCAAACTTAACGATAATGCAGAGGTTTATACCGCAGGCTCTAATGACGGTGGCGGAAAGAGTGCAGATTCACTTTTAAAAGTCATGGGATTTGTAAGAAAGATTGATCTTGCCCGTAAATGCACTCTGTTTAAAGCCATCTATGAGCAGGACTTTAACACCTATAAGGCACCTGCAGCCATTGATGTTGAGGTTATGGGGCATAAGCTATCCTTAAATCAGGACAGCGCTGTTTTCTCCCTTGGAAAACTTGATGCCGGTACCAGGATGCTCACTGAGGCTTTAGAAGAGGTGATCCCTCAGGGGCATGCGCTTGATTTGGGATGTGGCTGCGGTGTAGTTGGAATTGCGCTTTTAAAGGCTGGCTTTAAGAATGTATCTTTTGCCGATGTCAGTGCTTCTGCTCTGGCTCTTACAAGGGATAACATTGAAAAGAATGGTGTGAATGAAGGTGCAGAAATTGTTGCCTCCGATATGTTAAATGGTCATGACAAATACAGTCTGATTGCAGTAAACCCGCCATTCCATCAGGGGATATCCACCACCACAGCGCCAACTGTTAATATGATTATGTCTGCAAAAGATCATTTAACCAAAGACGGAGTCTTCTATATGGTGGCTAACTCCCACTTAGGCTATGACGAAGTTCTTTTAGAGAACTTTTCTAAGGTTACAATAGTCAAAAACTCAAGTACCTTCATAGTTTACAAGGCAAGCATATAAATTTTCAAAGGACCTTTAAAGGTCCTTTTCTTTTAGTTAAAACAATTCGTTACGCCAATTGCTGCCTTGAATATCAATTAACTTATGATTAAAGGCTTGAATTGAAAGACAGCATTCAAAACATAGCAAAAACTTTGTTACTTTTTTAAGTTCACTATTCAATAAGTCAGTTTTCAAGCGTTTTTCCTCAGGCAAAAAAAATCCCTGCAAAAGCAGGGATCTTAAAACTTTTAAAGTTGAAATTAGAACTTGTAGTTCTCAACAACTGGCTCATCACCGTACTTGTTAGCACCCTTGGTGCCTTCTAAGCACATGAATACTAAAATAACAATGCTGCCAACAAATGGTACGAAGCACAGTAACAGCCACCAGCCTGACTTGTTGGTATCGTGAAGACGACGAACAGATACTGCAATACCAGGGACGATTAAGCCTAAGCCTAATACTAATAATGCTAAAAAAGCAATGATATTAACGAATGGGATCACGCATAAGAGCTCAAGGATAAAGAAAGCCAGGAACTGGGTTAATACGAAGTACCAGTACTGAGGGCGGTTTGCACGGCCTTCGAACTTAGCATATTTCTTGATAATCTCGAATAATGCGATCTCAACAAAGTTAGGAAGTTTCATTTCTATCTCCAAAAAATAATGAATAAGCTTGTTTTTGCAATAAAAAAAGTGTGATAACTTTCAAAAAAGTTAGTATTTTATATAAACGATTATATAAATTGTGAGATATAGATCACAAACAACAAGCTTGTCATTATTTTGGAAAAAATAATTATTTTCTTACTCTGTAATTATTTTTAAATTCCTGCTAAATGAGGCAAATTCGTATAATATAATTCGCCTCATTTTGTCAGATACTAAAGCTTTACTTCGTTTACAAGCTCTTTTCCATCAAAGTAATCTTTAATATTGTTTAAAGTTGTTTTAACAATATTATCCATTGCTTCTTTGGTAAAGAATGCCTGATGAGAGGTGATAAGTACGTTGTTGAAGCTCATAAGTCTTGCAAGATTGTCGTCTTTGATAATCATGTCAGACTTGTCCTGGAAGAAGTAGTCATGCTCTTCTTCATAAACATCAAGACCGGCAGCTCCTACCTTTCCTGATTTTAAGGCAGCAGTCAGCTCTTCTGAATGAATTAAAGGACCTCTACCTGTATTGATGATCATTACTCCATCCTTCATTTTGGCAATG
The DNA here is from genome assembly GCA_900316175.1 of uncultured Succinatimonas sp. Lineage (GTDB taxonomy): Bacteria > Pseudomonadota > Gammaproteobacteria > Enterobacterales > Succinivibrionaceae > Succinivibrio. The sequence continues at coordinate 13,374 of ONCB01000014.1, forward strand.
GAATCTTTGTTAATCATATATTTGTTATCAGGTGTTAAAGGACAGTTTAATGAAATAATATCTGACTGAGCATAGAGATCATCTAAAGAAACATATTTAATGCCCGCATTCTTTTCAAATTCCTTATCCTCAAAGATATCATAGGCAATAACATTCATGCCAAAGCCTTTTAAAATGCCGATTAAAACTCTGGCAATCTTACCAGTTCCAACTACTCCGGCAGTCTTTCCGTTAAGATCAAATCCCATCAGACCATGCAGTGAGAAGTTACCGTCTCGTGTTCTGGTGTAGGCTTTGTGAGTCTTTCTGTTTAAGGTAAGAATAAGTGCCATCACGTGCTCAGCAATTGCATGAGGTGAATAGGCAGGAACTCTTACAATCTTAATACCAAGCTCTGCTGCAGCTGTAAGATCTACATTGTTAAAACCGGCACATCTTAAAGCAACAATCTCAACACCGTGAGCCTTGAGCTTTGTAAGTACCTCTCTGTCACAGCGATCATTCACAAAAATGCATACGGCTCTCGCTCCATGAAGTTCATCTGCATTATGCAGATCAAGAAAACTTCTGTGTGAATAAAGTTCAAAACCGAAGTTATCTTTTTTATTCCATTCGGCAAATGCATGACGGTCATAGCTGTGTGTTCCGAAAAATACAATTTTTTCGCTCATAGAGCCTCCTCTATCTTTTAGCATATAAAAACTAATTACTTTTATTTTAAGTACTTTTAATAGTATGACTTATATTTGTAAATTTTATTTAACACAGTTCTCAAAAGTTCTGCATTGATTATAAGACATCTTTTATATCTTCTATAATAAGTAGAGATATAAAAAAAATCTGCAGCAAAATTTAGAATAATACCTGTTTATAAAACAATAACAGATGTCTGCATTGAGGTATGTATGTCCAGTGTATTAGCAATGATTCTGGCAGGAGGTGAAGGCACCCGACTGATGCCTTTAACCAACAGCCGTTCCAAGCCTGCAGTTCCTTTTGGCGGAAGTTACAGACTCATAGATTTTGTATTAAATAATTTTGTAAACTCCGGCATTTTTAGAATTTACGTAATTACTCAGTACAAATCTCAGTCTCTTCAGATGCACCTGAAAAAAGGATGGTCTGTAAGTGGTATTTCCGGTGCATTTATTGATGCTCTGCCAGCTCAGATGAGAGTCAGCAGAGAGTGGTATCAGGGTACAGCTGATGCTATTTACCAGAATGAAGGATTTATTAAAGACGCCTTTGCAGAAAATGTCTGCATCTTCGGCTCTGATCATATCTATAAAATGGATGTGCGAGCCATGATCAATTACCATACTATAAATGATGCAGATCTGACCATAGCTGCCGTAAAAATGCCTGTTGAAGCATGTTCTAAAAAATTCGGTATCATAGAAGTAGATGAAAAAGGCAGAATGATTGGTTTTGAGGAAAAACCAGAACAACCAAAACCAATTCCAGGTGATGATAAAAACTGCCTGGTATCAATGGGTAACTATATCTTCAAATCAGATATACTCTGTAAAGAACTTAAAGAGGATGCTCAGAATAATAACTCGAGCCATGACTTTGGAAAGGATATTATTCCCAAAATGGTTGAGCGTAACAGAGTTTTTGCCTATGACGTCAGCGGTCTTTACATTGAAGGCGAAATTAAAGACTGTTACTGGAGAGATGTAGGCTCTATAGATTCATTCTATGAAGCTCATATGGATCTGTTAGGTTCTAATCCGAAATTCAGACTTAATAATCCAAAATGGCCAATGCATACCTACTATCCTCCTCTGGCACCTGCCAATTTTACAAATACGCCAAATAATGATTCAGAGGTGTCGCGATCTTTAATTTCAGGTGGCTGCAATATTGATGGTGCCACCATCAAAGATTCAGTTTTAGGTTTTTGCTGCAATGCAAATGATGGTGCAACTGTTGAAGGCTGTGTACTGATTGGTGATAATATTGTAGGTGAAGATGCTAAGATTAAAAATGCAATATTAGACAGAAAGGTTGAGATTGCGCCTGGCTTTGCCCTTGGCTATGACAGGGAAGCTGATGCCAAGCTTTTGAAAATGGATCACAATCCGCCCGTCAGAATTTCAGAAAACGGCATAATTGTCATACCAAAAGGTATGAAACTTGGCTTTGACAAGTAGTACCCTTAAGGTGAGGTTAGCGTGAAAATAGTAGTTTTATCTTCAGAAGTAGCAGATATCATCAAATCAGGCGGTTTGGCTGACGTTGCCAAAGCGCTTCCCCTGCAGCTTACTGCAAATGGTCACGATGTTCGTGTGATTATGCCATGCCATACGGTCATCAAGAACTATCAGCAGCTTGAAGTAATCGGACAGTTCATTTTAAATGAAGATTTCCAGGATCCAAATCTGCGCCTTCCATATACGGTAAGACGAACCTATCTTAACGGCACCACAGAAGTCTGGCTGATCGAAAACGATCAGTACTTCAACCGTACCTCAATGTATGGTGATAATAATCAGGGTTATGCAGACAACGGTGCACGCTATGCTTTCTTCTGTGCCGCAGCCCTTGATGCAAGCAAGAAACTTGGTTTTAACATCGATATTCTGCACTGCAATGACTGGCATACAGGTTTAGGCCCTATGATTATGCGTATCAAATACGCATCAGATCCTGCATTTAACAAAGCACGCTCAGTTGTAACCATTCATAATGGTGCATTCCAGGGCGCCTTTGATCGCGGTCAGGTATACATGATCCCTGAAATTGCCAATGTCTATAATGACAAGATTATGCAGGGCAGCTATATCAACTTCTTAAAGTGCGCGGTTTATTATGCAGATAAAATCTCAACTGTAAGTCCAGGTTACTGTGATGAGTTAAAGAGTTACTTAGGCGGTCACGGTATGACACCTAACTATCTTGACAGACAGGCAGACATGGTCGGTATCTTAAACGGCTGTGACTATTCAGACTGGGATCCAAGCTCAGACAAGCTTCTGCGTATCCGCTATGATTTAAATACTTTAGATCAGAAGATCCTCGGTAAATACGTACTGCAGCGCCGTTTCGGTTTTGAAATGGGTGATACCCCAATGTACGGTATGGTTGCAAGACTCACAGATCAGAAAGGCGTAGGTCTTATCATTCCAATTTTAGAGAGATTCCTCTCTCATAAGGTTCAGGTTGTAATTCAGGGAACCGGCGATCCATTTCTGGCTCAGCAACTAAGCGAAATTGAAGAGCGTCATCACGACAAGTTCCGCTTTATATCCTGCTATGACAATACCATTGCCCATCAGATTGAAGCTGCCTCTGACTTCTTCTTAATGCCATCAATCTTTGAGCCATGCGGTCTTAATCAGATCTATTCTCTAGCATACGGAACACTGCCTATTGTTAGAGCTGTAGGCGGTCTTAAGGATACTGTTATTGATTATGATCAGGAAAAAGCAAAGGCTACAGGCTTTATCTTTAAGGAGCCAAGCTCTGAAGAACTGCTCTCTATTCTGCGTCGTACGCTTATTCTCTATCTTGAAGATCCTAATGAAATGAAGAGGATCAAGCAGAATGCCATGAAGGTGCGTTTTAGCTGGAAGGATTCAGCAAAGAAATATGAGGAGCTTTACAATCAGGCACTTGCAAAACCAAAATGGTAGTTTGCAGTACCTGAATAAAAGCGATTGTTAAAAGTGCCAGTCAAGTGTGGTGATAGGAGAGCCTGGCTTGACTGAGCCATCGTCTGACTCTTCTTCAGTTTCCGCTTCTGGTTCTTCATTTACATAATATGCACAAGCTCTGGCTTTTTTCATTCTCTCTTTGAGATCAGAAATGGCAATACCGCGACGCAGCATTACACCGCCTAAAATAATCTCCATTAAAACCATCAGATTAAGTCTTGCACCTAATGGTTCATCAGAGTTATATTTAATCGGATCGCCTGAACTTAGCCCCAATGTGCATAAGGCAAAAAGAGGGGTATTTTCTGGAGCAATGGCAAGTGATACGCCACCGGTGTTTCTTATAAAATCAAGAGACTCAATAAGATCTTTATTCATGCCGCTTGCTGATACTGCAATTACAACATCTCCAGAGTGCATTGAAGCAATGGCAAGTGACATTGACTGACGGTCAGTATAACTTTCACAAGGGAAACCTAATGACAGCATACGGGCACAAAAATCAGAAGCAACAAAAGAGCTTAAGCCCTGAGAGATCACAACTATACGGCGTGACTGACTTACTACATCAATTGCTCTTGCCACCACAGACTCATCAATAGAGCGCTCTAAGGTGTTTACTGTATTTTTGGCAGTTCCCATTACTTTTGAAACTACATCTTCTACAGTATCACCCTGCTTTACACTTTCTGACTTTCTTATCTGTTCTTTGCTAACAAGTGCACTTAATACCAGCTTGAATGCAGGAAAGCCGTCAGCACCAAAACGCTTGCAGAAGCGGCAGACAGATGGTTCTGATACTGCGGCTCTTTTGGCAAGCTGCGCGATGTTTTCATTTATGACAGAAGCAGGATCTTTCAATATTACAGCTGCAAGCTTGCGCTCAGACTTGGTTAGATCAGTTTCCTTTGCAATTCGGTCAAGTAAATTCTCAGCCATATGATATTTATCTATTTATTACATTAACTCAGAAGTACTCTTTACAAAGCCATTCTGAACCACATACTGGATCTTATATTCATCATCAAAAATAATCAGATCTGCAATAAAGCCACCTTCAATTCTGCCAACTTCACTAAGACCAATAGCCTTGGCTGGGGAATAGGTTGCAGCAAGCAGAGCCTCATCAAGAGTAAAGCCACAGGAGTTAACCAGAAACTTTACGCCATCCATCATACAGATATTGGTACCGGCATAGGCACCCTTTGAATCAATAAGGCCTCGCTTGTGATCGCAGAACAGTTCTGTACCACCTATTACAATGGAATTAGGAAGCTTTGAAACACCTGCTACAGACTGAGCATCAGATACAATATATAACCTGTCACCTAAAAGCTTGTGGGCAAGCTTTACCAAAGAAGGATGAACATGCTTGCCGTCAGCAATGATACCAGCATAGACTCTGTCATTCTGAAGTGTTGCACCTACAATACCAGGCTCACGACCAACAGGAGGCTTCATACCGTTAAACAGATGAGTTACATTGGTTATACCAGCCTTAAAAGCCTGTGTGGTTTCAAAATAGGAAGCAGATGAATGGCCGATTGACATACGTACCTTCAGACCTAAGAGCTCAACGATATTTTTGGCTCTGACAACCTCAGGGGCAATGGTCATATAGGCAATCGACTCTTTGTTCTCTTTTACAAAGTCAATATCAGCAGGAGAAAAGGTTCTGATATAACCACTTGGGTGGAAACCTTTGTAAGCCTGAGAAATAAAAGGACCTTCAAGATGAATGCCAGGACAGATGGTTGGGTGCTTTTCCTTAAACTCTGCAACTGCCGCAATACCACGGGTGGTGTTCTCACGGGGACCTGAAACAAGAGTTGGCACGAAAGTGGTGGTTCCGTGAGCTGTAAGCCAGCGTCTCATGGACTCAAGGGATTCAACATTTGGAGATGAAACAAAGGAAACACCAGCACAGCCGTTAACCAGCAGATCAATAAAGCCAGGACATACATGCAAGCCCTTTACATCAATTTCTTCAGCGGTACCGTCTTCAAGCAAAGTTGGATCAAGTGGCACAATGCGGTGATCCATAATAGCCAGGGAATCAGTATCAACAAATTCCTCGGAGGTAATATGCAGCTGAGCATTTCTGATAATGGTAGCACTCATAATAATATGTCCTCAGTTTGTTAAGAGTTATCAGGGGTATTAGCACTTCTTGCAGCTTTTTTGGCTCTCTTTGCTGCAAAATCCGGCTTACCCTTGTTCTTCTTGTCTCTTAAGCGATCTTTTTTGTGCTCTTTCTTCTCTTCTTCCTTTTTCTTCTTGTCAAAGCCGCCCTTGCCACCAATGGAAGCTCGGGAACGCTTTTTCTCTGACTGACGGTGATCTTTAGGATCTTTTACAGGAAATTCAGCACACAGATTCTTGATATGGCGTTTTTCAATCTCTTTACCGGTATAGCGTACCAGCTTGTCTAGATATGAAATCTCGTCAGCAGTTACCAGTGTTACAACTACGCCTGAAGCTCCGGCTCTGGCAGTACGACCTGCACGGTGTACATAGATTGCGGCATTGCCTGGGATATCAAAATTGTAAACATGAGTAACATCCGGAAGGTCTAAACCGCGAGAAGCTACATCTGTTGCAATCAGGATCTGACAGTCACCTTCATTGAACTTGCGCATGGCAGCTTTTCTTTCTGTCATGGAGATGGCACCCTGAAGACTTGCCACCTTAAAGCCTAATCTTCTTAAGGAAGACTCAAGACGATGAAGTCTTTCAATAGTCTTAACAAAGACGATTGACTTGCCTGAAACTGTATTTAAAAGGTGGTGCAGGATCTTAAGCTTCTGAGGATCGCCTGCAGCATAATAAGCACGGCTTGATAAAAGCTCAGGAAGCTTTTCATCAGCTTCACCGCCGGCACCTATGCGCACTTCAAACGGATCATTTAATACGGATTCAGAGAAATCTCTGATGCCAGCACCTTCTAAAGTAGCAGAGAATAAAAGAGTCTGACGGCGGTTATAAAGCTCTCTGGTGATTTTGGCAACGTCATCTCTAAAGCCCATGTCAAGCATTCTGTCTGCTTCATCAATAACGTAAAGTTCAACCTTTGAAGTATCAAGCCAGCCCTTTTCTAAAAACTCTATAAGTCTGCCAGGAGTTGCAGCGACAATTGAACATGGATTGTCCTTCTGAACTTCTCTGCTGCCACCGCCAATAATGGTTCCGGCAGTAAGGTCTTCAAAGTTTTCAAGCAATGCTGAAGCCACATTCTCAACCTGCAGGGCAAGTTCTCTTGTCGGCTCTAAAATAATAGCCCTGACACCTTCTTTTTTCTCTAAGGAAAGTCTTGCAATTACAGGCAGTAAAAAGGCTGCACTCTTACCTGTTCCGGTAGGAGCTCCGCCTAAAATATCCTTGCCTTCAAGAGCTTTGGGAATTGTGATAGTCTGAATTGGAGTTGGAGTGCTCCATTCAAGCCTCTCGGTTGCCTCTACTAAAAATTCTGGTAAGCCGAGTTCTTCAAAAGTCATTAGACGCCCTCTCTGCCCATACGCTTGGCATGGCACTTTTTAATATATTCAATCATATCCTGACGGGATTTGCTCTCAGGGACAGCTGTACCGTTAAACCATCTTACAAGTTCAAGATCGCTTGCCTCAAGCAGGTCAACATATGCATTTAACATATTCTCGTCGGTGTTCTGTAAATCCTCTTCTACAAAAGGAAGAAGCATTAAATCAAGCTCCTTCATGCCTCGACGGGACTGCCATTTAATCTTACCGCTAACTTCTACCATATTTTTCTCCTAAACAGAAACGGCACCCTTGATAGGTGGATATGGATCGTAGTCAACCAGTGAAATATCTTCATACTTATAGTCGAATACAGACTCAACCTCACGATTGAACACAATACGTGGAAGAGCTCTTGGAGTACGGGTAAGCTGCTCTTTAATCTGTTCAAAATGATTTGAATAAATATGGGTGTCACCACCTGACCACACAAAAGTGCCAGGCTTTAAACCGCACTCTTTGGCAATCATTAAAGTTAAAAGAGAGTAACTTGCGATATTGAATGGAACACCCAAGAAGAGATCTGCACTGCGCTGATAGAGCTGACAGGACAGTTTGCCGTCTGCAACATAGAACTGATACAGAGTGTGACATGGTGGCAGCGCCATAGTATCTACATCACCAGGATTCCAGGCACACACGATAATTCTGCGGCTCTCAGGATTTTTCTTGATAGTTTCAATAGCATTGGCAAGCTGATCAATATGTCTGCCGTCTGGAGTTTCAAAATCACGCCACTGCTTGCCGTATACAGGACCTAAATCACCGTTTTCATCAGCCCATTCATCCCAGATATGAACATTATTGTCCACAAGATACTTGATGTTGGTGCTGCCACTCATCAACCATAAAAGCTCGTGCAGTACACCTTTGAAAAACACTTTCTTGGTGGTTAAAAGAGGAAATCCCTCGGACAGATCAAAACGCATCTGGGTACCGAAAATAGAACGGGTACCGGTTCCGGTGCGATCGCTTCTGTCTACACCCTCTTCCATAATTTTTCTGGCTAAATCCAAATATGCTTTCACTTTCAGCTCCGGATATTATCTGATAATTCGATGACACGGCTTAATCCGTTTACTCTTGCAAAGTCCTCATAGAGAGCTTTGATCTGATCTGAATTAGATAAGGTCAGAGCCTGAGTGCCAACCTTGATAAGTTCAGAAATATTAGTATGACGGACAATATATTTTACACGAGCCATCTGAGAATAATTCATTGACAGATGTTCAAAACCTAACGACATCAGAAGCAGAGAGCCTAGGGAACTTCCAGCAAGCTCACCGCAGATAGACAGAGGCTTCTTTAAAATTTTTGACTTGTCTACAAGGTATTTAAGACAGCGCACCGCTGCAGGATTGAACGGATCAAAGAACTTTGAAACCTTAGGATTGTTTCTGTCTACAGCAAACAGATACTGAATCAGATCGTTTGAACCAATTGAGAAGAAATCAACTTCCTGAGCGATGTCATCAAGAACATAGGCAAGACAAGGAATTTCAATCATCACGCCGAAACGTGGGCGGGAGATAATGGTATTGTTTTCCTGCTCAACCTCTGAGATGGCCTCATTTAAAAGACGCTTTACAATCAGAACTTCTTCTAAGCGGGCAATCATTGGCACCATAACTTCAAGGTTGCCATGCTCCATATGAGCATACATCATGGCTCTTAACTGAGTTTTCAGAATATCAGGCTGATCGATGCAGACACGAATACCTCTCCAGCCTAAAGCAGGGTTCTGCTCTTCAATCGGCAGATAAGGAAGGCCTTTATCGCCACCTACATCAAGGGTACGCATACATACCGGTCTGCCTTTAAACTGAGAGAGAAGATTAGAATACCAGCCAATCTGCTGCTCTTCTGTTGGCAGTGATGAATTGAGCATGAATGCAATTTCAGTACGGTACAAACCGATGCCATCAGTTTCATCAGTAAGATCTTTGGCCTCATGATTCAGACCTGCGTTGAGCTGAATAGTGATTCTTCTGCCATCAATACTGATACCCTTCTCTTTCTTTTCAGACTCAAAAAGATCCTGACGCTCCTGGCCCTGGGAAATCAACTGATTGTATTCGTCGATAACACTTGGAGAAGGATCAACAATAACCTCTGCATTCTGACCGTCAATAATCACAGTATGACCGTCAATTTCATCAAGAGACAGCTGCACACCGATTACAGCAGGTATACCGAGATCCTGAGCTAAAATTGCAGTATGAGAGGAAGTTGCAGAATCCACACAAATAAAGCCTTCAACCTTGTCTCGAGGCAGATCTGCCACAGTGGCAGCAGGCAGAGTTCTGACCACCAGAATCTCATTTTGCTGAATCTCATCATTGCTTGAATAAATATGAGTCAGACGGTAAATAAGAATATGTGCAAAGTCGATAAGATCGCGCATCTTATCTTTGCTCAAAATCTTCTGATCTCTTTCAAGGCGGCTCTGAACCACAACTTTAATGGCTGATGCAGCCACATAGCCCTGATCTAAAATCGCACGATCTACTTCATCAATCAGTTCTGAATCATCAAGCAGACTGCCATAACCATGGATATAGCCTGATTCTGCTCTTGACTGTGAATTTTCACGCATGGACAGAACTTTTTTATCCATCTCAGTCTGCAGCTGGAAGATGGTCTGATGAAAAAGCTCACTCTGAATAGTTCTTTCATCAGTGTACATAATCTGCAGATTGTTGAAGGTTACAGGAGGTTTCCACACTGCAGCCTGGGCAATTGCAATACCACCGGTACCAACCTGGCCTTTAAATCGGGTTGATGAATTTTCCTGATAGAGCTTGTTGCGGTTTAAGGATACAGTTGATGCAATCTGAGCTGACAGAGTAATTAAGAAAGACTCTTCCTGTTCATCAAACTGACGGTCTTCCCTGCTCTGAATTACGAGCACACCAAGAAGTTCTCCCTGATTGATAACCGGTACACCCAGGAATGATAAAAACTCATCCTCACCCACATCAGGAAGGAATTTGAAATTAGGATGGCTTGGGGCGTCTGCTAGATTTATAAGTTCCTGCTTCTGGGCAACAAGACCCACAAGACCTTCACCTACACGCAGATTGGCCTTGCCGATTGAAGACTTTGACAGTCCATCTGTAGCGGCAAGCCTCAAATAGGTACGTCTTGCATCCAAAAGATACAGTGAACAGCAGTCAACATCTGTAGATGTACGAATTTCTTCAACGAATGTGGCAATAGCCTCCTCAAAGGAATTCTTTGAAGAAAAGTCCTGAATAATTCTTCTTAATGACAACAAGATTGAATTTGGTGCATTGTCGACCATGCTTAATTTCCTCTCCTGTTTTTAACATTCCTGTTATCTGCCTGACGAGGTGTTTCAAATAAAACACCCTGAGCAAACACAGTCAGTACACGTCTGTATACGTCACGTTTGAATGCAACCACCTGCCTTACAGGATACCAGTAGCTGACCCACCTCCAGTCATCAAATTCAGGATGACCCTTACGGTTAAACTCGATCTGGTTTGACTTGTCCTTTTTTAAGGAAAGCAGATACCATTTCTGTTTCTGGCCAACACAAACAGGCTTTTCCGTCCAGCGAATAAGTCGTTTTGGAAGACGGTACTTGAGCCAGAACTTGGTTGATGCAATCAGATTAACATCATCCTTGGTCAACCCGAGTTCTTCATACAGCTCACGATACATTGCAGCCTCAGGAGTCTCACCATGATCAACTCCTCCCTGAGGGAACTGCCAAGAATTCTGACGAATTCTTCTTGCCCACAAAACCTGACCCTTGCGGTTGCAGATCACTATACCCACATTGGGTCTGAATCCGTCTTTATCAATCACAAAAACCGCCTAGTCTTTAAATCTGTACAGCAAAAAAAATTTTGCTAAAATTACTAAGATTTATTATAGCAATAAAAGGCCTTTATAGCCTTGTAGAACCTCTCAAATTTTTCTGATTTTTTGCGAGTTTATATGAATATTTCAGGCGAAAACGCAATTAAAACACAAAATGAGCCTCAAAGTTTTGAAACGCTCATTGAAAGACTGAATTTAATTGTGGGAAAAAGTATTACCGAACTTGCCAAATCAGTAAATGTTGATGTTCCCATTTCCCCACTGCATGGCAAGGGTTTTGTAGGTGAACTCCTAGAGATTCTGCTTGGTGCTGCTGCAAAAAATCAGTCAATACCAGATTTTCCCAAACTTGGCCTGGAACTTAAGAGCATACCGGTTGACTCAGAATTTAAAGTCCTTGAATCTACATTTCTGTGTCATGCGCCACTTAGCAATATCAGAAATCTTACTTTTGAAAACTCAAGTGTCTATGCAAAAATAAAAAGAGTTCTGTTTGTGATAGTAAACGGTCAAAGAGATCTCGGCTTTGAACACAGACGGGTGCTAGGTTATTTTTTCTATTCTCCTGGCAAAGAAGAACTTGACACCTTAAAACAGGACTTTAACGAACTGTACGAAATGGTAAAAACAGGCCTAGTCGAAGATATAAACGCAAGATTCGGTCACATCATTCAGATGAGACCAAAAGGTGCTAACGGAAAGGCTCTGACAGAATGTACAGGACCTGATGGAAAAATCATAAAAACCAGGCCAAGAGGTTTTTATATAAGGCGTAAGCATACCCAGAAACTTGTTGATAATTTCCTCAAAAATTACCCTAAAGCACCTTTTTGAAACAAATTTACATTTATATTAAACAAAGTAAATATTATCAGATTGAAAATTGAAGATTTATTTAAATCTGAAATGTCAGTTATTCTTAAAAGCGTCCTATAAGAAACGGCTTATTTAAGCCATTATATTTTTTACTTTCAGATATTTAACCACTACAATGTAGAATTTATTTCATTTTTGAAAGTAACACAAATTTTATGATACATCACACATCTTAAAACAAAACGGCTTAAACAACTTCAATTTTGTTAAATTCGTATCGTTTTAGCATACAATAGCCTCAACGCTTATATTTTAAGTACCGAAGTCAGTATAACTGTAAAAAAAAGTTAAATTTACATCTGATTTTTATCGGTGCTATTTACTTTTTTTTGAGGAGATTATAATAATGAGCGCATCAGTAGGTAAAGTTACTAAGACTGGTAAAGTTACTGTAACCTTCACAGTTAAGAAAGAAGCAGTTCAGGGCGCAGAGAAGATTGATTTACTCTGCGAGCACAATGGTTGGCAGTCTGTTGCTTTAAAGGCACAGAAGAATGGCACATTCAAGGGTTCAATTTCAATCCCAGCTGATGGCCAGGTTAAGTACCAGTACAAGTTCAAGTATACCTTTGCTGACGAGTCAGTAAAGTTTGACAATGACTGGGATGCAGAAGGCTATACTGCAAACCCATTCGGCGGTGAGAATTCATTCTTCTCTATCGTAAAAGAATAATAAAGAAAAAAGTTACCAGCAAAATCCTCTGAATAAAATCAGAGGATTTTTTTTATCCTCATTCTGAAGCTGTTTATTTAATCTTCACAAAAGAGTCTCTCAAATGTCTAATCATTGATTATAGTTCATAATGTTCAGGCATAAAAAAACTTGAAGTTCAGATTAAATAAAAAAAAAAT
>ONCB01000014.1:26180-29526 GCA_900316175.1 uncultured Succinatimonas sp.
CATTTTGACGCGGGGTGGAGCAGCTTGGTAGCTCGTCGGGCTCATAACCCGAAGGTCGTTGGTTCAAATCCGGCCCCCGCAACCAATTTTGAAGATCGCTTATGCGGTCTTTTTTCGTTTTAAGCCTCTTAAATTTAAAACCGGAGAAACTATGCTCAGAATTGGTTTTATTGGTGGCGGAAAGGTTGGCTCAACCTTAGGCAAATATTTTTTCAAACACGGACTTTATCTGTCTGGATATTACTGCGATCCTTTGCATCAGACATCAGCACTGAATGCTGCACAACAGACCTCATCAAAAATTTTTAATTCTCTTGAAAGTCTATGTGACAAATCTGATATTGTCTTTTTCACACTTCCTGATGGATGCATAAAGGAAACATTTGAAAAAATTCCTGAAAAATACCAGAAAGACAGAATCTTTATCCACTGTTCCGGAGCATTAAGCTCAAAAGACTGTTTTAAAGAAGCATCATATGCCTACTCTTTCCATCCGATGTGTGCTGTGTCTGATCCTATAAACAGTTATAAGTATCTAAATAAGGTAACCTTTACATTAGAAGGCCATGAAGAAAAGTTCTGTTTCCTCAAAGACCTTTTTGAATCTGTATCTTTAAAGGTTGTAAAACTCTCTGATGAAAACAAGGTTAAATATCATCTGGCCTCTGTAATGGCAAGCAATCTTGTAACTGCTCTTTTTGAAAAGGCATCTGAACTTCTTGTACAGTGCGGATTTACACAAGATGAGGCCCGCTCCTCTCTATCCTCTTTATTTTTAGGAAACGCAGACAATATAGTAAGAGATGGTACTGTAAAAGCTCTTACGGGGCCAGTGCAGAGAGCTGACAGTCTGACTGTAAAAAAGCATCTTGAAGTTCTTAATAATGATAAGCAGAATGATAATTTAGAGTTATACTTAATTTTATCAAGAACTCTTTTGAAACTGGCTCAGAAAAAAAATTCAAAAGCAGATTTTTCAGAAATAAACACTCTGTTAAAAGTACAGGAAGAAAAATAATGAAAACCACAGTAGCTACTTTTGCAAAGATGAAGTCAGAAGGTTCAAAAATCACTATGATAACCTGCTATGACTACACTATGGCAAAACTTGTTAATGCTTCAGAAATTAACTCTGTATTGGTAGGTGACTCTCTTGGTAATGTAATGTTAGGTTACCCTGATACCCTCTCAGTTACCATGGAAGATATGATCACCTACTCATCAGCTGTGGCAAGAGGCTGCCCTGATAAACTGGTTATCTGCGACATGCCATTCATGTCTTATCAGGTATCAGTTGAACAGGCCTTAACAAACGCCGGCCGTATCATGAAAGAAGCTAGAGTTCAGGCCGTAAAACTTGAAGGCGGAAGACGAGTGGTTCCTCAGATAAAAGCTATCGTTGAGGCTGGTATTCCTGTCTGTGGTCATATTGGTCTTACCCCTCAGTCAGTCAATGCCTTTGGTGGCCATAAGGTTCAGGGAAAAACTGAACAGGCTGCAAAAGATCTGATTGAAGATGCTCTTGCTCTTGAAGAAGCAGGTGTATTTGCAATCGTGCTTGAGTGCATTCCAGAAAAGCTTGCAAAGATTATTACATCAAAGGTAAACGTGCCAACCATCGGTATCGGTGCCGGTGCTGACTGTGACGGTCAGGTACTTGTTTATCAGGATATGCTGGGAATGAATAAGGATTTCTGTCCTAAGTTTGTAAAACACTATGCTTCTTTATCAGATACCATTTCAAATGCATTCAATCAGTATGATGCTGAGGTGAAATCAGGAACATTCCCTTCACAAGAGCATACCTTCAAGATTGATGATGAGGTAATAAAAAAGCTTTACTGATAATCAGTAAAGCTCGTAATCATATGATGGTCCCATTCTTTGCACATTTTTGTGTAACTATGGGAGAGGCAATAAATCCTCAGCACATGCTGGGGATTTTGTTATGTGGCTAATCTAGATTTTCTTCTGTCTCTGCTTTTGTGGAAGCGTCAATATTAGGAATTGACCAGAGTTTCAGGTACTGCAGGCATTGCACCTAACTGAGTGCAGACAAAGGCTGCCAGCTCTGTAGCCTTTTTGTGAGCCACACTTAAAGGATCGCCTTTCATAAGTCTGCTGATAATTGTGGCGGTAAATGAATCTCCAGCCCCCACCGTATCAACGACTTTTACCTTTGGAGTTGGTAGCACTGAAATCTCATCATTAAGATAAACAGTGCTTTGCTTTGCTCCCTCAGTAAAAATAAAGCAGAAAATTCCTCTTGATTTAAGGTATTCATAATACAAATCTGGAGATACCTCATTGAGCTTGGCAAATCTGCATAAAACAGGAAGCTCGTCTTCATTGCACTTGAAAATATCTGTTCTCTTCAGGGACTCTTCGATGACTGCTTCTGAATAGTATTCTCTGCGCAGGTTGACATCGAATACCCTTAATGAACCTGCCGGCATGGCGTCCAGCAGTGCCATAATGGTCTTATGCGAGACTTCGCTTCTTTGAGCCAGAGAACCAAAACACATCAGATCAAGTTCTCTTGCAAGCTTAATTGCGACCCCTGACAGAGGGATGTTATCGTAGGCCGTATCCTCAACAAAGGTGTATGCAGGCACTCCGTCAGAGGATAAAGACACATTTACCGCACCTGTAACCTTGTCGTTTTCGAGCAGCAGAGCTGGTAAAAATCTGGCGGCAAGCCAATCTCTTGCCCTAAAGCCTAATTCATCCCTGCCCACAGAACTTATGGCTACAGCCTCAAGTCCGTTCTGTCTGCAGTGATATGCAAAATTGGCCGGTGCACCACCAATTTTAGGACCGCTTGGGAACACATCAAACAGAACTTCACCAACACCTGCGCATTTGATTTTTTTAGATTTAAATTTAGAAAAGTCCAACATTTAAAGCTCCTGACTATATTATTAACTGTTTAAGAAGATGCTGGTGCTGCAGTTGAAGCTCTTTGCAGAAGCATCGATTTTAAACAGATGTTCTTTGGTTTATGCTTGCTGCCGTTTACCTGTCTGTTATCCTCAATAACACTGTCGCAGTGAGTGTCTGTACTCTGCCTGTCAACAAGCACTACTGGTATATTCAGGCAGCAGGCTGATATGTTTTTACTGAATTTTGCGGTGGGCATAATAATCAGGCTGCGTAAATTCAGCGAAGCCGCTATTTTAGATCTTATAAAATCTATAAAAACATATAAATATGTAAAAATAGATTTGCCTAAATTCCTGCTTCACAACTGCTGGTTGCAAGATTGTTCTGGTTAAAACAATCCTGCAGTGCCGTCAGCTCCACAGGCGTTAATTCGGGGGTAGCTCCCCCTATTTTTTCTTTTATC
>ONCB01000087.1 GCA_900316175.1 uncultured Succinatimonas sp.
ATCTGCATGATTAAATCCAACCTTAAATTTGCCTATACAGGAGAAGCTCTGGCACATACTAAAACCCAAAAGCAGCTTTTAAAAGTTTCATTTAAAAGCATACCACCGATCTTATAACTAATTGATTTATAAAACAATTAGTTACAAATATCAAGTGGTTACTAAAAACACAGCTCTAACGCTGGTTTTGTTCTTTGAAAATTAGTGAAATATGGTCTAAAAAGCTAGGTTTTTACCGAAAAAACGGAAAAGCTGAAAAGAGATTGCCAAGTGCTTGATTTATGATCAAATTATGCAGAAATAACAATGGTTTAGCTATGGTATAATATATACAGAAACCAAAAACATTACACGGAGCTAAACCATGCCTAGATTTTCCACTATTAGTGCTCGTAATTCAAGTATTTCTCTCTCAAATATCAAAGATATTTTTGATAGATTCAACTTCGTTAAAATTGCTAAGAAATTACGCATTGAAATAAGACACCGTAAGTTTTCTTTTGGTGAATTTATTCCACTAGTATTTTCAAAGCTATGTGAGCATCAAAAAGAGCATGTGTTATCACTTGAAGAATTAAGACTTGAGTATCAACGCTTATTCAATATCAAGATCTCTAATAAGCCGTTTCATAATGCCTTAGATAAAGAAGGTGTAGAGCAAATTCCTCAAGAATTAGCTTCAAATCTCTTACAGCAACTATCTAAGCATTTTAAGAAATCACGTCATTACAGAAATGGTACAGAGCTTATCAAACAGATGTGTAAGCAGTTTGGTGTAACAGATGTGATCTTAGTTGATGGAACTGAAATAGCACTTCGTTACAGTTGCGCTCTAAACTTTGAATGTAAAGGTAAAGGAAGAAAGCAAAAGGATGATGCTGATTCTGATACTAAACCTGGATTAAAGCTTCATGTAGCATTTTCCTTAACCAAACAAAACATTGAGTACATCACTATTACTGAAGCTTGTGGCTCAGAAAGAGATGAAGTACTTTTTGATAAGTTTAAGAACTGTCTATTCATCATGGATAGAGGCTATGTAAGCTCTAAACTTGAAAAAGACATTGTAGCTAGTGGTAATTACTTCCTTATCAAAGATAAGAAGAACACCGCAGGTACTATTATCAAGGCTTTCAATAAAGCAGGTGAAGCTCTTACCAAATGTCTTGGTAAAAAGATTAGCTCACTTAAAGATGCTTATACAGCTGAAGAATACTTAGACTTTGATGTTGAAACTAAGCAAGGACATAATGTTCGTGTAATCAGAGCAAAAAGCTCTGACAGAGATGGTAATACTGGTTTTGTATACCTTAGAACTAATCTCAAAAGAGGTGTGATATCTTGCTTTCAACTTCATCAACTATACAGAACTAGATGGACTGTAGAGCTCTTTATGAAGGCTTTGAAAACAGGTAACTCCCTTCAAGCTATCAATTCATCAAAGAAGCACATCATTCTTTTCTTTGTGATCATGTCAGTAGTAACCTCACTGAGTAAAACTTACATTGGGTTACTTACACTTCAAGATAACCCTGGTATCAAAGTTTTATCAATGCTAAAACTACATTCATGCTGCATCTTTAAAGAGTTCTTTAGAAAAGCCTGCTTTGTTAAAAAGACAGTCTTCTACGAGCGACTCAAAAAAGTTAAAGACTTTATTTCATCTAATTGTCAAAGAACAAAGCCATCTGCTAGAGATGCTTTAAAATTGAAGGACATGATCCTTCTGGTTAATTCTATTATTCACAATAAGCCAATAACTACGTTAGAGGCTTAAGGTAATAGGTATGAATTACTTTATAAAAGGTATTGAACAGCAGAGCCTCACTATCGAGGCTCTTTATCCTGATATAAATACACCTGTTTATCAGGATTTAATTGAATTTTATAACGACTTTAAGTCAGATGAAGCTGTTCTTTACGCTTATACATCCGGTTCTACAGGTATTCCAAAAAAGATTGCCATAGATAAAAAGTACATGATGGAAAGTGCCATCATGACTTTGTCTTTTTTAAAGATCCCAAGTGGAGTTACCACCCTCTTAGGTATGCCTCTGCGTTTCATCGGAGCTAAGATGGTGGTTGTAAGAGCTCTTGTAGGATCATTGAAACTTGTGGTGACCGAGCCTTCCTCTCATCCTCTTGAGGGACTTGATAAAGCCCCTTATTTTGCGGCGATGACACCGCATCAGGTAGCATCATCTCTTGATAATGAGCATGATTATGAACTTTTAAGAAAGATAAAGGTGCTGATTATCGGAGGAGGGCCTGTAAATTCTGATCTTTTACAGAGAATTAAAGATTTTGAAAATGAAATCTACTCAACCTATGGCATGACTGAAACTCTCTCTCATATTGCCCTAAAGAAGCTTAACCGGGTTTCAAAGTCCTCATATGTACCTTTTGAGGGAGTAGTTTTAGAAAAGACAGAGTCTGGTACACTTAAGATTTCCTGCAGCAGAATCGGAGTCAGTGATCTTAAAACCAACGATCTGGTATCATTCAACGCTGATGGCAGCTTTGATATTGAGGGCAGACTTGATAACGTCATAAACTCAGGTGGCATCAAGATCCAGATTGAAAAGCTAGAATGTAAGATTCAGGAATTTATCAAGACTCCATTTAATGTCAGCTTTGTTCCTGATGATCTTTTAGGTCAGAAATGCGTTCTGATAAGTACTTACGAGATATCAGAGAACTTACAAGAGAAAATCCACAGTGCACTTCCAAAGTATGAGGCACCAAAAGTATATTTAAAGGCAGAGAAGCTTCCTGTAACTCTTTCAGGAAAGCCTGACAGAAAAGCACTTGCAGCACTTGCTTTTGATCTTTATAAGAATAATTAAAGGTTATATATGACAGATAAGAAAAATTACAACTTAAAATCTTCAGTAAAGTATCTGGCGCTGCTTTTGATTATTCTGTTTTTCTCCGGTGTTTTTCAGAATGGCCCTGAATTTTTAAGGGCTTTTGACTATAACACGCTGTTAGGTAAGTTTGGAACCATTGGTGATACAAACTCAAATTTCGTAGGTAAGGGCGATATCTCGGTTCGTCAGGGCTTTTTATTTGCTCTGTCGATTATTCCAGGCATTATGCTGGCATTAGGAGCCGTATCTGTAGCAGCCTACTTTGGCGCTTTAGATGCTGCAAGAGTACTTTTAACACCGCTTTTAAAACCACTTTTAGGTATCAGAGGACAGTCTGGTCTTGCTCTTATTGGCTCACTGCAAAGCTCAGATGCAGGCGCCGCCATGACCCGTGAGCTATGTGACAAGGATTTAATAACACCTAAAGAGCGTAATATCTTTACCGCTTTCCAGTTCTCATCAGCTTCATCAATTACAGTATATCTAAGTGCAATTCCTGCTGTATCTTCATACCTTGAAGTACCTCTGTTAATGCCTTTAATGCTGATTATTGTAATCAAGGTATTTGGTGCTAATCTGATGAGAGTTTTAATGCACTTTAGAAAACAAGAAAAGTATCTTCTAAGTGCTGACTCACTCTCTTTGGCCAAGGTAAAAGAAGAGCCTGTTGACAGAAGTGCAACTCAGGCATTTATAAACGGCGCTAGAAGAGCATTTAACATCGGTATTATGCATCTGATGCCAAATATTGTAATGGCTTATCTGATTACAGAAATGCTTTCTTTATGCGGAGCTCTGGATTTAATTGGTTCAGTATGTGCTCCTGTAATGGGGATCTTTTCTCTGCCTGGTGAGGCCTTGACTGTTTTAATTACCGCATGGATGTCAGGTCTTGGTGGTGTTGCAGTTGCAGCCTCTTTATATTCTCATGGCTCACTTTCAGCTCATGACCTGACTATACTAATTCCTGCAGTATTCTTAATGGGTGGACAGCTTCAGTATATGGGAAGAATTCTTGCGGTAATTGGAATACCATCTGTGCTGTACAAATATCTTTTCTCAATCAGCATTGTAAATGCTTTTATATCTATGCTGATAATGCGTATGTATTTGCATAATTAGTGGAGTTTGAACATCATTATTGGCCATATCCGTGCTATAATTTTGTAGATTGAGATAATTCTTGTTTTAGATTAACTTATTGTATTTTATTTTAAACTATCGAGGTAGAAAATGCGCATTATCCTTTTAGGACCTCCAGGTGCAGGTAAGGGCACACAGGCTCAGAACTTAACTCAGGCTTTCGCTATCCCACAGATTTCAACTGGTGATATGCTGCGTGCTGCTATTAAGGCTGGCACCGAGCTTGGTTTAAAGGCTAAGGCAGTTATGGATGCTGGTAAGTTAGTATCAGATGACATCATTTTAGGTCTTGTTAAGGAGCGTATTGCTCAGCCAGACTGTGCCAACGGTTTCTTATTCGATGGTTTCCCTCGTACTATTCCTCAGGCTCAGGCATTAGTAGACAATGGCGTTGTTATTGATGCAGTTGTTGAACTTCAGGTACCTGATGAGAAGATTGTAAAACGTATGTCAGGTCGTCGTGTTCACTTAGCATCAGGCAGAACCTATCACATCGTTTACAACCCACCTAAGGTTGAAGGCAAGGATGATGTAACTGGTGAAGATCTGGTTATCCGTCCAGATGATGAAGAGTCAACTGTAAGAAACCGTCTTAAGGTATATCACGAGCAGACCGAGCCTTTAGTAGCTTTCTATAAGGAGTTATCAAAGACTGCTGCTACCAAGTATGTTGCTGTTGATGGCAACCGTGATGTTAAGGTTATTTCTGACGAAATCATCAATACCTTAAAGAACTAATTTTTAAAACCTTAAAGAGCGATTATGTCATTAAAGACTTTATGCCTTACGGGCGCACTGGTTGCATTTGCATTTACTGCTCAGGCAGTGTCAGAGAACACTAAAGATAATACTGAAGTTAAAAACAGCGTTCAGAAAGTTAATTCAAAAAATGCTGTCAGCTTAGATTCTGAAGTAACTGTTGATAAGAAAGAAGCAAAAACTGCTTCTAAAGAATTATCTGATCCTGTTGCAGACGAAACTACTGAAGATAATGTATTTGAAGTTGGTGTGGCTGATGAAAATGTTACAGTATATCCTTGTCCTTTTGGCTGGTCTGTAATTCCTAATCCAAGCGTAGATAACTCTCTTACTTACGAGAATGCAAATTCTTCATTAATTATCAGTGTTACTACCTTAAAACAGGGTGCCGCAAATGATGCAGGTCCTGAAGCATATGCCCGTGTAGCTGCAGAGCAGATGAACTGCAAGCTGCCAAGTAACTCAAATCTCATTGAGGATGCTTTTACTTTTGACTGTCCGTTTGAAGGCGTTGAGGCAATTGTATATGGAGAGCCTGGTGAGCTGGTGCTGCTTGTGATTTCAGGTAGAAACAAGGATACAGAAGCTGAGCTTGAAAACTTTGTAAAGTTCCTTGCTTTTGAGGCACAGAATCGCTAGTTTTAAAACTAAATAAAAACTCTGCCTGTTATTTGTTTTAATTGCATTGAAAGGAAGAGTTTAGATAATGAAACATAAGCCACCTACAAGGTGGCTTTTTTAATTTTTGAATATGTGCCTTAAAGACTCAAGTCACGAGTGCGCTTTAATTTCTAATGTAAAAAGGCTCTTATGCGCTAAGAGTATAATCATCTTTATGATGAGTGGAGGAGAATTACCAAAGCTGTTTATAAAAGAAAATGCAAAATTCACATTATAAAAAGTTTTAATCTATTTTGACGATCTCCTTTAAAACAGGCTTGAAGCTTTAATCCTGTCTTAAGTCCTTAATGCATTCTTCCTTAGCAAAATCATACTGATAAATTGCAATACCAAGATTGAGGTAACTTACTTCCTTTGACACATCCTGAGGATTGATGTCCTTAATAAAAAGATTAGCATTCTCATCAGCAGTTGCCTTGATCTTTATGTTTGGTGCAAGCAGAGTAAATTCATTGCCATTAAGGTAGGCAAAGATTTCATTGTATGCCATGATAGCTCTGTCTATAGTGTCTGGCTTTGTAAGATCCTGACCTACAATAGGGAACTGTCCTGATACACCTGCAAGACTTAAAATGGTTGGCAGAATATCAATCTGGCTTACAATTCTGTTATCTTCATGAGGTATTACATCAGGAGAAATAATCAATGCAGGGATCCTGAAGTTCTTTAAAGGGAAGCCCTCAAGACCTCTAACTCTGGAGTCGTGATCTGCAATTACCACAAAGATGGTGTTCTTGTAATAATCTTCTTTTTCAGCAATGTCAAAGAATCTGCCTAAGGCATAGTCAGCATATTTTGCTGCCTTAAGTCTGTTCGGATCATCTGTCTTGATGTTGCTGATATCTACTTTTCCTCTTGGAATGTCAAAAGGATCGTGGAATGAGCTGGTGAACACAACAGAGCAGAATGGTTTGTTTTCTGCGCTTAATTTTACAAACTCCTCATTGGCTTTCTTATACAGATCTTCATCTGAAACACCCCATGAGGCAACAAATTCAGGATCTTTGTAATCACGCTGTTCGATAACGTAATCTACGCCATTATTTAAGAAATAGCTGCGCATATTGTCAAAGTGGCTTTCACCGCCATAAATAAAGCTGGTAGTGTAGCCTAGCTTTTTAAAAATAAGCGGCAGGGTAGTAATAGGTTTTGGATGATCAAGTTTGACCTGGCTTGACAATGGTCCTGGTGGGTATGAGGCAGTTACTGCTTCAATTCCGCGAACTGAGCGGTGTCCGGTTGCAAACATATGGTTAAACCACCATGACTTTTCTTTTAATCTGTCATGTGTAGGTGCTACATCAATACCACCAAGACTCTTTACATATCTTGAACCAAAGCTCTCTTCAAGGATTACAACTACGTTTCTCTTTTTGCCGGTTACTTCAGGGGAGATGGTCTGATTGATGGCGCATTGACTGTCAAAAGTGCTTGGAATGGTACGTTTTGACAGGTATGGCAGATTATGGAAAATATTTGCTATCTCATCAAATGCGAAAATCTGTGATTTTTTAACATCGTTGTTGCCCATATGTCTGAATGCATAGAAAACATTAAAGGCAGAGTTAACAGGAATGGTGTTGGCAAGCGGATTTGAACAGAAACTGCCATTGGATGGATTTAATGGTTTATGGCTAACAGTGCCTCTGATACCCATTGGTATGAGGATTAAAACACTAGCAAAGACCATTGAGGTTACTGATTTTGGCAGATTTTTATAATCCTTGTAAAGGAACTTTGAAAGTGCATACATCAATGAGAATGTAAAAATGGTGCTGCAGATGCAGATGATAGCTTCAAGACCGTGACCATTGTAAATTGTTGAAATCACTTCGTTTGGATAAATAAGGTACTCTACGAAGATGTGATTTGGTCTGATACCGTACTCTGCAATAAAAGGTGGTGTTACTACTTCAAGCAGAGTAACTAGAGATACAGCAAGGCTGATGTAGACTCTCTGCAGAACCTGGAAAAATTTTGGTGTTTTACTAAACAGGTTACATAAAACACAAAAAAGAAATACTGGGGCAAAAATAGAACAGTTTATGGAAATATCATAACGAAGACCATAGCCAAATACGTGCAACAGGTTGTCTATGACATCGTCTTGATGCATATAAACAAGAATGGCTCTTGAAATGGTTTGAATTATGATTGATATAAAGAAGAAAACGAGAATAGGGTAAATGCCTGTTCTTAGCTTGTTCATAGTTATGCAACCCTTATAATTATCACTTCCTTAAGTATAAGATATTTTTATACAAATATGTGTTTTAAAAGTAAAAAATAACAAAAAGCCTCGCATTTGCGAGGCTTGTTAATACTGTTTTATGAGTTATTAGAAGTTCTCTTCATGCACTTCAAAGTAGCTCTGTGGGTGGTTGCATACAGGGCAAACTTCTGGAGCTTTGGTACCAACTGCAATATGACCACAGTTGCGGCATTCCCAAACGGTAACACCTGACTTTTCGAATACCTGCTTTGCCTTTACGTTCTCAAGAAGCTTTCTGTAGCGCTCTTCGTGTTTCTTTTCAATAGCAGCGACGCCTCTGAACTTAGCTGCAAGTTCTACGAAACCTTCTGCTTCAGCATCCTTTGCCATCTGGTCATACATATCGGTCCACTCGAAGTTCTCGCCGTCAGCTGCAGCCTTTAAGTTATCTTCAGTTGAACCAATTCCGCCTAACTCTTTAAACCACATCTTAGCGTGTTCTTTTTCGTTGTCTGCGGTCTTTAAGAATAAAGCTGCAATCTGCTCATAACCAGCTTTTTTGGCTACTGAAGCAAAGTAGGTGTACTTGTTACGAGCCTGTGACTCGCCAGCAAAAGCATCTTTTAAATTCTGCTCAGTCTTTGTACCTGCATATTTATTTGCCATTTTTGAACCTTCCTTATTTGAATTAACACCCTGTTCCTTGAAACAATTCTGTTTGTGACACAGAGGACACTCGTTTGGCATCTCTGGATCTTCTGAAACATAACCACATACAGTGCATACGTATGACATTTATATCTCCTTAGTGCGTATATTAGGATTTAATTCTTATTAAGACAGTTTTTGCAGATACCAGTAAGGTTGATACTGCAACTGCCTATTGTTCCCTGAACGTTTTTAGAAAGCTCTTTTACGATCTCATTGTAAGTTTCAATGTGGACATCACTTACTTCATTACATTTGGTACAGTAGTAATGAATATGTGGTACCGGATTAGGATCAAAATGAGTTGTTCCGTCACCAACATTGATGGCCTGAATTTCTCCTATGTCCTTTAAGTACACTAAATTTCTATAGATAGTACCTAAAGACATCTTAGGATATTCTTCTTTGATTTCGCTATACAGTTTTTCAGCAGTAGGATGATCGGTTCTTCCATGCAGATACTGTCTAATAATGGTTCTCTGTTTAGAGGTACGGCGCTGAATTATCATATAACTACTCACAATTTAACGTTCACATTTAATATAGATCAGTTGAAAATAATGGTCAATAATTGAGAATATTTCTTAATAAGAAAAGATCTCATTATGTGATTTGTTTAAAATGTTATGCGCTGTTTTTTCTTTTATAACTGACTCTAGTTTCCCACATGGAAAATTAACTCAAACCTAGACTGGCTCTAGTGTTGAAGATCTTTAAAAACTTACATTGATTTATTTAAGGTGAAATGCCG
>ONCB01000179.1 GCA_900316175.1 uncultured Succinatimonas sp.
CCTCTAGCAAGATAATAAATCAATACAAGTTTTTAAAGAGCATCAATCCTAGAGTGGATCTGGATTTACTTAAATTTTTTATCTGGGAAACTCGAGTTACTAAACATTTGAAATTTTAAATTCCAAGTATCAGAGGTTAATCCTTGAGAATTTATTTTGAATTCATGAATTAAATCATTTCTTTTGAACATATAAGAAAAGAATACAGAATCAATTTCACTGTTTGGAATAGCAACCGTATACGCTGGACTTAATATTCCATCATATTTTGAGTATCCTGAAGCACCTTGCCACATTCTCATTGTGTTATATGCTATATCATTTTTTTTAACAACTTTATAATGTGACTTATCTTCACTTGAATTATTGTTTCTATTTAAATCTGAAGCTTTTACGACTCCTGAATTTATTGTAACTGCAATTAATTCGCCTTCAGCACAACGCTCAGTTCTTTCTTTAAAACAATTAACTAACTTACGCTGTTCCCAATCATCAGTAAAACCAGGGAATCTCAACTTAGGAGCTTTTAATTCTTTTTCCATCATTACTCTCCTAAATTGATGTTAAGACCAAGTTCTTTGAAGTAGCTGTTTAAGGTTGCATTAAGTTCTGCTTCTTCCTTAGAAAGATCAGATAACTCTTTAAAGGTTGCATCCAAATCAATTGGTTCTTCCTCTTCAAAGGTGTCAACATAACGAGGAATATTTAGGTTAAAGTCATTCTCTTTAATCTCATCAAAAGAAGCTAAATGAGCATACTTCTCCACGTCTTGGCGATCGTTATAGGTCTTTAAGATCTTCTCAATAGCTTCATCTGGCAGATAGTTTCTTGCCTTCTCTTTTACAAAGTCCTTTGACGCATCAATAAAAAGAATATCTCGTGTTGGATTATCCTTTTTAAGGATGATTACACAGGTAGGAATTGAGGTATTAAAGAAAAGATTAGCAGGAAGTCCAATTACAGCATAGATAGAACCATCTTCAATTAAGTGCTGTCTAATGGTACCTTCAGCTGCACCTCTGAACAACACACCATGAGGCAGAACAATTCCCATTACGCCATCGGTCTTCAAATGATAGAAACCATGAAGAAGGAAGGCATAATCAGCAGCACTCTTGGGAGCAAGTCTTTCATAGCGTGAAAAACGGGTATCAGTAATTAAAGATGATAAGGCGTCCCACCTTAAAGAGTAGGGCGGATTCATAGTACAGGCATCAAAGTTGGTTGGCTCATCAACAGGCCAGTCCGTTGCAAGAGTATCACCATTGTTTAAGTGCTGGTAAGATGCTGGAACTCTGTGCAGCATCATATTCATTCTTGCAAGGTTAAAAGTCTGATTGTTAATCTCCTGACCGAAGTAATGAACATGACGAGAATAATCCTCATTACCCTGCTTATACATGCAGTTTCTAACCTGTAAAAGCAGTGAGCCAGAACCGCAGCATGGGTCATAGATTGAAAAGCCCTGCTTTTTCTCTCTGCCGGAAGTTACAATTTTTGCAATTAACTTTGACACAGCCTGAGGGGTATAGAACTCACCTGCCTTTTTACCAGACTCTGATGCAAACTTACCAATTAAATACTCATAGGCATCACCTAAGGCATCATCTTCATATTCAGAGAAATTGATATTTTCAAGAGCCTTAATAACAGATGAAATCATGTTATTGCACTCCATAGGATTCTTGCCTAAATCCTTTGATGCAATATCAAAATCATCAAATAGACCTTCATAGTGAGCATCCTGAGACTGCTCAATATCACGGAAGGCCTGACTTAAGTTTTCTAAAAGAAAGGTACCCGAGTTAATCTGATTATAAAAAGCAGTAAAGGTGTGATCTGGAGTAATTATACAGCCAAAGTCATTTTTCAATTCTTCGCAAAGATCTTCATAATCGTCTGTGTCTTTTGATGATTCATATAATTTCTGGGCATCCTCAAGAGACATATTAGTATTATTCTCAAGCAGGTCTGCAACCTTGATTAGATACTTGTCAGAAAGACTTTTATAGAAGGTTAAACCAAGTAAATAATCCTTGTAGGCATCTGCAGACATTTTCTGTCTCATTACGTCTGCTGCAGCCCATAGTGCGTTACCTAACTCAATTGAAGTAGCCATATAAAATCCTTAATGTTTCATAAATTACTTTGTTTATATTAAATCAACTTATCAGCTGTTATCATATTTAATATTCGAATATACGCCTCAGCTCAAGAATAACCTATCTTAATTCCATATCCTGATACTAAAACTATGGCCAATCCACCACTTGATGAATGTCACAAAGTTGAAAACTGGTCAAATTTAAAATTAATATAAATTAATCAGTTAGTTAAAATACTAACATTGCTCTTTCAAAATGTGATTCAGAGATCAAAACTGTTCTGAGATAATTAATATTCTTTGTATGTAACAAATGAACCAGTATAAGAATATCA
>ONCB01000088.1 GCA_900316175.1 uncultured Succinatimonas sp.
GCAGCAGGTAAGATCACCTGGAAGAGCGTAGCTATTAAGCCAGACGGTTCAAAGGATGGTGCTGTTGAGGCTAACTTCAACCAGATTGAGAACGCTTAAAGGATTTTTTTGTAAAAAATTAGATATTTATCAAAACAATATAATGAATAGTCGATTACTCTACTAATGACACTAAGTGTTTAGAGGAATCAGACAAGCGAGGATACGATTATGGCACTTGATTTTTATGTTCAGATTAACGGCATTGATGGTCAGTCAAACGATAAGGGCCACTCAAAGTGGATTGAGGCAATTGCTTTTTCACACGGTTCAAAGCAGCAGATAGCTTCAGAAAGAGCAACCGCTGTTGCAGGTCGTGGTACCTTTGAACCATTTGTCTTTGTTCACGAGATTGACAAGGCAACTCCAAAACTGCAGCAGTTCTGCATGTCAGGTCAGAAGATTGACAAGGTAAAGGTTGAGGTATGCTCAGCTGTAGCAGGTGTTCAGACTCCTGTATACGAAGTAACCTTAGAGCAGGTTAAGGTAATTTCAGCAAAGGTACAGGCAGGCCAGGCTGGCTTTTCACGTGAAGATATCGCATTCAAGCTGCCTGGTACACCAGATGCTCCTTCTTTAGTTGAAGTAGTTGAGCTTGCAGCAGGAAAGATCACCTGGAAGAGCGTAGCCATTAAACCTGACGGCTCAAAGGACGGTGCTGTTGAGGCTAATTTCAACCAGATTGAGAATGCTTAATTTAATAAGGTTTTCAAAAAGAAACCAGGACAATTGTCCTGGTTTTTTTATAATGCGTTCAATCTGTTAATAAAGTTTTTTTCTTTTCAGATCGGTATAGCCTAAAATCAGTCCCAGAATAAGTCCTGACAAATGACAGAAATTTGCTATACCACCTAAGAAGAAGCCTATTAAAATAAAAACAACACTAACCGTCAATAGACCTCTTGGCATTATCAGAGAGCCACTCAGATCTTCTCTTTTGCTCACAAGAGCAGCATAACCTATAACACCATAAACTACACCAGATAAACCGCCAAAATAACCATTTTCATTTAGTAGTGAATACTGACAAACGTTGGATATAAGCGCCAGAGCAATAAACAGCGTAAAGAGTTTCTTCTTTTTTAACACAATCTCTATTGGTCTTGCCAGAGCTTCCCACATTACAAGATTAAAGGCTATGTGCATAATCGAAAAATGCACAAAGGTTGGAGAGAGCAGCTTGTAATAGGAAAAGACATTATCAAAAGACTCTAATCTTGATAAAGCAAACGTACCAATAATGAATTCATAATTGAGCAGACTGCCAAGATATATGACAACACAGATGATCTCAACTATGGTGGTAATTGAGCTTAAATCAAAAGAAAATGGAATATGAAATCCGGTACCAATCTCTTTTGTTCTGGAATCAGTCTTTCCCTGCTCCCAGGAGGATTTGTTAAATACCCTGTCATATGGAGAATCACCAAACTCAAGCAGAAGCTGTTTTGCTTTCTGACAGTCAAGAGAAGAGGTAACAAAGACAGCAAAATGTCCTGAGGCTTTTCTTTTAACCTTTGCTCTTATATTTTTGGAATTAAGGTAATCGCAAAAAGACAAAGCCCTCTCCCTTGGGAGAAGGCATACTTCAAAGGTATAATCGTCAACTATTTCGAATTCAGCCATTTCATGTACTCTGCAACGCCCTGAGCTACAGTCTTGAACTCATGATCACAACCTGCTTCTCTTAGCTTGGTTAAGTCTGCCTGAGTGAAGGACTGATAGTGACCTTTTAAATGCTCTGGGAATGGAATGAACTCAACCTCACCACGACCATGGTGCTTGATAACAGCCTTGGCGATATTTAAGAATGGCTCAGCACGGCCGGTTCCGCAGTTATAAATTCCTGAAGGACCCTTGTGCTCATAGAACCATAAATTTACTTCAGCAACGTCACCAACGTAAACAAAGTCTCTCATCTGACCGCCGTTGCCGTAACCATCGATACCTTCAAAGAGCTTTGGATTCTCACCCTTTAACATCTGGTTGTTTAAATGGAATGCAACAGATGCCATTGATCCCTTATGGCTCTCGCGAGGACCATAAACATTAAAGTATCTTAAACCCACAACCTGAGACTTTAAGTATGGAAGTCTTCTTCTTACATACTCATCAAAGAGGAATTTGGAATAGCCGTATACATTCAGAGGACCTTCATTGTCACGGTTTTCAACAAATACATTGCCATCACCATAAGTTGAAGCAGATGAAGCAAAGAAGAATGGAATTCTGTGAGAAGTTGCAAACTCAAATAAGGTTACAGTGTACTCATAATTGTTCTTCATGATGTACTTACCATTCCACTCTGTTGTTGCAGAGCAGGCGCCTTCATGGAAAATGGCATCAATGTTCTTGCAGCCGTATTTTGCTTCAAAGGCTTTCTCATCCTTTACAAGTTCGATAAAGTCTTCTTTATCCATGTAATCAGCAATATCAAGATCGGTTAAGTTGATAAACTTGTGACCCTCAGTCAGATTGTCTACAACTAAAATATCCTTAATGCCTCTGTCATTTAAGTGCTTTACAATGTTTGCACCTATAAATCCACAACCGCCAGTTACAATAATCATAGCTAATTCCTTTTTTAAACCAATCTTTTTCAATTATAATCTTAATATAAATTAAAATTAACAGTTTATGTACATCAAGAACACAGATTATGGCAGTTTCAAAGAATAATAAATACCTGATTATTTCCCCATCCTGGCTTGGCGACCTGATTATGTCACAAAGTCTTTATAAAACTTTAAAAAAACTCGAACCTGACTGTGTAATTGATATTTACGCTCCAGGCTATACCATGCCTATTCTCGATAGAATGGAAGAGATTGATAATAAGATCATTAATCCCTTTGCCCATGGTGCTTTTTTGCTCAAAGAACGCTATAAGGAAGGCGTTAAATTACGTGCCGGCAATTACGACAGGGTATTTGTTCTTCCTAATTCATTAAAGTCCGCGCTCATTGGCCTTTTTGCTAAAATCAAGCACCGCCGTGGATTTAAAGGAGAATCACGCTATTTCATTCTCAATGAAATGAGAAAAAATAAAAAAGAGTTCCCTCTAATGGTTCAAAGATATGTTTCTTTAGCCTATTCAAATGAGGAAGTTAAAACCGCTGAAGATCTGCCTGCATTTGAGTATCCAAAACTCATCATAAAGGCACTTGATGAAAAGAGAGTTAAAGAATTAGGTCTTGATTTTTCAAGAAAAGCTTTAGTTTTAGGCTGTGGTGCCAATTATGGTCCGGCAAAACTCTGGCCAGTTGAGTATTTTGCCAACGTATCTGACTACTGGATAAAAAAAGGTGGCTGTGTAATTGGTCTTGGCTCTGCTAAAGATAAACCAACTGTAGATGCAATCTACAGTAACCTTGAAGAAGACTCAAAACAGTATTTCTACGATATCTCTGGTAAGACAAATCTTACCGAGGCATTGGATATCGTAGGTGCCTGTACTGCTGCTGTATGCAATGACTCAGGACTTATGCATACTGTTGCTGCAGCTGATGTGCCTCAGGTATGTATTTTTGGTTCAACATCAACCAACTACACACCTCCATTATCTGACAAGGCAATATGCGTTGAATCGGATGAATGCTGTCATCCATGCTTTAAGAGAACCTGCAAATTCGGAACCTACGCCTGTTTAAAAGGCATTAAACCTGAGCTTGTAATTGAAAAACTGGAAAAACTGTTAGGTTCAAACAACTGATATGCACATTAAATCTCTGCTCGCAGCTATTGCATACAAAAGTCTTACAACATTTGCTGCCCCATTAGGTGCAGCCTTTATCAGCTACAAAAAACGTCGTGATCCACCTTATGGAATGCGTGTTCTTGAACTTTTGGGTCTGTACAGACAGAAATCTGAAGGATGTATCTGGTTCCATGGAGCTTCTGTGGGCGAAGTAATGGCCTTAAAACCTCTGATTACAGCCTTTAAAAAAGCTCATCCTAAAGAAGATATAGTGCTTACCACCATGACCACAACCGGTGCTAATGCAGGTGCTTCATTAAAAGGTGTAAAAATTGTTTTTTCTCCGCTTGATTCACCATTAGGTGTAGCTTCCTTCTTTCACAGATTCAAACCAAAAGCTCTTATCATTTTTGAAACAGAACTGTGGCCAAATATGCTCGCTAAAGCTCATAAGAACAAAATCCCAGTTCTGGTGGTAAATGCCAGAATGCAGGAAAAGAACTTAAGAAGCTATTTAAAGCATAAGACTATCGTAAAAGATCTGATTGCATCAAACATTACCGAAGTTGTATCAATAAGTATTAAGGATATGAAACGCTTTGAAAAAATCGGCGTTGAAAATACCTCTGTAAGTGGCAATATCAAGTACGATCTGTCTCCTCGAGACAAACTGTTCAGTGATACACGCACGATTAAAAACAAATACATTAAAGGCAAGGTTTTTGGTGCTATAAGTATTCACGATGGAGAGGAAAAACTCATTATTGATGCTTACCTGAAAGCTAAACAAGAAATTAGTGACCTGAAACTTGTCTTTGTAGCAAGGCATCACAACACTACTGTTCTTGCTCAAAACTACCTTAACAGTCTAAACATCAGGTATCAGAAACGCAGTGCAACGGAAGATATTTCAAAGTTTAAAGCAGATATTCTCCTTGGTGATACCATGGGCGAAATTGAGCTTTATTTCGGCCTTTGCGATCTCGTGCTAATGGGTGGAAGCTTTGATAATACCGGTGGTCATAATCCTTTAGAGCCCGCCTATTTCTCACTTGCTATCCTGACAGGACCTGTATATCACAACTTTAAGGATACCTATGACAGAATGATAGAAACAGGTGGAGCTTTCCTTGCTGACAGTCAGGAAAACCTTGTTAGATACATAGTAAAGCTGTGTAGGGATGAGATTCTGCTCGAAGAGACAGGAGTAAGAGCTCTTGACGTACAACAGCAGGGTAAGGGTGCTTTGGATTATACCCTTGAAAGAATTGATGCTAATGTCTACGGCGACAAAAAGAGCAGATCTCGTAAGATTGCTCCAAACAGACACTTAAAGAAACAGCCTTATATGGTCGGCCATCACAAAAAGAAGTAAGAACTTATTGTTTTAAATAAGGAGCTTCTTTAATCAGAGCATCGAAATCACTCTCATTGAAATGGGTTGTTGCTTTCCTAGTAAGTTCCTTTCTGAAAGAACGCAACAGCCTTGAGAGCATTTCGTCCTTCAACTCATCGCTAAGAGTTATTTCGTCGAAGCATTTATCAAAATCAATCACACACACATTGCAATCCTTATCAATCATAATATTTCTGATATTAAGATCAGTGTGATAGATTCCGGCATCAAAAAACCTGTTTAAGGTTCTGCCGATTGCTGTCATCTCGACCTCGGTTAAATGACGATGATCAATAACGTAGGATAAATCTCTGTAGCCGTTAAGCCGCTCAATAACAATATCCTGGGTTACAAAACCTAGAAATGATTCTTCTCTGGCAATTACGGGCTTAGGTACAGGCAATCCCAGTAAAAGCATATTCTCAAGTAGCCTGAATTCATTGAAGGCGCGATGGCAGTGAACTTCAAATCTGAAAAAGACATCTGAGATAACTTTTCCAATCATACCGCCACGACAATAATGACGTAAAACCAGATCTCTAGAATCATGCTTATAAAGTAATGTGCTGCCTCTGCCACCTTTGCATTCAGTATCTTCTGAAGCAAGAATAGCCTCGCGGTTAAAGAAACTTTCGTAATAAGCCTCATCTTTGTCGTGAGGAAGAGAGTCACTTACTAGGTAGGTAACATTCTTAAATGTGATTTTTGCTGTACTGTTCAATCTGAGCCTCTGTATGACCAAACAATATTTATCTACCATCAATTTATGCTTATAAGATAAGAATAGTCAAAACCAGGTACAGACTTCAAGAATGAAAGGCAAATTTTCTGACAAATTTCCATTTAATGCTAGAATTAGGAAGTAGAAAAACATTTTTAACAGATATTTTTTATGAAGACTTCTCAAAATTCCATCTGCGTTTTAAGAATTACCGCTTTAGGCGACTGCATCAATGCATTCGGTCTTGTTAATGCCTTAAAACAGAAAAATCCTGAAGCAGACATTACCTGGGTTATAGATAAGCGTTTTGCATCTCTGTTTGTAAAAGACGGTGACACCCCCTTAGTTAATTTAGAGCCTGTGGATATTAAAGGAAAAGGTCTTATAAAGGCTACTTTAGACTTAAGAAAAGCCCTTTCAGGCAAATGTTTTGACAGTCTTTACAATATGCAGACATCCATCAAGGCATCGGTCCTGTCTTTAGGAATTAAAGCAAAGAAAAGACTAGGCTATGATGATGAAAGACGCCGTGAATGTCAGGGACTTTTTATCAACAAAAAGATAAATACCCCAAAAACTCCTCATGTGTTATCTGGTTTTATAGCCTTTGCTCACACTGATGGCTATGAGGATTTAAAACCAAGCTGGGATTTTCAGCTGTCAGAAACAGAAAAGAACAAAGCTGATGAGCTTTTAAATGATGTTTCAGATTCTAAAGTTTTTACTATTAGTCCAGCATCTGCCAAGGCAGAAAAAAACTGGACTGCTGAAGGTTATGCTGCAATTGCAGACTACGCAGTATCAAAAGGATTTAAGGTCGTGCTGGTAGGCAGTCCTAACGAAAAAGAGCAGGCTTTGTGCTCAAAGATTGAAGAACTTTCAAAAAATACTCTTGTAAATCTCTGCGGAAAAACCTCTTTACGTGTTCTTTGTGCTGTTTTATCAAAGTCTTCGCTTGTACTGTCACCTGACAGTGCTTCAATGCATCTTGCATCGGCTTTAAACATTCCTGTAATCGGACTTTTTGCTATTCATAATCCACAAAGAGTAGGTGCATATAACTTTAAAGATCTCTATGTAAGTGTTTATGACGAGGCTGCAGCTGATGAACTGCAGGGCAGAAAAGCTAGTTGGAGATACAGAGTTAAAGATAAAACTGCAATGCAGCGCATCACCGTAGAAGCAGTGCAGGAAGCTTTTAACAGAGCAGAACAGACTTATTTGAAATAAGGTTATTTTATGAATATTACAGCAGTATTCCCAGGCACCTTTGACCCATTTACCGTAGGTCATTTGGATATTGTAAAACGTGGTGCAGCACTCTTTGATAAACTCATCATTGCTGTTGCTAACTCACCATCCAAAAATACCCTGTTTGATCTTGATACAAGGTGCAAAATGACAAGAGATGCTCTGTCTTTGTACAAAAATGTAACTGTTGTGCCATTTTCAGGAATGCTTGTGGATTTTTTAAAAGAAAACCATGCAAATGTACTGCTGCGTGGCATAAGATCTGTGCATGATTATGATTACGAGGCTCAGCTTACCGGAATGTACGGTGCACTCATGCCAGAACTTGAAGTTGTATTTCTCAATACAAAGGCTGAAGTGTCCTTCATATCATCAACCTTCGTACGAGAAATAGTCATTCACAAAGGGGACGTGACACCTTTCGTTCCAGAAAATATTGCAGACTATATCAGATCACACTAATTTTGACACTTCGGGCAGTAATATGTTGTTCGCTGCCCCTGAACACAACTTAGGATATTAGTTCCACAAATCCTGCATGGCTCATTATCATGGCCATATACATTAAGATTCTGTACAAAGTAACCTAACTTGCCATCGGCACCTTCAAAATCCCTTATGGTTGTCCCACCTTTCTCAATGGATGAGGACAGGATTTTCTGTATATTTGCAACAATAAGCTCGCATTCTTTCTTTTTGATTGAACATCCAAGTCTCAGTGGACTGATCCTGCTCTCAAAGAGAACTTCGCTTGCGTAGATATTACCAACTCCCACAACAATCGCATTATCCATAAGACACTGTTTAATGCTCTTTTTACATCTTTTAAGACGTGCGTAAAGATAATCTGGGGTAAATGTTTCAGAAAATGGCTCCGGACCTAAATCCTTTAGTGGAGACAAGGAAAAAGGATCATCGCCAATATCATAATAGAGAACCAGACCAAAACGACGGGTATCATTGAGTCTTACTATAACATCACTGCCAGTAACCATTTCAAAATGATCGTGAGTCTTTCTTGGCACTGATGATTCAAGAACGCTCAAATGTCCGGTCATTCCAAGATGGATCAGCACAGATCCCTTTGTTGTAGTTATAAGAATATATTTAGCTCTTCGTTCAAGTTTTGTAACCGTAGCACCTTCAAGCTTATACAAAT
This sequence comes from uncultured Succinatimonas sp., assembly GCA_900316175.1. GTDB lineage: Bacteria > Pseudomonadota > Gammaproteobacteria > Enterobacterales > Succinivibrionaceae > Succinivibrio. The sequence continues at coordinate 8,264 of ONCB01000088.1, forward strand.
CATCAGACATAGGAACTCTTAATGATTTATCAGAATGGTAGATGCTTTTTATCAATGCACCATCCAATGCACCTTTTATACCCCTTAAGGTAACTTCAACTTCTGGCAGTTCAGGCATAGAACATCCTTTAAAATTCTCAGTAAACCTTCTTCTTAAATCTGCTAAATAATAACTCGGCATATGCAAGTAGCACTGCAGTAAAGATTACAACTGCAAAACGGAATAGAGTGCTACTTTGAGTAATTAAATTCATCATATATGGGTCAGGAGAAAGTTTTTCTTCTGTAACCATAGTGTACAACGCATATATAACATTAAATATTAACAGATGCCATAGATATACCGTCATTGAGTGAATACTGATTAAGGAGAGCAATTTTTTTATAGGTGAAAACAGTGAAATTTCAAAAAACCGACACACATTCAGAACAAAATACGAACTGCAGACTCCTGCAACAAAAGCCAAAATTCCGCTAAACACTCCATAAGGTCCGTATATGCAGCGGATCCATAAAGTATTTATCGTGCCCAAAGAATCGGCAATGACTGTTACAGCACCGGCGCAGATCATCAAAATACCTAAAACACCAATTCTGTTTTCCTCAAAAAGATGCATTCTTTTAAACTCAATACCGACAAACATGTAGGCAGCACCTAATAAACCTCTTGTTAAACAGTAAGGTAGAGGCTGCATACCAGGTATATATTCAACAAAAGAGAGTAAAAGCAAAAGAATTATTAACTCAACTTTTGCATTTGGATTTTAGCTCCAAATGCTGATAACAATGCGGTTTAACACTGCATTTGCTCTTTAAAATACGATTTTTGATTATCA
>ONCB01000092.1 GCA_900316175.1 uncultured Succinatimonas sp.
TAAAAGAACACTTCATAAGGCCTGCTTATGATTTTGATTATTCTGATCGGTTCTCATTCAATTATGTGAGTGAGATCGGATCGATTTGTTTGTCGTATTTTATTTTTTGAATAAAAGATCTCTGCTGATAAATACTTTTTACTTAATTTTGCCAGTATTGGAGGTATCTTAGAGAAAAATATATAAAGAGATGAACTTTGTTAAGATAATAAAGAAAACCTGCATATCCATAAAGTTTACTTTACAAAAATGCAGGTTTATTGAACTGATTAAAAACTAATCAATTAGCCAATGATCTGACGGAGCATACAGCGTAATGGCTCTGCAGCACCCCATAAGAGCTGATCACCAACAGTGAAAGCTGATACGAAGTTCTCGCCCATGTTCATCTTACGCATACGGCCGATTGGCACATATAATGAACCTGAAACAGTAGCTGGGGTTAATTCCTTTAAGGTTACTTCCTTGTGGTTTGGAATTACCTTTACCCAGTCATTATCAGCCTTGATTAACTGCTCGATGTTGTCAATTGACATATTCTGCTTTAACTTGATGGTTAAGGCCTGGCTGTGGCAGCGCATTGAGCTGATACGAACACAGTTACCATCGATTGGCAGAGTACCTGGCTCGTAACCTAAGATCTTGTTAGCTTCAGCCTGGCTCTTCCACTCCTCGCGGCTCTGACCGTTCTCAAGCTCCTTGTCAATCCAAGGAAGTGCTGAACCTGCTAAAGGAGCACCGAAATTATCAGTTGGGAATGAAGCGTCGTTCATCTTGCAGCGAACCTTACGCTCGATATCCAGGATTGAGCTGTGTGGATCTGCAAGCTCTGAATTTACGCAGTCATATAATGCACCCATCTGGCATAAGAGCTCACGCATATTCTTAGCGCCGGCACCAGATGCTGCCTGGTAGGTCTGAGTAGAAATCCACTCTACGTTGCCAGACTTGATGAGGCCTGCTAAAGCGATTAAGAGTAATGATACGGTGCAGTTACCGCCGATGTATGACTTGATGCCGTCATTTAAAGCCTTATCCAGTACGTCATGGTTTACAGGATCTAAGATGATCTTGGTGTCGTTTTCCATACGCAGAGTTGAAGCTGCGTCAATCCAGTAGCCAGTCCAGCCAGCGTCACGTAAAGCCTTGTACATCTTGGTGGTATAGTCGCCGCCCTGAGCGGTGATGATGATGTCCATAGCCTTGAGTGCATCAAGATTATAAGCATCCTGAAGAACACCGTTGTCCTTACCGCCAAATGAAGGAGCCTTCTGGCCTGCCTGAGAGGTTGAGAAGAAAACAGCATCGATAAGAGCAAAATCATTCTCCTGCTGCATACGCTCCATTAAAACAGAGCCAACCATACCACGCCAGCCGATTAAACCAACTTTCTGCATTGTATCCTCACAAAAAAATTGCAAATTGTAGTAAAAAAATCTTTATTGCAGTTCTACTTTCCACACTTATCAACAGTAAATTCCTTTAAGGTACTGTTATCTTCTGACAGAAGCTCTACTTTAATAGCAGTGCCACCTGAAATTAAAGAATTGAAAAACTCAATTGAACAGAAGTTTTTAGAAGCTGTGGCTGAATACCTGTCTACCGCTTCATTTAAAGTCTGGGATCCATCAAATGAATCTTTTAATTTAACTACCTTTAAATACAGTGTATTCTCAACTCTGTTTATATCTGTCAGGGTTGTAGTGTTATCAAGCTTCACCGGAAGTGTGGCTCTGATTTTATCAAGAGTGCCTGTAACGTCATCTCTTGAGGTGTAAACACTGTAAGCGTAGTAACCTGCAAACGCTAATATTATAATGATAAAAAGCCTAAAATTGCGCCGAATTTTTAATAAAAGCGCATTTTTTTCATTATTGAGTCTGTCTATTGTCTTCATAGCCTTGGGAAAATAGCTGTCTGTTATAACAAAATCATCAGAATTATTCTGTAAATTCAATGTATTATCATTAGATTTAGAGTCAGTTACGGTGCTTTCTGAATTTTCAGGTGAAATTTCACTATTTTTATCTGAAATGTCAGATTTATCCGATAAATCTGCCTTTTTTAGTGATTTTGAAGGGTCATCGGATAAAGAATTTTCTTCTTCTCTTTTTTTAGCCTCTTCTAATTCCTTTTCACGTCTGATTTCCTCATCTAGTTCCCTGCTTAATCTGTCTATTCTTTCAATAATCTCTTTTGGAACATACTTTGATTTTATGCCAGGTTCCTTCTGAGCAATTCCCTGAAGACGCCTCATTCTGTTAACTGCCTTATAGGCTAAAGGAGGACCAGCCAGATTCACAGGCTTTTCCTTCACCTCTCTGCCCATACTGTTATCAGTTTTATCAGAGCTGTTAAGAGCTGGCTCTTCTGTATTATCCATACCAAAATCCGTTAAACCTCAAAATTCTTACCCTACATTATATAAAAACGTCTAATGCCTTGCATTATAAGGACAAGGAAAACTACAACTTAAAGAGCTTGTGTTAAAATAAAAAGAGTTTACGTAAACATAAAAGGTTAAAAAATGACTACAATCGTTGGCAAAGATGCCCCGCTTGAAGAGAGCATCGAGCGCTTTTCCACCATCTTAAAGCAGCTTAAAATTGAGGTTATGGAGGACAACTGGTTAAATCCTCTTAATAATGTTTTCTCTGTAAATCTTAAAGTTACCTCATGTCCTGTGCTTTACTCAAACGGTAAGGGCTCGTCACGTCTTGCAGCCCGTGCTTCAGCCTATGGCGAACTATTTGAAAGACTTGCAACTCACATGTCTTTTTCTGACTACTATCTTGGTCTTGATAACTCAAATGCCCCTTTCGTGCATTTTAAGGATGAGAAGTGGACCAGGATTGATCAGGAAAATCCAGAGATCCCAAACGATGTTTTAAACTCCTCCTTGCGCAAGTTCTACAAAGAAGAGGGTGAGCTTAATTTAGAGCATTTGGTTGATCTGCAGTCAAGCTCCTTCTCAAGAGGTGTATGCTCAATTCCTTTTACCAACGCAAGAAACGGCGAGGTTGTCTATTTCCCGGTTAACCTTTTGGACAATCTTTACGGCTCTAACGGCATGTCAGCCGGCAACACCGAATATGAAGCTCTGGTACAGGGCTTATCAGAGATCATTGAGCGTTATGTAAAGAAAGAGGTAATATCAAGAGGTCTTGCTCTTCCTAAGATCCCGGAGGAAATCCTCTCTAAATACGAAAAATCATGTAAGACTCTGCATGATCTTCAGGGAGATGGACTTAAGGCTGTCTGCTATGATGCATCCTTAGGCGGCAAGTTTCCAGTAATCTGCGTAGTCCTGTTTAATCAGCGCAACGGTACCTGCTTTGCATCTTTTGGCGCTCACCCAATCTTTGAGGTAGCCCTTGACAGGACCTTAACTGAGTTAATGCAGGGACGCACCTTCAGTGATTTAGATAACTTTGAAGAGCCTGACTTTGACCTTGAAAGAGTATCTGATATCGTAAATTTAGAAAGCCACTTTGTTGATTCAACAGGTATCCTGCCAATGCAGATGTACAGAAAGATCCCTGACTACCGCTTTGTAGCATGGGACTTCTCTGGCTCTACCCAGGAGCAGTTTAAGGCCCTGCGCTATATGATAAGCAAGCTTGGCTTTGATATCTATGTAAGATCATATAACGATCTTGGCGGAATCAATGTGTACAGAACCATTGTACCTGGTATGTCTGAGATTTATCCAAATGATGATCTTGTCTATAACAACACCAATGCAGCCATAGATTTTCAGGAGGCTCTGCTCTCACTTCCAGGATCCAACGAAAGTGAGGAGATGTACAGAAGCTACCTTGAGGAGCTTGAAAACGAAGAGTTTGACAATGAGGCAAATGTCTGCCAGATTTTAGGTCTGCTCCCTGACAGCAAATCTCCATGGGCAACCTTAAGAATGGGAGAACTTCGCTGTCTGATTGCGCTTGCAGCAAAAGATCTTGAAAAGGCTCTTGAGTACGTGCAGTGGACTTTAAGTTTCTGCCAAGGCGAGTTCTCTCTTGATAAACTTTCTTTCTACAAGTGCCTTGAAAAGGCCCTGCAGTGTCATCTTACAGGAAACCTTAAGATTGCAGATTATGAAGCAGGTCTTGAGCTTTTATATGGTGAAGAAACCCTGAAGAAGGTTCTTGCTCATATTGAAGGTAAGGAACGTTTTTACGGTCTTTTAGCCTCAGATTTAAATTTAAAAGGCTTTAATGCCCATCAGGAGCTGATAAGAATCTACAATATCCTCAAGGAAGCACAGGAGACCAAAAATGCTCAGTAAGCTTGTAAAATCATCAAAGCTTTATCTTACATTAGCAGCTTTAACCGTCCTTACAGCCTGTTCTTCATCGGGTCTTGAAGAGGTTGATTTTGACAACCTCACCAAAGAGGAACGTGAAGCAAAACTCTTAAGCCTTAATGAACTTGAAGAGAACGGCAAGGTAGGTTTCATGGCGGTGCTCTCAGGTCAGAGATTCTCCGTTGATTTTAACTATCACTATAAGCATGAGGACTTCTCTTTGGAGTTTACAGGACCTATGGGCATGCAGTATGCCAAGGTTGATGTAATGTCAGATGGAGAGACTCTATTAAAAGTAAGATCTGAAGAGTTTTTCGGCAATAACCCTCGTGAACTGTTAAAAAGAGAATTTGGCTTTGATGTCCCTGTTGCCGATTTAAGAAAAATTATGCTGGGAATGCCTGAAGGCGAGAAAATCTATGATGGCAAAGGCTATGTTACAAGCTGTAATTTTGATGATGAGTACATCGTAAGATACAAGCAATATAAGACCTTCCGTGGCGGATACACCCTGCCTACAGATATTGAGATCTCAACTGCCTTCAGTAAAATCAGAATCAAGGTCAACAACGTTGTAAGAATCAACTAATAATCAGTTTAATTGATAAAACTTTTGTTAAGCCAGAATTATCTGGCTTAACTTTTAAGGTAAAGACATGAAATTTTCAACTGTAAGTCCATGTAAGTTAAACCTCTTTTTATATATCACAGGAAAACGACCTGATGGCTATCATAACCTTCAGACTCTGTTTGTGATTTTAGATCATGGTGATGTCATGCATTTTGAAACTACTGATGATGACAGAGTTGAGCTTTTAACAGACTTTGGTTTCCCGGTTGAAAAGAATCTCATCTATAAAGCAGCCATGCTTTTAAAAGAGCAGACCTTGTGCAAAATGGGTGTAAAAATCAGCATCGACAAGGTACTCCCTCAGGGTGGGGGCTTAGGAGGCGGTTCTGGCAATGCAGCAACCACCTTAATGGTATTAAACAAACTCTGGGATCTTAAGCTCAAAGAGGACAGCCTTTTAAAGATGGGAACCTCATTAGGTGCTGATGTGCCTATTTTTATTAAAGGAAAGACCTGTTTTGCCGAAGGTATTGGAGAGATCCTTGAAGAAAAGAGCTACCCTGAAAAATACTATCTTGTGGCAACTCCTGAGTGCAAGGTGCCTACTGCAAAACTGTTTGGCTCTGAGGCCTTAAAAAAGGACAGTAAGGTAAGAACCTTTGAAGAGCTTGTAAATGCTCCTTTTGAAAACAGCTTTACTTCTGTTGTTGTAAAGGAATATCCTGAGGTTCAGACACTGCTTGATACCCTCTCAGAGTTTGGTCCGTCCTTTATGTCAGGATCAGGATCATCCTGCTTTGTAGCCTTTGACAGTATTGAGGCTGCAAAAAAGGCACAGGCAAAGATTGAAAAATTAAAGATAAGCTCTTTTGTAGCCAGATCTGTTAAGGTCTCAAATGTAATTGAAGATCTCAATAAACTCCAGTAGCGTCGATCTAAGGTGAAGGCATGTTCTATCAGAAAATTGTTGATGCGTTTAAATTAAGCAAAGGTGACTCCGTCTGGATTTCATCTGAACTTATTAAACTTGCTTTAGCTTCAAAAAAATATATCAGTAATTTTGATGGAAACCGACTAATCGATGCCTTTCAGAATGCTGTTGGTTCCGAAGGAACAATACTTATTCCAACCTTTTCCTTTGAATTTAGCAACAAGCACCGCTATGACATAAAAAACACCCGCTGCGTTACCGGTGCCCTGGGAAACCTCGCTTTAAAGCGTGATGATTTTTCAAGAACCAGACATCCTATGCATTCATTTGCGGTATGGGGAAAGGACAGAGATTACCTTGCATCACTTGAAAACACGCACTCCTTTGGCTGTGATTCTCCATTCTCATACTGCATATCAGGCAATGTAAAACAGATTATGCTTGGAACAGATTACGTGCATGCATTTACCTTTGTCCATTATGCTGAAACCTGCTGTGCCGTTCCATACAGATTTAACAAACAGTTTACCGGTGAATATATAAACGGTAACGGTGAGTGTGAATTAAAAACCTTTGATTATTACGCCAGAGATTTAAACATAAATCCGCAGGAGCGTTTTAACAGAATTGGAAAGGTTCTTGAAGATCTTAAGCTCTCAGAAAAGATAACTGTCGAAAACATAGACAGCTACTTAGTCGATCTTAAAAAAAGTTTTATGGTGATATGTAAAGATATAACTGAAAATGACTGTTCAAATATCTATGACTTTGCCATACCAAGAAATGAAGTCTTCCATAAGAACAATTAACTAATCCAGGTGTTTTAATGTATTCAACCATACTTCAGTTTCTTGAAAAGACAGCTCATAATTTTCCTGATAAGGCTGCATATACAGACAGGAATACTTCTCTTACCTTCAAAGACTTTTTAGAAAATGCTCAAAAAATCGGCAGCGGCATTTTAAAGACAGTCAAAAGATGTAATCCTGTAGCTGTCTACATGGATAAGAGTGCCAGCTGCATATACACCTATTTAGGTGCGGTTTATGCCGGATGCTTTTATGTGCCTATTGATCCTCAGATGCCGGTTGAAAGAGTCAGTTTAATTCTTGAAACATTAAATCCAGGTCTGATTATCTGCGACGACACCACAAAAGAAGCTTCAGAATTATTTTCAGACAAATACAGGATTCAGCACTATAAAGAGCTTCTTGAAACCACCATCGATACAGATAAATTATCGCTGATAAGAGATAAGGCAAAATCCACAGATATTCTTTATGTGCTTTTTACCAGCGGTTCTACCGGACGCCCTAAGGGCGTTACCATTTCACATCTTGCTGTAATTGATTTTACAGACTGGATTTGTGAAAAATACAAGCTGACAGAGGATTCATCTTTATGCAGCCAGGCGCCATTCTATTTTGATGCCTCAGTTCCAGATATCTTTATTCCGCTGAAAACCGGTGCCACCCTTTTCATTCCGGAAAAGAAGTTTTTTACATTCCCTAAGCTGATTCTTCAGTATCTTAAGGACAAGCAGATTAACACCTTAATCTGGGTTCCATCTGCTCTTTGCAATGTCGTTAACACAAATGCCTTTAACGTATGTATACCAGATTCTGTAAAACTGGTTATATTCTGCGGTGAGGTTATGCCTTGCAAACATTTAAATGTGTGGAAAAAACATCTACCTGATGCAAGATTTGTAAGTATGTATGGACCTACTGAAGCTACGTATGCCTGCATGTACTATGACATTGACAGAGACTTTTCTGATGATGACAGCCTGCCTTTAGGAAAAGCCTGTGAAAACTCAGAAATTATTATTCTCAATGAAAATAATAACCTCGCTTCAACAGGCGAAATCGGTGAAATCTGCATTCTAGGTCAATGCCTGTCCAGTGGCTATTTTGGAAATCAGGAAAAGACCCAGGCTGCCTTTGTACAGAATCCGGTCAATAAAAACTGGATTGAGTTAATGTATAGAACCGGCGACCTTGCCTATGTGGATAAACAGAATAATGTAGTATTTGCAGGACGCAAAGACTTTCAGATCAAAAGGCTCGGCCACAGAATTGAGCTTGGTGAAATTGAAAGCAACATTATTGCTGTAGATGGTGTGAACAATGCCTGCTGTATCTATAATCATCAAAACCAGAATATCATCGCTGTATATTCAGGATCACTTTCTCAAAATGATCTCAAAACTGTTCTTACAAAGAAAATACCACAATATATGGTACCTAATAAAATTATACAGCTTGATAAGATCCCTCTGAACCTGAATGGTAAAATTGACAGAAAACTTATCGAGGAAAAATACAAAGATGCATGATTTAAATGAAGTTTTAGAATTATTAAAGAAAGTTAAACCTGATGTGGATTTTACAGTTGAAAACAGTTTAATCTCTGACGGAATTCTTGATTCGCTTGATATTGTCAACATCATCACCGAAATTGAGCAGCAGTTCCATATAACAGTGTCACCAGATAAAATTGATCCTGACAACTTTGAGTCAGCAAAGGCAATTTTAAACCTGTTATCCTAAGCAAACTTTTAATCTCGGATTTTTAATCCGAGACTTCGTCAAAATCAAGAATATCTCTATTCTTAAATTCTGTAATTACTTCATCAGATAAAGTATAACTAATACGCTTTATAAAGACTTAAAGTAAGTAAAAGCTCTGACTTTTGGATCGGCATTAAAGACAGCTGCAATTTTAAGTGTCTCTTTCTTTAAAGGCAGGATGTTGCCATAATCTCTTGCCTTAATCTGAGCTACCGCCTCATCAAGTTTTACTTTTGCCTCATTCTTGTTTTGGGCATACTTTAATTCAATTACAATTCTTCTGTTACCTGTTTCTATCAGAAGGTCAGTCCTTCCTTTAGATGACATACTCTCTGCACTGACGTT
>ONCB01000095.1 GCA_900316175.1 uncultured Succinatimonas sp.
CAATTTTGTGAATCAAATCACACTGATTTTTTAATGAGCTGACAGTCTGCTGTGAGACTGTCATAATGGATTAGTTTTCGGTTATTTCGTACCAATTACCAATTTATACATTTAACACAACTGTAACTAACCCCAAAAATAGATCTAAACAGTAACTTTATATCTTATGGACATAGACTTCAGAAAACTAAGCCTCATTCACACGGATACGGCTGAACTTAGAAGCTCCAATGCGGTTGACATCTATGCTCAGAGCAATCTTCTCACGCAGTGATTCCACGTGGGTAATGATGCCTACAGTTCTCTGTTCATGACCTGAGCGAAGATCTTTTAAGGACTCAATCACAGCATCAAGATAATCATCATCCAAGGTTCCAAAGCCCTCGTCAATAAACAGTGACTTTATAGGAGTGTCCTTTGCAGTGCAGTCAGACAGAGCAATGGCAAGACACAGCGAAAGTACGAACTTTTCACCTCCTGAGAGTCGGTTCAGAGGTCTTTGAGTATCTCCATCTGTGGTGTCAATAACAATAAAGTCAAAGCTGTTTTCACTTCCTTCAATAGCTCTTGCCTCATAACGACCGCGGCTCATTTGCTTAAGATAGGAACTTGCATCCACCAGCACACGCTGAAAAAGCATTGCCTGTGCGAAGTTATTAAACTTAATCGTATCTTTAAGCAGATCTTTAAGTGCGATTAAGGACTGATTATCATCAGAGATCTTCTGTTTTTCAGCTTCAAGAACTTTCTTCTTCTCAGATGCATCTGTGTGAGTAAACATAATAGAGCCTACAGCTTTATTGATAGAGTCAAAAGCCCCATTAAGATCTCCAATGCGCTTTATGGCGTTTTTGTCAGCATGATACTGAACCTGGTCATCAGATTGATCTTCTTTTACAAGCTTAAAGGTATCTAAAGCACCGCATAGCTTAGTTAAAGGAGCTAACAGACCATTCTTTTCAAAGCACTCATCAGTATCTAAAAGCACACTTAAATCTGTACCTGCACTCTGAAGCTTAATAAAGTCACCTTCAAAGGCAATAAGAGATTCAATGCTGCCCTTTAAGTTAGCCTTGGCTCCAGAGCTTTCACCTGAGGCATTGGTTACGTTATCTTTCGCTTCGCTTAATGCTTTCTCAAAGTCAGCAATGCTCTTTTGAGCATCCTCTGCCTTTTTTTGATCATTTATAAAAGCCAGATGAGTACTAAAATCATCAGGAGTGATATTTAACTGAGCTAAAGCACTCTGCAGTGAATCTGATTGAACCTTGAAAGCATCCTCCGCAGTCTTCTGGGCATTTTGTGCGTCTTCAAGATTTTTAGCAGAGACTTCCATATCAGACTTAAGCTTTTTTACTTCCTGAAGCTTTAGGCTACAGCGCTTAAGATGCTCTAAAAACTTCTGCGCAACAAAAGCTTCATTATCAATAAAGAAAGCGCCGCCTGTTTTTTTATTAAACTCATCTGCTTTATCTTGTTTAATCTTAGATGCATTTGCAAGAGTTCCATTTGCATTGCCTCGCTTCTCTTCAATAGCACTTTCTGCCTTATTCTTTTTCAGAGTCTCAGCAGCAGCCTTATTATTTTTGATTAAAGTGTTCACATCCTCAATTGACTTTATCTTAAGGGAGATGTCACTCTCTTCCTTTGCAAACTCAGCAATCTCCTCATTAAGAATTACTATCTTCTTTTCAAGATATTCCACTACCCTGCAGCAGTCTTCCATTGTGGCAAAGGAGACCTCTTCAGAAACATAGTCTTTGAGACTTTCTTTGGCATCAGAAATTAAAAGCTCTATATTGCCTTTTGCTCTTTCCACAGAGTCTTTAAAAGTTTCAGTCTGAGCTTCAAGCTTATTAAAATCAGCATTCTTCTGATTAAGGCTATTTGAAAGCTTTTCATGCTTTGCTAAAGCAGTATCACGCTGTGCCGATAATGCAGCAAAAGTCTCATTCTCAAATACAGGGGCTTTATCACTACCCTCGTGAACCTTGCCGCATAAAGGACAGATATCTCCAGGTTTTAAACTCTCTCTAAGCTCCTTTAAAGTATCAAGCTTTTCAAAAGGCAAAAGCTTTATCTTAAGTTCTGCAAGCTCTGATTCACACTCTTTTAAGGTGGTCTCATCAGCTTGTATTGAAACCTTCAGCTCCTCTTTTCTCTTTAGACTCTCACTCCCCTTTTCAATAAGATTTGACAGATCTGCAAGAGCTTTTTCAATATGATCTGATGCTTTTTGGATATTTTTGACCGCAGCCTCACGAGCTGTTTTCTTATTTTGGATCTCATGCTTTTTTAAAAGCAGATCTTTTGTATCTGCAAAATCATTATCAGTCTGTAAAGAGCTGTCTATATCACGAAGATTCTGACGAAGCTTTGCAAGCTCCTCATTTAATTGAGTCTCATCATCAGCAAACTTTTCTTCTAATTCCTTAAGAGAGGCAAGAGTTTCTTGCGCATCAGTAATCTCGTTTGCGGCTTTATAAAAGTCATCAGTAACTGAGACTAATAAAGACTCCTGTGCTATCAGAGACTCAACAGCTTCAGGATTAAGTTCCTTTTGAGGCCCAAAAGAGTTGAAACCATCATAAAGAGAGACTAAATCATCAGATGCCCTGCTGTATTTCCTTTTAGCCTCGTCAAAGACTGAAAGTGCGGTTTGAGCACTCCTGTCTGCCTTGTCAACCTCACTCTGAGCATTTAACATGGCCTCATAAGTGCGTTTATGCAATGCGCACTTTTGTGCAAGCTCAAGACGGTTCTTAAGCTCCTCGATATCCTTTGACTTTTGATCGACTAAAGCTAAATTCTCCCGAGCCTGCTGCTCCTTTAATAAAGCATCATCTACAGCTTTCTCATATTGTATAGCAGCTTTTATCCTGGATGCCGCATCAGTACAGCTAGTGATACAGTCTTTAAGTTTTTCCTGCTTTTCATTAAGGACATTTACAGCCTCATCAGATTTTATAAACTGTTCCTGAGCAGCTATCTGCGAAGAAAGATCTTCAAGCTGTGAGTTAACATCTTTAAAGTCTTCATGAACCATCTGAGCAAATGCTGAGTAGATGCCAAGACCGCTGATCTTTGAGAGCAGCTCTGCACGCTCTGTCACCTTTGAGTCCACAAAGTTTGCAAAGGCGCCCTGAGGGAGCAGAACTGTACGGGTAAAGTTTTCAAAGGTAAGACCGGTTAGCTTCTCAATCATAGCAGTCACAGCCTTAGCGCTATTAAGGTTAAGCTCCACACGGGCATCTACGCTGGTTAAATTTCTGATAATTTTTGAAGGACAATCTCCTACTTTTCTCAGTATCCATTCAGCGCAATAGGTAAGATGGTCATTGCCCTCAAAGGTAACTTTTGCATATGCAACACCTGAGCTGCCTTCCGAATAGATAAAGCCTTTGTTGTTAAGACTTATCCCATTGATTTGGGATTTACCGCCAGTTCTTTCAACAGATATATCAGGTCTTGCAATCTCACCGTAGAGAGCTAAAGTCATTGCATCTAAAATAGTGGTCTTGCCGGCACCTGTTTTACCGAAGATGGCAAAAAGACCGTTCTTTTCAAAGCACTCTTTAGTAAAGTCAATCTCAAAGCTGTCCTTTAAGCTTGCAAGGTTCTGACCTTCAATCTTTAAAATCTTCATAGTCTCTACCTAATCCTGTTCGCCATTAGTCATCTGTGCTCTTACCTTCTCAAAGTAGGAAGATACCAGTGTCATCATCTTTTCATCAGGCTCAGAGCCATCCCTGTTCTGACGGTAAAATTGTGTGAATACTTCCATTGGATCAAGTTCTTTGGCAGTTTTGCCGACAAAACTGTTGTCCTGAATTACGCCGTTTCTGGATAAATTTATCTTCAAAGGCGTAATGCGGTAATGAGTACAGAACTCAGTCTCAAACTGCTTGAAGGCATCACGGATCTGATTTAACAGCTCTTTGTGCTCAAGAGGAAGCTCAATGCAGATCTGCACAAAGTCGCGCTCTTCAAGAGGCTTTGGCTCGCCGGTATTTGAAAATCCACTTTCATTTGTAAAATTCTCAAGCTCACGAGTAAAGGTGTCTGCATCAGTGATATTGATATCTCTGCGCAAAAGCTTTACAGGATTATGAAGCTCAACTTCTTTGATTAAAGCCTCTGCACCATTTTCAAAGGAGACTTCAATCAGATGATGTACAAAGTTCTCACCAAAGTTCACCGCAAGAGGTGATCCGCAGTAGCAGGTATTGTCCATAACTTTCATAGGTGTATGGATATGGCCTAAGGCACCGTAGGCAACCTTCTTTAGAAAAGGAACATGAATGCAGCTCTCACCGCCTATGACCTTAGGATTGAATTTCTCACCATTGCAGTTTTTATAGCTTTCCTGATTTTTTGAACTAAGCGCAAAGTGCCCCATGGCAATCACAGGAAGATTATCAGTATTGACCCTGGAAATTTCATCAAGAGCCTTTTCATACAGGGCATTGATGTAATTTTCAAACTCACTGAAGTTCTGTTCTTCTAAAACCTCAAGATTGGTAAGTGTCTCAGGCCATTTGATAAAAGGCATTGCTATGACATAGGCGCCCAAAGAGCCGTCTGCATTATGAAGAGGCACGATAAGATCTTCAGTTTTTAAGGTCTTTATCAGGCTGCCGTCTTTGTTTTCCACAGCAACCGGCAGACTGCCTGCAACGGTTATTCTGTCACAAAGGTCACAGTATCCTGCTACAGCATCAAGCTTTGATGCGCCGTCATGATTGCCAGAGGTTGCAACAATCTGAAGATGAGGGAAGCGTCTTACAGCTTCAGTTAAAAACTCTGATAAAAGCTTCTCATCCTCATTTGAAGGATTGTAGTTATGGAAGATGTCGCCACTGATTAAAAGCGCATCCGCCTTATCTTTTTCAATGGTATCAAAAAGCTGTTCAAAGAACTTGCGGTATTCAAAATACCTTCTGTCAAAGCCGTGAAAGCTCTGGCCTAAATGCCAGTCTGAGGTATGGATAATCTTCATTATGTTTACTCCGCCTTTTTAATTGCATAGAGCTGTCTGTTTGATTGTTTTGCCTGTTAAGGATATTCTAGCAAGGCACACTTCCATATTCTGATAGATGTTTAACAAAACCGGAGATTAAGTGAAAAGATTAAGAGGAGAGGGCAGGAAACACAGTAGCGAAGGAATAATCACAAATACATAGAATGGCAACATAAGAGTGAAGAGCCACATATACAGAGATATAAGAAATAATGCTGCTACTGCAAATGATATCCACAAACAACAGTCGGTAACATCATTGACTCGCTTTACAATCGCAGCACACTCAACAAAAATCAATACCAGATAAAACGCACCTATAGCAAGAATTATAAATGAAAGTTTTGGGATGTTCTCTACTAATCTGCTGAACCAAATTCTAAATACATTTGAGGCAGTTAATTCAGCATTAGAAAGGAGAGCAGGCCACAAATATGAAAACAATAAGAGCAACAGATAAAAAAGCAACAGACATCGATGTCATAAAGAACCAAATACGACTCATTCTTGAAGACCAGAATAACAATTTCACCAATGCCAGTTGCCACATCTAGATAATCAGGACTTTTTAATCAAATTTGATGGGACGAAAAACAGTACAGCACAAACAGCAATAATTCCACAAAGATACAGCTCTAAAAAGTGTCCGTACAGTGAATTCCAAATAAGAAATACGAATAAAGCTGCAACTAAAACAGAAACAAATAATCTTCCGTCTGTAATATCATTCACACGTCTGATAATTGCAACAGTCTCGACCAAAGGCAAAACAACAACTGTAACCATAAAAGTTATTAAATATGGAGTCCAGGTTCCTAAGTTATCAAAAAGAAGCTCACTTGCTTCTTTGGAGTGTATGCCATAACCAGCAATAAGAGGTGGTAAATAAAAGATAGATATAAATACAATACAAAATATTAAGGTAACTGCCAGTGTGGTCAGAAAAAAAGGCAGACGCTTGAGTTTTGAAGTAAAAGAAAACATACCGGACTCCTTTAAGACGTTTTCATTTTTCTATAAACAAAGAAGATAACATCTTTATATTTCGTTTTGAAGAATATTACTCCAGTATATTTTAATTTACTCAAATTGTTATCACACATTTCATCAATAGTTAATAACTGAATACGCTTAAACAAGTCGCTATTTTGGATCTTATAAAATCTATAAAAACATATAAATATGTAAAAATAGATTTGACTAAATTCCTGTTTCAACGCTGCTGGTTGCAAGATTGTTCTGGTTAAAACAATCCTGCAGGTAAGAAAAAAACGAGATCTTTGGGGGATAAAAAAAGCAACTAAAAGTTGCTTATTTAAGGGTGGTGCGGGAGAAGAGACTCGAACTCTTACACCTAGGGCGCCAGAACCTAAATCTGGTGCGTCTACCAATTTCGCCACTCCCGCGAACGAAGACTGCAAGATGGGGTGGCTAAAGGGGCTCGAACCCTTGACAACCGGAATCACAATCCGGGACTCTACCAACTGAGCTATAGCCACCATCGAGAGAAGTTAAATTAAGGTTTCTGGCGCGTCCTAGAGGAATCGAACCTCTGACCCACAGCTTAGAAGGCTGTTGCTCTATCCAACTGAGCTAAGGACGCAAGCTATGGATTTATAGGTTAACCATGAAACCACGCTTCAGTAACGAAGCGATTTAACGGAGCATATAATACATAAGCAAAGCTCTTACGTCAACAGTATTTTTTATTTTTTTATCCCCTTCCACTAAAAAAGCCTTATCAACGTGAAATATAAGCCATTTGCACATATTTGCTCATTTAAATTGTTTTGGGCAAAATAAGATCTCGATCGCAAAATTTGGTAGAATACACACACCTTTTGAGGAGATAGAAAATGATCCTTGGTATTCCTTTTATTGAATTGATTGAAACCGTATCCATTCTGCTTGTATGCGGTGTGATTGCCGGTTTTCTGGCAGGTCTTTTAGGCATCGGCGGAGGTATTATCTTCGTGCCATGTCTGACATTTGTGTTCACAGTATTCTTTAAGGTTCCGCTTGATGTTGCAGTTGTGGTTGCAACCGGTACTTCTCTTTTATGTATGATCCCAACTTCTATTTCAGCAGCCAGAGCTCAGTACAAAAAAGGCAATACTGATATAGATGTAATCAAGCGCTGGTCTGTAACCATGCTAATCGGTGTAGCCTGCGGTATCACCATCTCAAAATTCTACGGTGGAGCATGGCTTACCATTCTCTTTGGTTCCATCATGATTTTAAACTCCCTAAACACTTTATTCAGAGCCAAGGCAAAGCCTGCATTCAGGTCACTTCCTGGAGCTGTAGGTCAGGGCATCATATCTTTCTGCATCGCTTTTTTCTCATGTATGCTTGGCATCGGCGGCGGCACCTTAACTGTGCCAGTGTTAAACGCCTGCTCTGAGCCTCCACACAAATCTGTAGGCACATCATCTGCTGTATCATTATTTGTATGTGTACCTGGCGCGCTCTTAATGATCTTCTTAAACTTAGGATCAACTCCAGCTTTAGCACCAATTGGCACCTTCGGTTTAGTAAACGTGCTTGCGGCAATCTGCGTAGTGCCTGTTTCCTATCTTTGTGCACCATGGGGAGTCAATGTAGGAAAAAGTTTACAACCTGCTACTTTAAAGCGTATCTTTGCAGTAGCTTTATTTATTATCAGCGTTAACATGTTATATAAAGGTATTACCTTCTATACTAATCAGACAGCAGAGACTACTCCTGCCGTACAGACAGTTAACGATTAACAGAATACAAACAATATTTCCATTTCTCAGGAGAACATTTAATGACAGCCCAGATTATTGACGGTAAGGCTATCGCCAAGGATTTAAGAGCAGAGCTTAGAGCTATCGTTGACAAGAGCGTGGCAGAAGGCAACAGAAGACCTGGTCTTGCTGTAGTGCTCGTAGGCTCCGATCCAGCCTCTCAGGTATATGTACGCAACAAGCGCAAGGCCTGTGAGGATGTAGGTATCGTATCATTTGCCTATGATCTCCCTGAGACTACCACTCAGGCAGAACTTGACAAGCTTATCGAGGATTTAAACAACAATCCTGAAGTTGACGGTATCCTGGTTCAGTTCCCTCTTCCAGATCATCTTGACGAGTCAAGCATTGTTGAGAAGATCTCAGCATCAAAGGACGTTGACGGTTTCCACCCATACAACGTAGGCCGTCTGGTTCAGAGAATTCCTTATATCTGTGCCTGCACCCCACACGGTGTTATGACTCTGCTTAGAAGAACCTTAGGTGATGATCTTAAGGGCCTTAACGCAGTTGTAGTTGGCGCATCCAACATCGTAGGCCGCCCTATGGCCTTAGAGCTTTTATTAGCAGGCTGTACCACTACCGTAACTCACCGCTTCTCCAAGAGCGATGATCAGAAGATGCTCATC